>NZ_CP108393.1:3571785-3895357 GCF_035961655.1 Streptomyces sp. NBC_01317 | reverse complement strand
CGTCTTGCCGCCGCCCGCGAGCAGATACGGCGCCTTGGCGTGCGCGTGGTCGCGCAGCGACATGATCAGCAGCTTGGGGGAGAGGGGCTTGCCCGTGTTCCAGGCCGGGCACTGCGACTGGCAGCGGCCGCACTCCGTACACGTCGAGAAGTCGAGGATGCCCTTCCAGGAGAAGTGCTCGATCTGGGAGACGCCGAAGACGTCGTCGTCGCCGGGCTCCTCGAAGTCGATCTCCTTGCCGCCGCTCGTCATCGGGAGCAGGGCGCCGAGCGCCGTGCCGCCGGCCGCGTCGCGCTTGAACCAGATGTTCGGGAACGCCAGGAAGCGGTGCCAGGCGACCCCCATGTCGGTCTTGAGCGCGACCGTGATCATCCAGACGAAGGACGTCCCGATCTTGATCATCGCGATCAGGTAGACCAGGTTCTGGAGGGTGGTGAGGCTCAGTCCCTTGAACGCCGCGACCAGGGGGTACGAGATGACGTACGCGGCCTGGTAGCCGTCCGCGTGGTGCAGCGCGCCCTCCAGCCCGCGCAGCAGCAGGATCGCCACCCCGATGACGAGGATCACGGCTTCCACGAAGTACGCCTGGCCGAAGTTCGAGCCCGCGAAGCGGGACTTGCGGCCCGCGCGGGCCGGCAGGGACAGCTGGCGGATGACGATCAGCGTCAGGATGCCGAGGGTCGTCAGCGCGCCGATCAGCTCGACGAACACCTCGTACGGAGTCCAGTCGCCGATCACCGGCAGCAGCCAGTCGGCCTGGAAGAGCTGTCCGAAGGCGTTGACGAGCGTCAGGACGAGCGAGAAGAACCCGACCGCCACGAACCAGTGCGCGACGCCGACGACACCCCACCGGTTCATCCGCGTGTGGCCGAGGAACTCCTTGGCCACCGTCAGGGTGCGCTGTCGCGGTTCGCCGGTCCGCGTGCCCGCGGGGACGTCCTGGCCGAGTCGCACGAAGCGGTAGATCTGCGCGATGGCTCGGGCGAACAGCGCCACGCCGACGACGCCGAGTACCAGCGACACGATGATCGCGGCGAGTTGCATGTGGGGCTCCTCGGGACTGCGAGGGTGGAAGGTCGGCACTGGTACGGATCCAGCACGCGTACTAAGCAGTAACTTAATCGGTTCGTGCTGAGGTTACCCAGTTGTCTCGACGCAATGTAGTGGCGCGGGTGGTGATCTGTGTCGCTGGGGCGCGCCCGCGGGCCGGGGAACGGGGGGCGGGCGCCGCTCCCCGGCCCCCAGGACGGCGGGCGGGCGCCGCGCGTACGAGCCTCGGGGCGCGCCCGGGAGGGTGTGGCCGGGGCTCCACCAGGAGCAGGGCCGGCAGCGTACGGACCAGGATCAGGAGGTCGAGGCCGATCCAGTGGTGCGCGACGTAGTGCTGGTCCAGCAGCGGGGTCTCGTCCCACGGCATTGGCGAGTGCCGCCGTACCTGCGCGAGACCGGTCAGACCCGGCCGTACGAGCTGCCGCCACGGAGCGGCCGCCGCCGGGGAGCCGTGTGCGAGCGGGGCGGGCCCGACCAGGGACAGGTCGCCCCGTACGACGTGGGGCAGCCTGGACACCAGGTCGAGGCGGAACCGGCGGGTGCGCAGCGCGCGCAGGACGAAGGGGCGGCCGTGCAGGCCGGTGCGACGGTCGGTGGTGAAGGCGGGCCGGCCCGGCCGCCGGCCCCGTACCACCTCCGTCAGTGCCGCCACCACCAGTACCGGCGCCGCCAGAACCAGCAGGACCGAGCCGAGCGTCAGATCCAGGAGGCGTTTGGGGTCCGCGAGCCGTGCCGCTCGCCCCGCCACCCATGACGTGAGTCGTTCCATGGCGGACACCTGACCGTTCCGGGCTCAAGAGGGCTCAAGGGGCTCAAGGAGGTTCAAGCGGCTCCCGGGGAACTTTCGGGGCCTTTGTGAAAGTTATGACAGAACGACCGCAGGACGCGGCCGCCTCGCCGCGCGAGGCGCTCCGCGTACCGGCGGACACTCCGCAAGCCCCCCGCCAGGCCCGTTGCGCCGCGTCAGCACGATTATTGAGCCCCCTCGACTCAGGTCCTTTGACTCGCCGCGATCCGTGATGCATCCTTGAGCCTGTTCCACTCAAGTCAGTTGGAGGAATTGAAATGGCACGTGCGGTCGGCATCGACCTGGGCACGACTAACTCCGTCGTCAGCGTTCTCGAAGGCGGCGAGCCCACCGTCATCACCAACGCAGAGGGCGCCAGGACCACGCCGTCCGTCGTCGCCTTCGCCAAGAACGGCGAGGTGCTCGTCGGAGAGGTAGCCAAGCGCCAGGCGGTCACGAACGTCGACAGGACCATCCGGTCGGTCAAGCGCCACATGGGCACCGACTGGAAGATGAACCTGGACGGCAAGGACTTCAACCCGCAGCAGATCTCGGCCTTCGTGCTGCAGAAGCTGAAGCGGGACGCGGAGGCGTACCTGGGCGAGAAGGTCACCGACGCGGTGATCACCGTACCGGCGTACTTCAACGACTCCGAGCGCCAGGCCACCAAGGAGGCCGGCGAGATCGCGGGCCTCACGGTGCTGCGTATCGTCAACGAGCCGACGGCGGCCGCGCTGGCCTACGGGCTCGACAAGGACGACCAGACGATCCTGGTCTTCGACCTCGGTGGCGGTACGTTCGACGTCTCGCTGCTGGAGATCGGTGACGGCGTCGTCGAGGTGAAGGCCACCAACGGTGACAACCACCTCGGTGGTGACGACTGGGACCAGCGCCTCGTGGACTTCCTGGTGAAGCAGTTCGCCAACGGCCACGGCGTGGACCTGGGCAAGGACAAGATGGCTCTCCAGCGTCTCCGCGAGGCCGCGGAGAAGGCGAAGATCGAGCTGTCCTCGTCCAGCGAGACCACGATCAACCTTCCGTACATCACGGCGTCGGCCGAGGGCCCGCTGCACCTGGACGAGAAGATCACCCGCTCGCAGTTCCAGCAGCTCACCTCCGACCTGCTGGACCGCTGCAAGACGCCGTTCCACAACGTCATCAAGGACGCCGGCATCGCGCTGTCCGAGATCGACCACGTGGTGCTCGTCGGTGGCTCGACCCGTATGCCCGCCGTGGCGGAGCTGGTCAAGGAGCTGACCGGTGGCCGTGACGCCAACAAGGGTGTGAACCCCGACGAGGTCGTCGCCATCGGTGCCGCGCTCCAGGCCGGTGTCCTCAAGGGTGAGGTCAAGGACGTCCTGCTCCTTGACGTGACCCCGCTGTCCCTGGGTATCGAGACCAAGGGCGGCATCATGACCAAGCTGATCGAGCGCAACACGACGATCCCGACGAAGCGCTCCGAGATCTTCACGACGGCCGAGGACAACCAGCCGTCGGTGCAGATCCAGGTCTACCAGGGCGAGCGCGAGATCGCCGCGTACAACAAGAAGCTCGGGATGTTCGAGCTGACCGGCCTGCCGCCCGCCCCGCGCGGGGTGCCGCAGATCGAGGTCGCCTTCGACATCGACGCCAACGGCATCATGCACGTGGCCGCGAAGGACCTCGGCACGGGCAAGGAGCAGAAGATGACCGTCACCGGCGGCTCCTCGCTGCCGCGCGACGAGGTCAACCGGATGCGCGAAGAGGCCGAGCAGTACGCGGACGAGGACCACAAGCGCCGCGAGGCCGCCGAGACGCGCAACCAGGCGGAGCAGCTCGTCTACCAGACGGAGAAGTTCCTCAAGGACAACGAGGACAAGGTCCCCGGCGACGTCAAGACGGAGGTCGAGGAGTCCATCGCCGAGCTGAAGGAGAAGCTCAAGGGCGAGGATACCGCCGAGATCCGTACGTCCACGGAGAAGGTCGCGGCCGTCTCCCAGAAGCTGGGCCAGGCGATGTACGCCAACGCCCAGGCCGAGGGCGCGACCGCCGGTGCCGAGGCGCCGGGCGGCCAGCAGGGCCAGGCGTCCCAGGACGGTACGGACGACGTCGTCGACGCCGAGATCGTGGACGACGAGCGTGACACCAAGGGCGGTGCCGCGTGACCGAGGAGACCCCGGGCTTCGAAGAGAAGCCTGACGTCCCCTCCGGCGCGACCCCCGAAGACGCCGCGCCGCAGGCCGGCGGGCCGGACTCCGTGAAGGAGACCGGCCCGGCGGCCCCGGCCGGGGACGTGAACGACATAGCTCTGACAGCACAGCTGGACCAGGTGCGCACGGCGCTCGCCGAGCGTACGGCGGACCTCCAGCGGCTCCAGGCCGAGTACCAGAACTACCGCCGCAGGGTGGAGCGCGACCGGGTCACCGTCAAGGAGATCGCTGTCGCGAAGCTCCTGACGGAGCTGCTGCCGGTGCTCGACGACATCGGGCGCGCCCGGGAGCACGAAGAGCTGGTGGGCGGCTTCAAGTCGGTCGCCGAGTCGCTGGAGACCATCGTCGCCAAGATGGGCCTCCAGCAGTTCGGCAAGGAGGGCGAGCCCTTCGACCCGACGATCCACGAAGCGCTGATGCACTCGTATGCGCCGGATGTCACGGAAGACACCTGCGTCGCGATCCTTCAGCCTGGGTACCGGTTCGGCGAGCGGACGATCAGGCCCGCCCGGGTCGCGGTGGCGGAGCCCCAGCCGGGGGCCACGCCGAAGTCGGCGGAGGAGGCGGGCGAGTCCGGCTCGTCCGCCCAAGGCAAGGACGACGGTGGCCCCGACGAGGGCTGACGCCGAGGCACGGACGAGTGCTGACGCACGCACGGACGGCGTGAGGGTGGCCGGTGGAGAGGAGGGACGTCGGGAATGAGCACGAAGGACTTCGTGGAGAAGGACTACTACAAGGTTCTCGGCGTCCCCAAGGACGCCACCGAGGCCGAGATCAAGAAGGCGTACCGGAAGCTCGCCCGCGAGTTCCACCCGGACGCCAACAAGGGCGACGCGAAGGCCGAGGAGCGCTTCAAGGAGATCTCCGAGGCCAACGACGTACTCGGCGACACCAAGCGCCGCAAGGAGTACGACGAGGCCCGCGCGCTCTTCGGCAACGGCGGCTTCCGGCCGGGACCCGGCGCCGGCGGCGGTTCCTTCAACTTCGACCTGGGCGACCTCTTCGGGGGCGCCCCGGGCGGCGGTGGTACGGGAACGGCGCAGGGCGGCGGCTTCGGCGGCGGCGGTGGCGGCATCGGGGACATGTTCGGCGGCCTCTTCAACCGGGGAGGCCCCGGCACCACCCGCGTGCAGCCGCGCCGCGGCCAGGACATCGAGTCCGAGGTGACGCTCAGCTTCACCGAGGCGGTCGACGGGGCCACCGTCCCGCTGCGGATGTCCAGCCAGGCACCCTGCAAGGCCTGCTCGGGCACGGGCGACAAGAACGGCACCCCGCGGGTCTGCCCGACCTGCGTGGGCACCGGACAGGTCTCCCGTGGCAGCGGTGGCGGCTTCTCGCTCACCGACCCGTGCGTGGACTGCAAGGGCCGCGGTCTGATCGCCCAGGACCCCTGCGAGGTCTGCAAGGGCAGCGGGCGCGCCAGGTCGTCCAGGACGATGCAGGTACGGATTCCGGCGGGCGTCAGCGACAACCAGCGGATCCGGCTGCGCGGCAAGGGCGCTCCCGGCGAGCGCGGCGGCCCGGCGGGCGACCTGTACGTGGTCGTGCATGTCGGCGCCCACCCGGTCTTCGGCCGGAAGGGCGACAACCTCACCGTCACGGTGCCGGTCTCCTTCACGGAGGCGACGCTGGGCGGCGAGGTGAAGGTGCCGACGCTCGGCGGCCCCCCGGTCACGCTGAAACTGCCCGCGGGGACCCCGAACGGCCGTACGATGCGCGCCCGTGGCAAGGGCGCCGTACGCAAGGACGGCAGCCGCGGGGACCTGTTGGTCACCGTCGAGGTCGCCGTCCCCAAGGACCTCGGTGTGGAGGCACGTGACGCGCTGGAGGCCTACCGGAAGGCGACGGCGGACGACGACCCGCGGGCGGAGCTGTTCCAGGCCGCGAAGGGAGCATGACCCGAGATGGACAGGGACGGGCGGCGCAGACCGCCCTCTGCGTTCGGCAGGGCGTACGAACTGACCGAGGAGACGCCGGTGTACGTCATCTCGGTGGCGGCCCAGCTCTCGGGGCTGCACCCGCAGACCCTCCGGCAGTACGACCGCCTGGGCCTGGTCTCCCCGGACCGTACGGCGGGGCGGGGCCGGCGCTACTCGGCCCGTGACATCGAGCTGCTCCGCCAGGTGCAGGCGCTGTCCCAGGACGAGGGCATCAACCTCGCGGGCATCAAGCGGATCATCGAGCTGGAGAACCAGGTCGCCGCGCTCCAGGCCCGGGTCGCCGAGCTGTCGGCGGCCGTGGACGGCGCGGCGGCGGCCATGCGCCAGCGCGAGGCGCAGGTGCATGCCTCGTACCGCCGCGACCTGGTGCCGTACACGGACGTACAGGCGACCAGCGCGCTGGTGGTGTGGCGGCCGGCGGACAGGCCTTAGCGGCCTTCGCGAAGTGGCCCGCCCCCGGATGCCTGTGTGTCGGCTCCGGGGGCGCTGTGCTGCGTCCAGCGGGTCGGAGGGCCTGTGTTGAGAGGTTCTGGCAAGAGGCCCGCGCATGCAGGTTCCTGGTCAGGAGTCAGGATCGCCGGTCCGGGTTCCTGGTCAGGACCGCTGGTCCGGGTTCCTGGTCAGGATCGGCCGGTCCGGGTTCCTGGTCAGGATCGGCCGGTCCGGCTCGTGGTCACGACTGCTGGTTCAGAATCCCCGAATTCGCGATGAGGTAGCCGAGTTGCGCGCGGCTGCCGCTGCCCAGCGTGGTGGCGAGCTTGGCGATGTGCGCGCGGCACGTCCGTACGTTCATCCCGAGCCGGCGCGCGATGGCCTCGTCCACGTACCCCTCCACCAGGAGCTGGGCGATGGTCCGCTGGACACCGGTGATGCCGGCCGGGGTCGGCTCGTACTCCACCTGCTCGGTGAGGGGCGTGGCGCGCCGCCAGAGCTGCTCGAAGACCTGCGCCAGGTAGTCCACGAGCCCCGGGTGACGCAGCTCCAGGGCCACCTGGCGGTCGGACCTGGCGGGGATGTACGCGACGGTCCGGTCGAAGATGATCAGGCGCTCGGTGAGCTCTTCCAGTGTCCTGATCTCCACCGTGTTCTGGCCCAGCATCTCCGCGTAGGCGAGGGTGCCCTGGCTGTGGCGTGCCGTGTGCTGGTACAAGGTTCGGATGCTGACGCCGCGGTTCACGACCGCCCTGCCGCGCTCCAACGCCTGGGCGAGCAGGTGCGCGCTCCTGCCGCCGCCCGGTTGCAGGGTCAGTACTTCCGTTTTGCACTCGGCGGTGGACAGGTCGAGCGCGGCGTTGATCCGGCTGTCGCCCTCCAGGACGGTGATCGCGTGGGTGATGGGCGGATCCTGGGCGCTGATCGTCATGAACGGCTCGAAAGAGTCGGTCAGTTCGACGGCGAAATGTCGCCTCTCCTGGATCTCCCGCTCGATGGGGTGGAGCCGCTGGGCGAGCGCCGCGGACGGTGGAACGGGGCGAAGCCAGTCCGCATCGTCCGGATCCGGGTGCAGAAGCGGGAATTCCATGAGGCACGGAGCCACCGCGGCTTCGCTCCGGGCGATGCGTCCGGAGCGCAGCGCACTGGCGTAAAGCCGCCTGCCCTCATCACACATATCGGTGATGGCATGGGGATGTGTCGGGTTTGTGTCTCTTGCGGGCAAATCTCCACCCCCCAGGGTCCTGAACATACAGGAACATGATGCCTCGATCCGGTGGCGTTGGTGTGCCCGGGTGGGACATCGTCTTCATGGCGGGGGAAGAGGAACCCATTAAGTGAGGACGAAGCCGACTATGTATAAGAGAATGCTTCGCGCGGTGGCTGCCACTGCTTTCTCTGCGGCTCTGGCCTGTGGTGTGCTGGCTGTCGGGGGAGACGCAGGTCAGGTCACCACGCCTGCCGGATCGCAGGCCGCGGGAGCGGGTGACATCGCGTGGGGAGCCGCGGCGGGTGACATCGCGTGGGGTGCCGCAGCGGGTGACATCGCGTGGGGCCCGGCACCGACGGACATCGCCTGGGGCGAGCCGGCTGGCACCGGCGCATGACTGTCCCGCCGGACGACCGGGTCTTCCGGCGGGAGATGGCCACGGCTTACCGGTCGGGCTGGCACTTCATCGACCTTGTCACGGCGATTCCGCACCGTGGCGACTCGCTGACAGTGACCCTGTTCGGAGAGCCGATCCTCGTGGTACGCGAGGAGGACGACGATGTCCGGGCCTACCGTTGCCTGCGGAAGCCGAGGGGCGCCCCACAGCCCGTCCGCTGTGCCATCCGGTACGACATGATTTTCGTGAACCTCGACCAGCGTGATCACCAGCTGGTCGAACCCAAGACCATCCTCGCCACCCCCCGCAGTGCCTGAGCGATTCCCCCGTCGTTGTAGATCGCTCCGGCACTTCCCCCACACAGCGGCGCCATCGTGGACCTGAAACACGATGGCGCCGCTGTGCCCCCCGCCCGCGTGCGGGCGCGTCCGGTCGGGGCACCCCCCTGGCCCCGACCGGACGATCACGCGCGACCGAGCGCCCGGTCCAGGGCGATCTCGATGACAACCCGGTCCGGGTTGGGCGCGGGAGTGCGTCCGTAGCGCTCCGCGTAACGGCTTTCCGCGTCTGCCACGGCTTCCTGGCCCGTACGGATCGTCGCGACGCCTTCCAGGGTCGCCCAGCGCCTCTTGTGCACCTGGCAGACGGCGACCCGTGCGCCGCCGCGTGACGTATCGCCTGATGTGGCGCCTGATGTGTGGCCTGATGTGTGGCCGCTTCCCGCGCCCGACGCCAGGATGTTGGCCACCTTCCTGCTGTTCTTGTTGGTGATGACCCGTGCGAGGCGAGCCTCCGGGTCGTACGTCACCCCCACCGCGACCACATGCGGCGTGCCGTCGGCCCGCAGGGTGGTCAGCGTGCACAGGTGGTGCTCGCGCCAGAACGCGAGAAACTCGGGGCTGGGGTGGTGTACGTCATGAGCCATGTGGAAAGCGTAGGCGTGCGACCCTGAGTGGAATAGACTCAACTTTGCGTAGGTTGCCTCAGTCAGAGTTGAGACTGGGGCGCGACACCCCAGCCAGAGTTGAGATCCGCGCGAGGAGGAGAAAGCGCCCGTGGACGCCGAGCTGACCAACAAGAGCCGGGACGCCATCAACGCCGCCACCAGCAGGGCCGTGGCGGCGGGCCACGCCGACCTGACCCCCGCCCACCTGCTGCTCGCCCTGCTCTCGGGCCAGGACAACGAGAACGTGACCGATCTGCTGACCGCCGTCGAGGCGGACCAGGCGGCGGTACGGTCCGGTACGGAGCGGCTGCTGGCCGCCCTGCCGACCGCCGCGGGCTCCACCGTGGCGCCCCCGCAGCCCAACCGCGAGCTGCTGGCCGTCATCGCGGACGCCGACCGGCGGGCGAAGGAGCTGGGCGACGAATACCTTTCCACCGAGCACCTCCTGATCGGCATCGCCGCGAAGGGCGGGCGGACCGGGGAGGTGCTGGACCGGCAAGGGGCCGGGGCGAAGAAGCTGCTGGACGCGTTCGAGAAGGCAAGGGGAGGGCGCCGGGTGACCACACCCGACCCGGAGGGCCAGTACAAGGCCCTGGAGAAGTTCGGCACCGATTTCACCGCCGCCGCCCGCGAGGGCAGGCTCGACCCGGTCATCGGCCGGGACCAGGAGATCCGGCGTGTGGTGCAGGTGCTGTCACGCCGTACGAAGAACAATCCGGTCCTGATCGGTGAGCCCGGCGTCGGCAAGACGGCCGTGGTCGAAGGGCTCGCACAGCGGATTGTCAAGGGCGACGTGCCGGAATCGCTCAAGAACAAGCGGCTGGTTTCGCTGGACCTCGGTGCGATGGTGGCCGGCGCGAAGTACCGCGGAGAGTTCGAGGAGCGCCTCAAGACCGTCCTCGCCGAGATCAAGGGCAGCGACGGACAGATCATCACGTTCATCGACGAACTGCACACCGTCGTCGGCGCGGGCGCCGGCGGCGACTCCGCCATGGACGCGGGCAACATGCTCAAGCCGATGCTGGCCCGTGGCGAGCTGCGGATGGTCGGCGCGACGACGCTCGACGAGTACCGCGAGCGGATCGAGAAGGACGCGGCGCTGGAGCGGCGCTTCCAGCAGGTGCTGGTGGCCGAGCCGAACGTCGAGGACACGATCGCGATCCTGCGCGGGCTCAAGGGCCGGTACGAGGCCCACCACAAGGTGCAGATCGCGGACGCGGCGCTGGTCGCCGCCGCCACCCTCTCCGACCGGTACATCACCTCGCGGTTCCTGCCCGACAAGGCCATCGACCTGGTGGACGAGGCCGCGTCCCGGCTCCGGATGGAGATCGACTCCTCGCCGCTGGAGATCGACGAGCTCCAGCGGTCCGTCGACCGCCTCCGTATGGAGGAGCTGGCGCTCAAGAACGAGTCCGACCCCGCCTCCAAGCAGCGGCTGGAGAAGCTGCGCCGCGACCTCGCGGACCGCGAGGAGGAGCTGCGCGGGCTGAACGCGCGCTGGGAGAAGGAGAAGCAGGGCCTCAACCGCGTCGGTGAGCTGAAGGAGCGCCTGGACGACCTGCGCGGCCAGGCGGAGCGCGCGCAGCGTGACGGCGACTTCGACACCGCGTCCAAGCTGCTGTACGGCGAGATCCCCGGCCTGGAGCGTGAGCTGGAGGAGGCCGCGGAGGCCGAACAGGAAGCGTCCAAGGACACGATGGTCAAGGAGGAGGTCGGCCCCGACGACATCGCGGACGTGGTCGGCTCCTGGACCGGCATCCCGGCGGGGCGGCTGCTGGAGGGCGAGACGCAGAAGCTGCTGCGGATGGAGCAGGAGCTGGGCAAGCGCCTGGTCGGCCAGCACGAGGCCGTGCGGGCCGTGTCCGACGCGGTACGCCGTACCCGCGCCGGAATCGCCGACCCGGACCGGCCCACCGGGTCGTTCCTCTTCCTCGGCCCGACGGGCGTCGGCAAGACCGAGCTGGCGAAGGCGCTCGCGGACTTCCTCTTCGACGACGAGCGGGCGATGGTCCGCATCGACATGAGCGAGTACGGCGAGAAGCACTCGGTGGCCCGGCTGGTCGGCGCGCCTCCCGGCTACGTCGGCTACGAGGAGGGCGGCCAGCTCACGGAGGCGGTGCGCCGGCGCCCGTACTCGGTGATCCTCCTGGACGAGGTGGAGAAGGCCCATCCCGAGGTCTTCGACATCCTGCTCCAGGTCCTGGACGACGGCCGGCTCACGGACGGCCAGGGCCGGACGGTCGACTTCCGCAACACCATCCTGGTCCTGACGTCGAACCTGGGCAGCCAGTTCCTGGTCGAGCCGCTGACGGGCGAGGAGGAGAAGAAGCAGCAGGTCCTGAAGGTCGTCCGGTCCTCCTTCAAGCCGGAGTTCCTGAACCGCCTGGACGACCTGGTGGTCTTCTCGGCCCTGTCCAAGGACGAACTGGCCCACATCGCCGGCCTCCAGATCGACCGCCTGGCCGCCCGCCTGGCGGAACGCCGCCTGACCCTGGACGTCACTCCCGAGGCCCTGTCCTGGCTGGCGGAGGAGGGCAACGACCCGGCGTACGGCGCCCGCCCCCTGCGCCGCCTGATCCAGACGGCGATCGGCGACCAGCTGGCGAAGGAGATCCTGGCGGGCGAGATCACGGACGGCGACACGGTCCGCGTGGCCCGCTTCGGCGACGGCCTGATCGTGGGGCCGGGGGAGCCGGAGGAGGCGGAGGCTTCGGGGAGCGCGCCGACGGAGAAGACGTTGTAGTGCGTGTCGGCTTTGACGGGCCCGTCACCCACCTGGGTGGTGGGCCTGTCCACGTTCGTGGGCAGGAAGCTACCATCGGATAAAGCTTGATACTGGCGGTTCACTTGCGCACAAGGCTCTTTGGAGGCGCCACGGCATGTTGCTGAGCTTTCGTGTCGCCAATCACGGCTCCCTGCGCGAGCCGCAGGAGCTGAATCTCGCACCGGTGTACGGGGACGAGCGGCCCGCGGTGCCGGTCGTGGCGATCTACGGTGCCAACGCGTCGGGGAAGTCGACGGTTGTGGACGCGTTTAAGTTCTTCAAGACGGCCGTGCACCAATCGCAGGCGAGGTGGTTGCCTGGTGCGCCTGTCCCGCGTCGGCCCTTCCTCCTGGATCACGAGAGCCGGGCGGAAGCGTCTTCCTATGCTGTCGACGTGCGGCACAAAGGCGTGCGGCACGTGTACGGCTTCAGCATCACGGATGCCGAAGTGACCGAGGAGTGGTTGTACGTCTATCCCAAGGGTCGCAGACGCGTCCTCTTCGAGCGCGCCCGCATGGCGATGGCCTACGGCGCCACGCTGACGGGTGAGCGGGTCGCCGCCGAGCGCATCATGCGGCCCAACAGCCTTTATCTCTCCGCTGCCGCCCAGTCGGCACACAGGCAGCTCGGCGCGGTGTGGCTTGAGCTGCACAGTGCGCTGGTCATTGAGGACCACACACGGCAGTCGATTGCCCAGTTCGGGGCGTTTGCGGTCGCGGCCTACGAGAAGCTCGCCAACAAGGGACTGCCCCTTGGGGCGGAGGTTCTGGCGGCGGCGGATCTGGGTGTGCACGGCATTCGTCGCGGACCGGCGGACGCGCCGAGCGGGCGAGTAGACCAAGAGGACGCCTTCGAACTGGCGGAGTCAGAGTCGATGGAATTCGTTCACCGCGTAGGCACTGAGGATTTCGTACTGCCCGTCGATGCTGAATCGGCCGGCACGAAAACGTGGCTGACGCTGGTGACGGGAGGACTCTCCGCGATCTTGGCGGGCCGGGCCATGTGGGTCGACGAGGTCGACGTCAGCCTCCACCCCATGCTCACGGCCAAGCTGGTCACCCTGTTCCAGAACCCGGAGCTGAATCCGCACGGCGCCCAGTTGATTTTCACCACCCACGACGCCTCGCTCCTCGGCACCATGCTCGGTGACCAAGTTCTGCAGCGGGACCAGGTGTGGTTCGTGGAGAAGGACCCCGCGACCGGGGCCTCCGAGCTCTACCCGCTCAGCGACTTCAAGCCCCGCAAGGGAGAGAACTTCGAGCGGCGCTACCTGGCGGGCAGCTACGGGGCCGTACCGCTGCTGCCGGAGACGGCGTTCGAGGACATGCTCAAGAAGTACTGGGGGGCGCATGGCGAGGTCATTTCCACGTGAGGGCTCGGGCCGGCGCCGTGGTCCGGTCCGGCGGTCCGCCCGCACCATGCTGGTCGTCTGCGGCAGCAAGGAGACCGAGCGGCAGTACCTGCAAGGGTTACGCGATCACCTGCGCAACCCGGCCGTCTCCGTCGTCGTACGCGGCAAGGCGTGCTCGCCGACGCAGCTGGTCGAGTACGCACGCGGGCAGTGGGACCTGAACCGGGACGGGTACGACGAGGTGTGGTGCGTCTTCGACGTCGATGAGTACCCCGACGTGGCCGAGTCGGCTGTCCTGGCCCGCCGGTACGGCATCAGGATCGCCGTGTCGAACCCGTGCTTCGAGCTGTGGCTGCTCCTCCACTTCGCCGATCACCGCGCGCACGTCGCCACGTACAAGAAGCTGCTGCCCCTGATGCTCAAGCACGTCCCGGCCTACGACAAGACACGCATCGACTTCGCCCGATACCGGGAAAATGTGGCCCAGGCGACCGTCAGAGCCCGCACGCTCGACCCCAGCGGGGAGGAACACGCCCGCAACCCGTCGACCGGCGTTTGGCGGCTCACGGACCGTATGACTGACCCGTGAGCGCATCGAACGGCTATCGCGACTAGGGTCGATGGGAGACAACGGCACGCACGCCATCCTCAGGAGTTTCCAGCGATGTCTATCGACCCGTCCTCGATTCCGAATTTCGGGGGACCGCCCCAGCCGCAGGGTGCAGGACCGGCGGGCCCCGTCGTCCCCGACCAGGATCTGGTCAAGCAGCTCCTCGAACAGATGGAGCTGAAGTACGTCGTCGACGACGAGGGTGACCTCGCGGCGCCGTGGGAGGAATTCCGTACGTACTTCATGTTCCGCGGCGAGGACGACCAGCAGGTCTTCTCGGTGCGGACGTTCTACGACCGGCCGCACCCGATCACGGACAAGGACAAGATCCTCGACGCGATCGACGACTGGAACCGCCGGACGCTGTGGCCCAAGGTGTACAGCCACATCCACGAGGAGGGGGACGGTCCGCCCACCATCCGCCTCATCGGTGAGGCCCAGATGCTGATCAGCATGGGCGTCAACCTGGAGCACTTCGTGTCGTCCACGGTCAGCTGGGTGCGCGCGTCGATCGAGTTCGACAAGTGGCTGCTTGAGCAGTTCGGCCTCGCGCCGGGCGACGAGAACCCCGAGGACGCCTAGGTCTCGTACGTCCCGTAGCGGAACGACAGCCCGGCCAGGGCAGTGATCACCACGATCGCCGCCCTGGCCGGGCTTTTCGCTGCGCCGTCGCGAGCGGCAGTCGCGTACGTCGCGGCGCCTATCGTGAGGCGGACCAGCGGACCAGCGGACCGGCGGATGGGTAGAGGCGTGGACATGGATCTGGGTGTGGGTACGGGCGTCGGCGCGGATACGGATACGGGTACGGGCGCGCGCGCCTGGCCGGCCGCCGGGCGCGTGCGGGGCATGGGTACGTCGATCTTCACCGAGATGACCGAACTGGCCCGCAGCACCGGCGCGATCAACCTCGGCCAGGGCGTCCCGGAGCTGCCCAGTCCGCCCGGCCTCCTGCGCGACGTGGCGGACGCCGTGCTCGCCGGCCACAACCAGTACCCGCCCGCCGTCGGCTTCCCCGCCCTGCGCGAGGCCGTCGCCGCGCATCAGCTGCGGTGGTACGGGCTCGCGTACGACCCGGTCGGCGAGGTCCTCGTGACGACCGGCGCGACCGAGGCGCTCGCCGCCGCCGTGCTGGCCTTCTGCGATCCCGGGGACGAGGTCGTCGCCTTCGACCCCTGCTACGACGCGTACGCGGCGGACGCGCGGCTCGCGGGGGCCACGCTCGTCCCCGTACCGCTGGCCCTCGACGGGGACCACTTCGCGCTGGACGCCGACGCACTGCGCGCCGCGGTGTCCCCCCGTACACGCGTCCTGATCCTGAACACCCCGCACAACCCCACCGGCAAGGTCTTCACCCCGGCGGAACTGGCCGAGGTCGCGGACGTGTGCCGTACGTACGACCTGACGGTGATCACGGACGAGGTGTACGAGCACCTCGTGTACGAGGACGGCGTCCGCCACCTGGCCGTCGCCGCGCTGCCCGGGATGCGGGAGCGGACCGTGGTCGTCTCGTCGGCCGGCAAGACCTTCAACACCACGGGCTGGAAGATCGGTTGGGTCTGCGGGCCCGCGCCGCTGGTGGCCGCGGTGGGCGCGGCGAAGCAGTTCCTGACGTACGCCTCGGGTACGCCGTACCAGGAAGCACTCGCCCGGGCCCTCGGCTCGGTCGAGGAGTGGGCGGCGGAACTGCGCGGCACCCTGCGCGCGCACCGGGACCTCCTGAGCACCGGACTGGCGGCGGCGGGCCTGCGCCCCTTCCGCGCGGACGCGGGCTACTTCGTCCAGGCCGACGTACGTCCGGCGGGGTACGAGAACGGCGTGGACTTCTGCCGCGACCTGCCGGGCCGCGCCGGCGTGGTGGCCATCCCGACCTCGGCGTTCTACGTGGGCGCGGACGCGCCGGCCTGGCTGGTGCGCTTCTCGTTCTGCAAGCGGGCGGACGTGTTGGGGACGGCGGTGGAGCGGCTGTCGGCGCTCGCGCCCTGACTCGCGCGGTGATGCGTGTGTGGTGCGGGGCGCGTGGGCGAAGCGGGTTCGAACCTCTGGAGTTGCTCAATTCGGCTTTGGCCGTGGGGGCGTGGGGGGACATCCCTGTCACGGGGGAAACGCAGGAAACGAAGGAAGCAAAGGAAGCCAAGGAACGCAGGAAGCCGGGCAGTAGCGGAGCCGGCCACGCGAAGGCGCGAGGGTCTCGCTTCGGGGGAAGTGAAGGATGGGGGGGCCATGGCAGGTCTGGTGATCGCGTTTGTCGTGTTCGTGGTGATCGCGATAGCGGTGAAGGCGGTGGTCGGGAGTGTCACTCGCGACCAGCGGCGTACGACGGCCGTGAACGGCGTGACGTCGTTGAAGAAGAAGGGTGCCAAGAAGAAGCGCTCCGAGGGCAGTTGGTGGGCCGGGGGCGGCGCTGCCGGCGGGGGCGGCGGGGGCGGGGGCGGTGCGTCCTGCGCGGGCGGGGGTTCCTCCTGTGGCGGCGGATCGTCGTGCGGCGGTGGCGGGGGGTGCGGCGGCGGAGGCGGCTGACACGGGGCAGCCGGTCCGCAGTTGTTGACCGTCGCGGTTGTTGACCGTCGTCGGCGCCCGGTGGGGAGCACGTGCCCACCGGGCGCCGTCGTGCCCGGACGTGCCGGGGAGTGCCGGGAGGGTGTGCCGGGACGCACCGGGAGTGTGTGTCCCGCGAGGCCGCCGGATACCCCCCGGGCCGCCGTTGCGTGGGTGAAGTACCCATGTTGACCGGTTCGTTGACTTCATCTTCGTTTTCTGGTGAACAGTTGAACCGAGCAGCCCCCATGGGGATGGAAACCCCGTCAAGTTGGGTAAAAACGCTGTGAGCGCGGCGTAGTTCGTGATTCCCTCGCTGTGGAGAGCCCCAGCCCCCGGCCCTCGTTCAAGCCGGGCGGGCCACCTTCCCCACCAATCCATTCGCTCGTTCCCGGGAAGCCCCCGGTCCACCCGTCAAGCGTGTTTGCGGAGCCGACCCATGCTCACGACCCTCAATACCGCCTACACCGACACCCGTGCCGCCGATCTGGCCTGGGCGTTGGGCCGGGAGCCGCTTCCCGCCCTGGCCGTCCTCGATCTCGAACTGTCCGGTACGACACTCCAGCTCAGGCTCCTCGGCGCCTCCCACCAGGTCCTCGTGGAGGAGGAGCGGGGCACCTGCTCCGAGACCGTCGCCTGCATCCCCGGCAGCAGCACACCGCTGCCGCTCGGCGTCTCCGAACGGCTGGGCGAGTGGGAGTACGAATTCGCCGCGCGGGTGGAGACGCTGTCGCCCGGCAAGTTCGCGGCCCGCGCGCAGGAGCTGCTCGCGCTGGTGACCGACCACCCGAACGGGCTGGCCGGGACGTTCCCCGGCTCACCGCACGCGTTCACCGCGATGGTGGCGCACCGAGAGAAGGGGCAGCTGGGCTGGCGCACGTGGCACGCCTACCCCCAGGAGGGGCGGCTCGTCGTCACACGGACCCGGATCGGGGTCCGTATGCCCGCCACGCTGTAGTTACACGCTTGCGCCGTTTTTTACACCCGTGTGGGTGACAAACCGGCATGTTGCTGTGACGTAGCGTTACGGCATGATCCAGCAGTCCGTCTCCTCGCCACCGCAGGGTGGACCGCCTCACGGTGGGCCCCCTCCAGGCGGACCGCCGCAGGGCGGGGCACGGCTGCCCGTGCGGCCGGATGCCGGCCGCTTCCTGATTCTCGCGGTGGTCTTCATCTGCGCCGCGTGTGGACTGGTGTACGAGCTGGAGCTGGTCGCGCTCGCGTCGTACCTGATCGGGGACTCCGTCACGCAGGCGTCCGTCGTGCTCTCGGTGATGGTCTTCGCGATGGGCATCGGCTCGCTGCTCGCCAAGCGATTACGGCCCTGGGCGGCGGTCGGGTTCGGGCTGGTGGAGGCGGCGCTCGCGCTGCTGGGGGGCTGTTCGGCGCTGGTCCTGTACGCGAGTTTCGCGTGGGTCGGCGAGTCCCGGCCGGCGCTCGTCGCCTTCTCGCTCGCCATCGGTGTCCTGATCGGCGCGGAGATCCCGCTGCTGATGACGCTCATCCAGCGCGTCTCCCGGCAGGACGCGGGCGGGACGGTCGCGGACCTCTTCGCCGCCGACTACGTGGGCGCGCTGGTCGGCGGTCTCGCCTTTCCGTTCCTGCTGCTGCCGTGGCTGGGCCAGTTGACCGGCGCGCTGCTGACGGGCGCGGTCAACGCGCTGGCGGGCGGGGCGCTCGTCCTGTGGGTCTTCCGCCGGGACCTGACACCGCGTTCGCGGCTGTTGCTGGTGATCGTCAACATCCTGGTGCTGGCGGTCCTGGCGACGACCGCGGCGCTCGTGGACGACTTCGAACGGGCCGCGCGGCGGGCCGTGTACGGGGACCGGGTGCGGGTCGCGGTGCACACGGAGGTGCAGGAGGTGGTGCTGACGGGCGGGCGCGGCGAGCCGCTCGACCTGTACCTGGACGGGCGCCTGCGGGTCAGCGGACGCGACGAGTACCGCTACCACGAGGCGCTCGTGCACCCCGCGATGCGCGGGCCGCACCGCCGGGTCCTGGTCCTGGGCGGGGGCGACGGGCTGGCCGCGCGGGAGGTGCTGCGGTACGGGGACGTCCGCGCAGTCACGGTCGTGGAGCTGGACCCCGGGGTGGTCCGGCTGGCCCGTACGGACCGGGCCCTGTCCGAGCTGAACGGGCACGCGTACGACGACCCGCGCCTGCGGGTGGTGACGGCGGACGCGTTCGCCTGGCTGCGCGGGCGGCGCGGCGAGCCGTACGACGTGATCGTCTCGGACCTGCCGAACCCGGGCATCACCGCCAGCACGAAGCTGTACTCGGAGGAGTTCTACGGCCTCGCGCGGGGGGTCCTCGCGGACGGTGGCCGGCTGGCGGTGCACGCGGGCTCGCCGACGGCCCAGCCGCGTACGTACTGGACGGTCGACGCGACGCTCAGGGCGGCCGGGTTCGGCACGAGCCCGTACCGCGCGGAGGGCCGGCTGACCCGCTTCACGGCGGGCCCCGACCGGGTCAGGGGCGGCCGCCCGGCGCCGGGCGACTGGGGCCTGCTCCTGGCGGCGAGGGCCCGCCCGCCCCGCCTGGGCCTCCCGCCGGGAGCGCCTCATCTCCGCTCCCTGACCTTGTCGGAGCTGGCGTCGGATGCCCGCGAGGCGGCCCGGTCCCGACTCGGCGGGCTGCCGGCGTCGACGCTGGTGCATCCGCGGTACGGGGGGTGAGGGGGCCTGTCCGGGCGGGGCGGGGGCGGAGAGGTGTGGTCCGCGGGGGTGGAAGCCGGGAAACCGCACCCGTACGGATTCGGTTCGTCGCTTGGGGGCGCCCTGCGCGGTTGGGCTGAGTAGGCTCGGTTCCCATGGAGCATGAGGTGTTCGTTCCGGTGACGGCAGAGACCCTCCGGCAGACGCTGCGGGACCCCGTCCGCGTCGCCCGCTGCGTACCGGGACTCCAACAGGACGCGGACGCCGACGCGGGCGCGCTCGCGGGGCGGCTCAAGTTCCGGGCCGGCGGCCACACCATCACGTACCGGGGCGCGCTGACGCTGACCGAGGGCGCGGACGGTGTCTTCACCGCCGGGGCCGAGGGTACGGAGATCCGGGGTACGGGCTCCGCCAAGCTGACGCTCACGCTGCGGCTGACCGACGCGCCGGGCGGCGACGGCACCACGCTCGTCTTCACCGGCGCCTCGCGGGCCGAGGGGCGGCTCGCGGAGCTGCCCTCGGAGGCGGCCACGGCTGCCGCGCACCGGCTGCTGAACCGGTTCGCCACCCGTCTGGCGGAAGAGGCCGTGACGCCGGAGGGGACGAGAGGGCCGGAAGGGGCTGAGGGGGCGGGGGCCGCTGACGTGCCCGAGCCCTCTGAGACCTCGGAAACGTCCGCCGCTCCGGACAAGCCCGCGCCCCCGCCGTCCGCCGACCGGGCCGCTGACGCGCTGCCGCCCGCCCAGGACGAGCAGGATCACGGGGACGCCGACACGGACGACGTCGATCCCGATCCCGATGCCGACGCCGGCAGTGGGTTCGGGGCCTCCGTCCCCCCTTCCGCCCTCGACGGCCCGCTCGACGTGCCCCTCGACGGCGAGACCACCGCCGGCGAAGGTGACTTCCTGGTCCCCGACGAACCCCCCGCCGAGGCCGCGCACGCCCGCCGCACCATGATCGGGCGCAGCGCCGAGGAGGTCGACCACGCGCCGCCGCGCGGCCGGTACGCCCCCGTGCCCGCCCCCGAGACCGGCGGGGCCGTCGGTGCCACGCTCCGGTGGATCGCGCCCGCCGCCGCGCTGGCCCTCGCGTCCGCGGTGGTCGTCGGGCGTGTCCTGCGGCGGCGCAAGTAGGGGCGGCGCGAGTAGGGGCGCCGCGAGCAGGGGCGGGCGCAAGTACTGTCGGAGGGTGACTAGCAGCGATGAGAGCATCCGACTGAAAGCCGGCGACGCCGAGTTGACCATCGACCCGGAGAACGGCTGCCGGATCAGCAGCCTGCGGATCGACGGGACGGAACTGCTGCGCCAGGGCGAGCGGTTCGGCTGCTTCCCGATGGTGCCGTGGTGCGGCCGGATCGAGAACGGCCAGTTCCGTACCGGGGACGTCGTGCACCAGATGCCGTTGAACTCCGGCGCGCACGCCATCCACGGCACCGGCCGCGACACCAGCTGGCGGGTCGCCCGCACCAGCGGGATCGAGACCGAGGGCCGGGCGGCAGCGACCGAGAGCAGGGCGGCGTTCAGCTACGACCTGACCGAGCCCTGGCCGTACAGCGGACGGGTCTCCCAGACCTTCGAGCTGGCCGACGACTCCCTGATGCTCACGATGGGGGTGGAGACGTACGACTCGTCGTTCCCCGCGCAGGCCGGCTGGCACCCGTGGTTCCGGCGCAACCTCGGCAACGGCGACGTCCACCTCGACTTCAACCCCGCCTGGCAGGAGGAGCGCGGCGGGAACTCGCTGCCCACCGGCCGCCGCATCGAGCCGGTGCCGGGCCCCTGGGACGACTGCTTCGGGATGCCCGACGGCGTCGACGTCACCCTCACCTGGCCGGGACAGCTGCGGTTGAAGGTCACCAGCCGCGAGGAGTGGGTCGTGGTGTACGACGAGCAGGACGAGGCGGTCTGCGTCGAACCGCAGTCGGGCCCGCCGAACGGGCTGAACACCCTGCCCCGCCTGGTCACCCCGCTGGAGCCGCTGGAAGTGTCGGCGAAGTGGAGCTGGCAGCGGCTCTGAGCGCACCGGCGTCCCCCCTGACCGGTCGGTCTAAGCTCGTGACCATGACTGACGTACGCGCTGAACTGCTCCAGCAGATCAAGGACATCGCCGTGGTGCACGGCAAAGTGACCCTCTCCTCGGGTCTGGAGGCCGACTGGTACATCGACCTGCGCCGGATCACGCTGGACGGTCACGCCGCGCCGCTGGTCGGCCAGGTCATGCTGGAGACCACCGCCGAGCTGGACTTCGACTGCGTGGGCGGGCTCACGCTCGGCGCCGACCCGGTGGCCACGTCGATGCTGCACGCCTCCGCCGCGCGCGGGAAGCGGCTGGACGCGTTTGTGGTCCGCAAGGCGCAGAAGGCGCACGGGATGCAGCGCAGGATCGAGGGCACGGACGTCAAGGGCCGCCGCTGCCTGGTGGTCGAGGACACGTCCACCACCGGCGGCTCCCCGCTGACGGCCGTGGAAGCGGTACGGGAGGCGGGCGGCGAGGTCGTCGCGGTCGCGGTCATCGTGGACCGGGGCGCGGCGGCGGCCGTGCGGGAGGCGGGGCTCCCGTACCTCCACGCGTACACGACGGTCGATCTCGATCTGGCCTGAGGCTCCTGGGGTGTCTGTTACCTGCCGTGACCTGGCCCTTTGTGGGTATGGGGGCCGTTTCACGTGAAACGGCCCCCGCTCATGGTCGAGCCACCACAAGAGTCTGGAAAGATGGGGCCGACGATGACGTCGCCCCACGACATGCCCCCGGTCAGGGACTAGTCCTCACACCCGCACATCACAAGGAGCGGCCCGATGCCCATCGCAACCCCCGAGGTCTACAACGAGATGCTCGACCGGGCGAAGGCAGGCAAGTTCGCCTACCCGGCCATCAACGTCACCTCGTCCCAGACCCTGCACGCTGCGCTGCGCGGCTTCGCGGAGGCCGAGAGCGACGGCATCATCCAGATGTCCACCGGTGGCGCGGAGTTCCTGGGCGGCCAGTACAACAAGGACATGGTGACGGGCGCGGTCGCGCTCGCCGAGTTCGCCCACATCGTCGCCGCGAAGTACGACATCACGGTGGCGCTGCACACGGACCACTGCCCCAAGGACAAGCTCGACACGTACGTCCGCCCGCTGCTCGACGTCTCCGCCGAGCGCGTGAAGGCCGGCCGTAACCCGCTCTTCCAGTCGCACATGTGGGACGGCTCCGCCGAGACGCTCGCCCACAACCTGGAGATCGGCTCGGAGCTGCTCGCCAAGGCCGCTGCCGCCAAGATCATCCTTGAGGTCGAGATCACCCCGACCGGTGGCGAGGAGGACGGCGTCAGCCACGAGATCAACGACTCGCTCTACACCACGGTCGAGGACGCGCTGCGCACCGCCGAGGCCCTGGGCCTGGGCGAGAAGGGCCGCTACCTGCTGGCCGCGTCCTTCGGCAACGTGCACGGCGTCTACAAGCCGGGCAACGTCGTCCTGCGCCCGGAGCTGCTCAAGGACCTCCAGGAGGGTGTCGCCTCGAAGTACGGCAAGCCCTCGGGCAGCCAGCCCTTCGACTTCGTCTTCCACGGCGGCTCGGGCTCCTCGGCCGAGGAGATCGCCACCGCGCTGGAGAACGGCGTCGTGAAGATGAACCTCGACACCGACACCCAGTACGCGTTCACGCGGCCCGTCGTGGACCACGTGTTCCGGAACTACGACGGGGTGCTGAAGGTCGACGGCGAGGTCGGCTCGAAGAAGACCTACGACCCCCGCACCTGGGGCAAGCTCGCCGAGGGCGGCATGGCCGCCCGGGTCACCGAGGCGTGCGGCGCGCTGCGCTCCTCGGGCACGAAGATCAAGTAGAAGACCGAGTAGCAGGCACCAGCTCAGCACCGCGGGCCCGGTATCCCACACGATGCCGGGCCCGCGTCATGCCCGGAGGGACCTCACCATGGGTCACGTGGACTTCGATTTCGACACCGCCATCGACCGTACCGGCACCTGGTCCGTGCAGTGGGACGGCGTCGCCGACCGCTTCGGCGCGGCGGCGGCCCACGGGATGCTGCCCTTCACCATCTCCGACATGGACTTCGCGTCGCCGCCGGTGGTGCTGGACGCGCTGCACCGCCGTATCGCGCACGGCGTGCTCGGTTACACGGACTGGCGCAACGACGACTTCCTGTCGGCGGTACGGCACTGGTTCGCGAGCCGGTACGACACCGCGATCGACACGGACCGGCTGGTGTACGCGCCGTCCGTGCTCAACCAGCTCTCGCAGCTGCTGCGGATGTGGACCGGGCCCGGGGACGGGGTGGTGGTTCACACGCCGACGTACGACGGTTTCCTCAAGGCGATATCGGGCCTGGGGCGCGAGCTGCGCGGGGCCCCGGTCGGCGACACGGCCGCGCTGGAGCGGCAGCTCGCCCGGCCCGGCAGCAAGGTGCTGCTGCTCTGCTCGCCGCACAACCCGACCGGGCGGGTGTGGACGGAGGGCGAGCTGACGGAGTTCGCGCGGCTGGCGGAGGTGTACGGGGTCGCGGTGATCAGCGACGAGATCCACGCGGACTTCCTGCACAGGCCAGGCGCTCGCCACCTGCCCTGGACCCGCTTCGGCACCGGGCGCTGGGCGCTGATCACCTCCGGCTCCAAGGCCTTCAACTTCCCCGCGCTGAGCGGTTCGTACGGCCTCGTCGGCGACCCCGCCGACCATGCCGCCTTCATCCGCCGGATGGCGACCGGCGAAGGGCTGGAATCGCCCGCCGTGCTGGCGCTGACCGCCCACATCGCCGCGTACCGCGAAGGCGCCCCCTGGCTCGACGCCCTCAACACGTACGTCGAACAGAACCTCCTCCTGCTCGCCGACCGGCTGAACACCGCCTTCCCGCAGCTCGGCTGGCGGCCCCCCGAGGCCGGCTACCTCGCCTGGATCGACCTGCGCCCCCTCGGGATCGACGACGACGCGCTCCAGCGGGAGCTGGTGGAGCGCGAGAAGGTCGCGATCATGCGGGGCTCGACGTACGGCGCCCGCGGCGACGGATTCGTACGGCTCAACGTGGGCTGTCCGCGCGCGAAGGCGGAACGGGGCGCCGACGCGCTGATCCGTGCGCTCGGGAGGCTCGCCTCCTGACCTCCCGGCAGGGATGATCCGGGTATGGAGATCAGGCTGTCCTCGGCCAAGGGCCGCTGGATCATTCTCACGACGGTGCTCGGTTCCAGCATGGCCCTGCTGGACGGGACCGTGGTCAACGTGGCACTTCCGCACATCGGGGACGATCTCCACGCGAATCTCTCGGCCCTCCAGTGGACCGTCAACGCGTACACGCTCACCCTCGCCGCGCTGATCCTGCTCGGCGGTTCGCTCGGCGACCGGTACGGGCGGCGGAGGATCTTTGTGGTCGGGGTGGTGTGGTTCGGCATCGGCTCGCTGCTCTGCGGGATCGCGCCCGACGCCGATCTGCTGATCCTCGCGCGGGCGTTGCAGGGCATCGGCGGGGCGCTGCTCGTACCGGGCTCCCTGGCGATCATCCAGGGGAGCTTCCACCCGGACGACCGGGCGCGGGCCGTGGGCGTGTGGTCGGGGCTCGGCGGGGTGGGCGCGGCGGTCGGGCCGTTCCTCGGCGGCTATCTCGTGGACGGGCCCGGCTGGCGCTGGGTGTTCCTGATCAACCTGCCGCTGGCCGCGATCTGCGTGCCGGTGGCGCTGCGGCACGCGCCGGAGTCCAAGGACCCGGCGCACCACGGCCGGTTCGACGTGACGGGCGCGGTGCTGGGCGCGGGGGCGCTGGCGCTGGTGACGTACGCGCTGATCGCCAAGGAGCCGTGGTCGGGGATCGGCGGCGTCCTGGTCGCGGTCGGCTTCGTCCTGTACGAACACCGCAGGGCCGATCCGATGCTGCCGCTGTCGATCTTCAGGTCCCGGCTGTTCACCTCGGTGAACCTGGTGACGCTCTGCGTGTACGCGGCGTTCGGCGGGTTCTTCTTCCTGGCCTCGCTCCAGCTCCAGGTGGTGGTGGGGTACTCGGCGCTGGGCGCGGGCGCGGCCCTGCTGCCGACGACGGCGCTGATGCTGCTGTTCTCGGCGCGGTCGGGGGAGCTGGCGGGGAGGATCGGGCCGCGTATCCCGCTGACGGTGGGGCCGCTGCTGTGCGCGGGCGGGCTGCTGCTGATGCTGCGGGTCGGCCCGGGTGCCTCGTACCTCGCGGACATCCTGCCGGCGCTGTTGGTGCTGGGCCTGGGGATGGTGACGATCGTCGCGCCGCTGACGGCGACCGTGCTGGCGTCGGTGGAGGTGGGGCGCGCGGGACTGGCGAGCGGGATCAACAACGCGGCGGCCCGCGCGGCGGGTCTGCTCGCGGTGGCGGCGCTGCCGCTGATCGCGGGGACGAGCCCGGAGGCGTTCCGGTCGGCGACCGAGTTCAACCACACGTTCCGTACGTCGATGCCGCTGTGCGCGGGGATTCTGGTGGTGGGCTCGGTGATCGCGTTCCTGACCGTACGGACCCCGAAGGTGGCGGCGGGCGCGGAGACGTCCCGTGGCCACGAGCAGCCCGAGTGCAGGATTCACTGCGGGTTGTCGTCGCCGCCGCTGGAGCCGGTACGGGAGCAGGTGCGGGGGGTGGACCGTCCGGCGGCGGACGGCGGCCCGGGAGGTGGCTCCTGAAGAGGGCCGCCGATCGGGGCGGGCGCCCGGCGGGGCAAGGCAGGCCGATCGGGGCGGGCGCCCGGCGGGGCAAGGCAGACTGTAGGCATGGCCATTCACAAAGATCTTCTCGGGGGGCCGCCCCCCACCGAACTGCCCGACGATCCCGAGCCGCGCGAGCTGCTCGCCAACGGGACCTCGCCCGCCGATGTCGCCGCGAAGTACCCGACCTCCTCGCTGGCCTGGGCCCGGCTCGCCGACGACGCGTTCGAGGGCGGCCGGGTGATCGAGTCGTACGCGTACGCCAGGACCGGGTACCACCGCGGGCTCGACTCGCTGCGCCGCAGCGGATGGAAGGGGCACGGTCCGGTGCCGTGGGAGCACGAGCCGAACCGTGGCTTCCTGCGCGCCCTGCACGCGCTCGGCCGGGCGGCGCAGGCGATCGGTGAGCAGGAGGAGTACGAGCGCTGCTCGACGTTCCTGCGCGACTCCTCGCCGCTGGCGGCGGACACGCTGGGCTGAGCCTGGCCCGTACGTCCGCGCAGCTCGTACGTCCGCTGAGAGCGGATCGCGGTTCGATAATCATTGAACGAGCAACCTTGCGAAGGCCCGCCCCGTCTCTCCGGGGGTGGGTCTTCGTTGATTTCCGGTGCCGGAGGGGCTGAGGTGAGGGCGGTGGTGAGAGGTGAACGCCGTGGGCCGCGCGGTCGCGCGCTGCTGTTCGGGCTCTGCCTGGCGGTCCTGATCGGCGCCGGAGCCTCGCTGGGGTCCTGGCAGCGCGGCCCTGAGCCCGCCACGTTCACCACCGCGCGGGGGCACGGCAGCCCGGTCGGTTCCGGCACCCCGCGCCGCTACCTCGTACAGGTCGAGACCGGTACGGGCCTGTCGGCCGACCGGGCGGCCACCGAGATCCAGCACATCCTGGCCGACCCGCGCAGCTGGGCCGCACACGGGCGCGGCGCCTTCCAGCTGGTCTCCGAGAACGCCGACTTCGTCATCAGGATCGCCACCCCGGCCACCGCCGACCGGCTCTGCCGGGCCGAGGGGCTCGACACGCACGGCGAGCTGAACTGTGAGACCTCCGAGGGCGTGGTGGTCAATCTGCGGCGCTGGACGGAGGGCTCGCCCACCTTCGACGGGCCGTCGTCCGACTACCGGCATCTGATCATCAACCACGAGATCGGCCACGAGATCGGCATCCGCCGGCATCTGGCCTGTCCGGGCCCCGGCCGGCCAGCGCCGGTGATGATGCAGCAGATCAAGGGCCTGGACGGCTGCCGGGCGAACGCCTGGCCGTACGACAAGAAGGGGACGTACCTCTCGGGGCCCTTGGCCTGAGCCGTCCTCGGCGGTGGGCGCCGACCAGGGCCGATGGGGCACCTGTGGCCTGGCGGAGCCGTGCGCCGGGAGCCGGATTATGATGCGGACAGGGGACCGGAGCTCCGAGACGAACGGAAGGGGCGGACCGCTACCCGGTAGCAATATCGAGGAGACAGCAATGTCGCACGCCCCCGATGCCTCCGGATCCGCGGGTTCGGACACGCCGCATTCGGAAACTTCGCATGCGGACACCCCGCATTCGGACACCCCGCATCTCGACTTCGCAGGCACCACCCCGTACGAGGACTACGTCCAGGCGGACGTCCTCACCCACCTCCAGCACCCCCTCTCCGACGACCCCGGCGAGATGGTCTTCCTCGTCACCACGCAGGTCATGGAGCTGTGGTTCACGGTCATCGTCCACGAGTGGGAGACCGCGTCCCGCGCCCTGCGCGAGGACCGGATCCAGGTGGCCGTCGACGCGCTCAAGCGGTCCGTACGTGAGCTGGAGGCGCTCAACGCCTCGTGGAAGCCGCTCGGACAGCTGACCCCGGCGCAGTTCAACTCGTACCGCAGCGCCCTCGGCGAGGGTTCCGGTTTCCAGTCCGCGATGTACCGGCGGATGGAGTTCCTGCTCGGCGACAAGTCCGCGTCGATGCTCGTACCGCACCGGGGCGCCCCGCGCGTCCACGCCGAGCTGGAGAAGGCCCTGCACGAGCCGAGCCTGTACGACGAGACGCTGCGGCTGCTCGCCCGGCGCGGGCTGCCCGTGCCCGGCGCGGTGGTCGAGCGCGACCTCTCGCGGAAGTACGAGCCGTCGCCCGAGGTCGAGCAGGTCTGGGCCGGGATCTACGCCGACGCGGACCAGCACACCGAGCTGATCAGGCTGGGCGAGGCGCTGACGGACGTCGGTGAGCTGGTGTGGCGCTGGCGCAACGACCACCTGGTCGCCACGCGGCGCGCGATGGGCTCCAAGACCGGTACGGGCGGTTCCGCCGGTGTGGCGTGGCTGGAGAAGCGCGCGACCAAGAACGTGTTCCCCGAGCTCTGGACGGCCCGCAGCCATGTCTGACACGACCCGTATCGCCGCGCCCGCTTCCCTTGCTGCAAAAGCCGCCGCTCTCGACGCGGCCGACGAACTGGCCGGCCGCCGCGATCTCTTCGCGCTCGACGACCACTCCGTCTACCTGGACGGGAACTCGCTCGGCGCGCTGCCCCGCCACGTACCCGACCGTATGCGCGACGTCATCGGCCGCCAGTGGGGCGAGCTGCGGATCCGGTCCTGGACCGAGGGTGACTGGTGGACGGCGCCGGAGCGGATCGGCGACCGGATCGCCCCGCTCGTCGGCGCCGGACCGGGGCAGATCGTCGTCGGCGACTCGACCAGCGTGAACGTCTTCAAGGCCCTGGTGGCCGCCGTCCGGCTGCTCGACCCCACGGACCCGGCGAGGGACGAGATCCTGGTCGACGCCACGACGTTCCCCAGCGACGGGTACATCGCGCACTCCGCCGCCCGGATGACGGGCAAGCCGCTCGTCCCCGTCGATCCGGCGGAGCTGCTGGGGTCCGTCGGCCCGCGCACGGCCGTCGTGCTGATGAACCAGGTCGATTTCCGTACGGGCCGGCTGCACGACCTCCCGGGGATCACGGCGGCCGTGCACGAGGCGGGCGCGCTCGCCGTCTGGGACCTGTGCCACAGCGCGGGCGCGCTGCCGGTGGGCCTGGACGCGCACGGGGTGGACCTCGCGGTGGGGTGCACGTACAAGTATCTGAACGGCGGGCCGGGTTCGCCCGCCTTCCTGTACGTGGCCCGGCGCCACCAGGCCGCTTTCGACTCGCCGCTGCCGGGCTGGACCTCGCACGCCGATCCGTTCGCGATGGCGTCGGACTTCGAGGCGGCGGACGGCGCGACGCGGGGCCGGGTCGGTACGCCCGACATCCTCTCGATGCTGGCGCTGGAGGCGGCGCTCGACGTCTGGGACGGGGTGGGGATCGAGACCGTACGGGCGAAGAGCCTGGCGCTCACGGACTTCTTCCTGGAGTGCGTGGAGGCGTACGCCCCGCCGGGCCGGGTCAGCTCGCTGACCCCTTCGGCGCACGCGGAACGCGGCAGCCAGGTCGCCCTGCGCTGCGCCGAGGCCCCGGCGGTGATGGACACGCTCATCGCGCGCGGGGTGGTGGGCGACCTCCGCAGGCCGGACGTGCTGCGGTTCGGCTTCACGCCGCTGTACGTGGGTTTCGCGGACGCGGAACGGGCGGCGCGGGTGCTGGGCGAGGTACTGGCGGAGGTACCGGCCGGCGGATGACGTACGGGCCGCCGCCCGGGGATGTGATCGACTCCGGCTCCGACTGGTACCGTCCCGGCTGATCAGGTCAATTCGCAGCCTGTACCTAGAGGTTGGAGCACCATGCCGGACCCCGGCGCGCACGATCCCGTGGTTCGTGACGCAGCAGAGACCGAGTCGGCCTTCTCCCACCCGGTCGTCCCGCCCGACGCGACGGTCGCGTACGGCGATCACCCCGATCAGGTGATCGACTTCTACGCGCCCCGGGGCAACCAGGAACGGGTCCCGCTCGTCGTGGTGCTCCACGGCGGCGCCTGGCGCGCGCGGTACGACCGGGCGCACCTCACGCCGTTCGCGGACTTCCTGGCGCGCCGGGGCTTCGCCGTGGCGAACGTGGAGTACCGGCGCGGTCCCGGCATCCCGCACCAGGGCATTGACACCCCGCAGCCGGAGACCGACCGTCCGACGGCGGGCCGCTGGCCGGAGACGTTCGACGACGTGGCCGCCGCGATGGACGCGCTGCCCGCCCTGGTCACGTCCGCCGTACCGCAGGCCGACGCGCGCCGGATCGTGGTGACAGGCCACTCGGCGGGCGGCCACCTGGCGCTGTGGGCGTCGGCCCGCCATGTGCTCCCGGAGGGCTCACCCTGGCGCCTGCCGCACCCGCCACCGCTGCGCGGCGTCGTGGCGCTCGCCCCGATCGCGGACCTCGCGCGGGCGGTGGAACTGGACGTGTGCGGCGGCGCCATCGTCCAGCTCCTGGGCGGAGAGCCCCACTTCGAGGACCGCCGCCCGAGCGCCGACCCGGCGTCCCTGCTGCCCACGGGCATCGCCACGGCGGTGGTCCAGGGCCGCACCGACCTGACGGTGCCGTACGAGGTGGCGGAGGCGTACGTGGACGCGGCGGCCAAGGCAGGCGAAACGGTGGGCCTGACCCTGCTCCCGGACGTGGGCCACTTCCCCCTGATCGACCCGGCGGCGGACGCGTGCGCGGTGGTGGCGGAGGAGATCGCACAACTGGCGTGGTGAGGCGTCGCTGCCGGAGCGGTTGGCTGCCCCGTGATCAGGGGCAATCATCGATCAGGGCACTCATCGCGAACTGTCGAGACGCATGAGGGCGGAGTACGCGGACTCCGCCCGCCGCCCCGGGGCGGCATCCGAACGGGCATGGTCGAGGAAGCTCTGTGTATCGCCATGGTGGAGTACCCGGCCGGACTCCATGAGGGTGACAGTGGTGGCCGCGTCGGCCAGGTCGATCACGTCATGGGTTGACATCAGGACCGGGGTACTCCGCGCGATTTTCCCCAGGACGTCACGGAACACGGAACGCTGATGAGGGTCGAGACCCGCTGTCGGTTCGTCCAGAAGAATGACGCGGGCGTCGTGGGCGAGGGCACAAGCGATACCGACACGCCGGAGTTGTCCCCCGGAGAGGCCGGCCGTCTTCTGTCCGGACTGTTCGGCGAGACCGACCCGCTCAAGGGCGACGCCGGCCCGGTCCCACGCGTGGGAGCGGCTCTCGCCCTTCAGCCAGGCGATGTAGGCCACGTACTCGCGCGCGGTCAGCTGAGGAGAAGTAGGCACCCGCTGCGGTAGCCAGGCCACGTGACGGCGGTATTCACGGCTGGCGGAGGTGAGGTTCGTGTCGCTGAACAGCACTCGGCCCACGGTCGGCGCGACGATACCCGCGAGAAGGGCCAGCGTCGTGGACTTTCCCGCTCCATTGGGGCCGAGCAAGATCGTCAGACCGTGGTCCGGTACCTCGTAGGTGAAACGGGAGAGAACGGGGCGGCGCCTGCGCCGGTAGGTGAAGGTGACACGTTCGAGCAGGAGAGTCATCGGGCGGTCCTTGGCACGAGGCAGGTGAGGAGAACGAGTCCTGTCAGAAAGACGAGGGCGGCGCCGGTCGCGGCGTGGGCGACATCGGCCTTCTCCGTGACGATCACCCAGGGATAGGGGTCGTTGACATGTCTGCCCCCGGTGAACATGGCGAGGATCATCCAGAACGCGGGCAGGAGGGAAGCCCGGTGTCCGAGGAGAGGCCAGCTCCCGAGGGCGAGGCCGCAGAAGAGCAGATTGTTGCGGGCCGCCGTCCACATCGCCTCGGAGTCCAGCGGAGTCATCGCCGTCGCCACCGCGCTGGCCAGGAGGGCGAAGCCTGTCACCAGGGCGATGTCCCTCGCATCGAGCCGACGTACAGCGGATCGCTCCATACCGGGCAGGCGTCTTTCGAGGCATGAGACCAGGGCGACGGAAGGCACGAGGCAGAAGAAGTTACTCAATTCGGTCGGGACGGAGTAATTGCCAAGATAGGCCGGGAGGACGAGGATGAGATTCGATGTGAGGGAAATGCTCAGCACGAAGGCGAACAGTGAAAAGGGCAGCAGGTCGAAGGCGCCTCGTTGGCGCAGCCACCAGATCATCCCGACTGGCCGGCCTTGCAGGAGAGTCGGCGCTGCCCGATGTACCAGGTCTTCTGTTCGCCCAACGTGAGGCCGTCCACCCTGTCCATTTCCGTGAGGAGTTCCTCTTCGCCCTTCCCCTTCCGGAACGACGAGGATTCACGGGAGAGCCAGCCGAGGTAATCACCCGCCACCCCCATGGTCCGAGCGGTCCAGAGAGTGTTGTAGTGCAAGGTGTTCCAGTTCGGGTTTTTGCACGGCATTCCCACGACGACGATCGCCACATCTTCCCAGGGGATTCCGGCCGGGCTGCCGGCCGCGAGGTCGAGTGACCACTCCGTGCCGATCGCCTCCAATCGGCGGGGATCGGACACGGATATGTCGGTGATGCGAGAGGGGACCTCTTCGATGATCCCTTTGGTCCGCAGTTTTCTTGTCATGCTGGAAAGATCGGTTTGAATTTCTTCGAGATCTCCGGCACCGGCGGTGGGCATGCAGACTTCTGGAGCACGCCCCTGACAGGTGACCGGGGCCAGCCCCTTGGCGGCGGGAGCGAACGAAGTCCACTCCCGGGTGATGCCGTAGGCGCCGAGCAGGCCGCTGCCGGCGACCAAGACGGAGACCGCGACAGCACCGATACGGATGTGCCGAGGACCGATGGCCAGGACGAGGGCGAGCGCCAGGCAGACCGTCGGCAGAACGGCGGCGATGGTCATGGGGGCGGAGTACGCCTCACCGAAACCGACTTGGCCGACAGCCCCCGTCACGTGGTGCGTCCACCACGCACTCGTTCCCAGCGGGAAGCTGACTCCGATGAACACGGCTATGGAAACAAGCGGTGCGGAGTACGACGCGTGGAGACGCCGCCCGACGACGAAACCTATGACCGCGTGCGCGGTGAGGAGGACGACAACCATGCCGAAGAGCTGCAAGACATATGCGTCGGGAAGCACGCCGGCGATCGACAACGCGCCCACCGTGACGCCGGCGATCAGGCCCGCCATGGTGAGCACGACGACGAGGACCGGTTGGACGGCGACGCGAAGAGCGGAACGCGCCGGACCCATCTCCCAGACACCCAGGGTCCGTAGTCGCGTCGCCTCGACGGCGGCCAGTCCTGCCGCGGCGGCGGCGGCCAGCGGAACCGGAGCGTGTATGGCGTAGGACGCTACCTCGGCCGGCCAGGGGAGCGAGGCGAAATGGCCGATTCTTCCCTTGATCGTAAAGAAGACGTAGGCAAAAAAGAAACCGGTCACCGGAAATGCCAGAACGGCGGCGTGCGTGCGCAGAGTGGTGGAAAATCGCATGGAGCCTCAAGAAAATACAAGGCGGGCCGCCGCGCGGGATGCGCGGCAGCCCGGCGGGATCAGTCGGCCTGAGTCGTGTCCACGACGATTTTCCTAACGGACACTACGCAGCTTGCGCACGTAGTGTCCGTCTGGAAGTAATATGTGGCGGCAGGGAGGTTGGACTGCGTGTCGGCGCTGACGGCATCCGTGCCGTTGAAACAATTGGTGAACGTGAAATCGTCACGCAGGGTGTCGAGACCCCATGTGACCAATTGCCAGCGCTCGACTTCGATCTCTTTGGTCGTTACGGTGCCGCAGTCCTTGAACTTGATTTCATTATATTCTTCGTCGGACCATTCTCGCGACATGTTGCCGTCGCTCCACACTGTGCTCGCATTCGTCTCCCACGAAGCCCAGGCCGTCGGGCTGGTGGCGAGCGTGACGATCGCGGCGGTTGCCATCACGACGCCGACGTTGCGCAAGCGTTTTCCGTGCAACGCAAAGACCTCCTGTCCATTCGGTTAACGAGGCCCCCCCTCGAAGTGAAAACCGAACAGTTGCGCGACTGTAGCACCCGCCTCGCCGACCTCGCTGACCAATAGTCACGACTGATCGTCATCCCGTCAGCCGACCTCTGTGGACGAGCAGTTGGGTGCGTGGCAGAGCGGACGGCAGCTCCGCGGCAACCTCTGATGACATGGTGTTCCGGCCGGCACGCCCCCGCCCGCCGTCCCTCTCCACGTCCCCCCGTAGTACCTGCGACGGACCCGTCAGGATCCGCTTCCGTGGTGACGACCCGGGGGCGGGCTCCGCCTACCTTGGCAGGGTGACCGAGACAGAGACCGGGAAGACCCGGAGCCCCGAGTTCCGCCTCGCCATGGACGCGATCGGCGGCCTGCGCGAGGACCTCTTCCACGACGCCTTCGCCTACCGTCCGCTCAAGCCCCGGCGGACGGACGGCCCGATCACCCGTCGGCTGCCCGGCCGGATACGTGAGTACGCCGCCTGGCTGCCGCACGCCGTCGTCGTGCTGGCCGCGGTGATGATCTGCCTCATCGGCGTGGTCGAGGAAGGCTCGCTCTTCGGCGGGCTCCCCGCCATTCCGCTGCTGATGACGCTGGTCAGGCCGATCGGTGCCTGGTGGCTCTCCCTGGCGGTCTCCGCCGTCACGAGCGTGATCGGCGCGCACTACGACGGCTGGCCGTGGACTCCCGGCGCCTTCGCCGGGTACCTCTTCGTGATCACGGTGGTCGCGCTCCGGACCAGGCCGCGCACCGCCGGCTGGCTGTGGGTGGGCACGGCGCTGTACGCCATGTTCGCCACGGTCTTCGTCGGCGGGTACGGCGGCGGCTCCACCTCCGCCCCCATGCTCTTCCTCTCCGCGCTGGTCCTCCTCACCGTGACCGTCCTCCACGTCCGCCGCGAGGCGGAACAGGAGGTCGCGATCCAGCAGAGCGTCACCGCCGTCGAGCGCGACCGGCGCACGCTGCTGGAGGAGCGCACCACCATCGCCCGTGAGCTGCACGACGTCGTCGCCCACCACATGTCGGTCGTGGCGATCCAGGCGGAGGCCGCGCCGTACCGGGTGGAGAATCCGCCCCCCGAGCTGGAGAAGGCGTTCGCGACGATCCGCGAGAACGCGGTCGCCGCGCTGACCGAGCTGCGCCGCGTCCTCGGGGTCGTACGGGCGGAGGACTACCAGGCGCCCGACGCCCCGCAGCCCACGCTCGCCGACCTCGACGGGCTGCTGGGCAATGTGCGGGACGCCGGGCTGACCGTGGAGAAGGCGGTGACCGGCGCGGTACGGGAGCTGCCGCAGGGCGTCGAGCTGTCGGCGTACCGGATCGTCCAGGAGGCGCTGAGCAACGCGCTCCGGCACGCGCCGGGGTCCACGGCGCGCGTCGAGATCAGTTACGTGCTCGGCGGGCTCGGGCTGCGGATCGTGAACACACCGCCGCGCGGGCTGGTGAAGCCGTCGCCGGGGGCGGGTCACGGCATCACGGGGATGCGGGAGCGTGTGACGATGCTGAACGGTGAGATGACCGCGGATCTCCAGGAGGACGGCGGCTACGAGGTCGCGGCGTTCATCCCGGTGGCCGCCGTGAAGGACGGGGACGCGGCGTGACCATCAGGGTGCTGATCGTCGACGACCAGGTGATGGTCCGCGAGGGTTTCTCGGTGCTGCTCAACGCGATGCCGGACATCGAGGTGGTCGGCGAGGCGGTGAACGGGCGCGAGGCCGTCACGCAGGTCGCCGCCCTGGACCCGGACGTCGTCCTGATGGACATCCGGATGCCGGAGCTGAACGGGATCGAGGCGACCCGCGAGATCGTCGCGGCGGACGCGGCCGCGAAGGTGCTGGTGCTGACGACGTTCGACCTGGACGAGTACGTGTACCAGGCGCTGCGGGCGGGCGCGTCGGGCTTCCTGCTGAAGGACGCCTCCGCGCGCCAACTGGCCGACGGGGTACGGGTGGTGGCCTCGGGCGAGGCCCTCCTCGCCCCGACGGTGACGCGCCGCCTGATCACGGAGTTCTCGAAGCTGTCGGAGACCCCGAGACCCCCGGCCCTGGCCCGCGTCGGCGACCTCACGGAGCGGGAGACGGAGGTACTGGTCCTGATCGCCCAGGGCCTGTCGAACGCGGAGATCGCCGAGCACCTGGTGGTGGCGGAGTCCACGATCAAGACGCACGTGAGCCGCATCCTGGTGAAACTGGGCCTGCGCGACCGCACGCAGGCGGCGGTGTTCGCGTACGAGGCGCGCCTGGTGACCCCGGGCTAGCGGCCCTCCCGGACGGGGATCCGTACGCGGCCCGGTTCATCCACACCCTGTGGACAAACCGGTCCCGTACGGCGCTGAGGCCGCCCTGGCCGCCGACGCCCTGGCCGCCACGCCCATGCCGCCGACGACCCCGCCGCCGATCGCTCAGTTGCCGATGCCGGAGCTGCCGATCCCGGAGTTGCCGATGCCGGAACTGCCGATGCCCGTGTTGCCGAGGCCCGCGTTGCCCACGCCCCAGTTGGCGACACCGGAGTTGCCGACGCCGGCGTTGAAGGCGCCCGAGTTACCCACACCGGTGCTGAAGACACCCGAGTTGCCCACACCGGCCGGCCACATGTCGTGCGCACCGGCCACCCCGGCACCGCAGAGGGCCAGGGCCGCCGCGGCACCCAGCGTGGCCGTCACACGGAGAAGAGCTGAACGCATCGTCACATACCTCCTGCTTGAGGATTAATCGAGACCATTCGCCCCTATCTCTAGCACGCGTCCCTACCGGATACCGGCTACCGGACCCCATGTCCGGGGTTTCGTGCGGGCGAAGGCCGGGAGTTCCTCGGCCGCCTTGCGTTCGTAGCGACGGTGGAGCCGACGACGCCCCGCGCGCGGGCCGGGAGACTGTTCCGACGACGCCTCAGCCGACTGAGCGCCGGCCCGTCTTGTCCCGACCAGGGCCCCGCCTACCCCCGGTCCTCCGCCCTCCCCGCCGCTCCCAGGATTCGGTCCCGGGTCAGGCGGCCCGGAGTGCGGGCCCAGATCAGTTCGGCGCCTCCCGGGCGGGCCAGTACGCCGCCCGTCCGGGGGTCGCCGCACCACCACAGTTCGCCCGTCGGGCGGGGGTCCGCCGCGTGGTGGCGGCCTTGGAGGCCCACCAGGGTCAGGGGGATCGGGTCGCCGCCCGCCGGGTCGCGCAGGACCACCGCCGCCGCGTGCGGGCCGTGCGGTGCCGTTTCCGCCGGGAGGGCCGTCCAGGGGTGTGCGGCCAGCCGCAGGCGCATCAGGCGGGCCAGGCGCAGCGCGCTCAGCCCGATCAGCAGCGGCGCCAGCGCCAGGCCGCCCATGCCCTCCGCCACCAGGTCCGCCCACTCCAGGCGCCGGGCGGTGTTCGCCAGCTCGACGACCACGCCGCCGGCCGCCGTCGTCAGCCCGACGCGGAGCCACATACCCGCCCGCGAGCGGTAGCGGGCCAGCGCCTCCGCCGTCTCTGTGACGTCGAGGGCCACCTCCCCGACCGGCGTCGAATCGGGTGCCGAGTCGGGCGTCGAGTCGCGTGTCGCATCGTGCATTCGGTCGGCCCCCAGGCGTGGTACCGGCTTCGTGGCACCCGAGGCTATCGGTGCTCACCCCGTCCCAGAAGCCCCCGGAACGGAATACGTCGTCGGCAAGGTCAGCCCCCACGCCCCCGCCCGGAGCGTCCACGTCCGCGTCCGGACCGGGCCCGTGACCCGGGTGTCGGCCCGGTAGCGGAAATTCGCCCCCGAGACCGTCACGGACAGCGCGCTCGCCCGCAGCGGCTCCGCCGACGCGCGCGTACGGATCACCACCTCCGCCCGCCCGCCCCGCGAGCGGACCATGATCCCCTCCACCGGCTCGTCCAGATCGCTCAGCAGTACGCCGTCCGCCTCCACCCGCAGCCGGTACGTGTGCGCGAGGAACGCGCCCGGCGGCGGCCGTACCAGCGTGCGGACCAGCGAGCGGCACGTGTGCCACATGGACGCCGCGCCGTGCGCCCCGCCCGCGCCGCTCCCGTCACCGTCGCGTCGACCGTCTCCGGGGCCGTTCCCGGAGCCGTTCCCCTGACCAGCACCAGCACCAGCACCGGAACCGGGGCCCTTCCCCTTCCCGTTCTCCCGCCTCGCCCCCGCCAGCCCCGGAATGTGCAGATCCCCCAGCACCACCCCGTCACTGTCGTCCACCAGCAGATCCAGCCGCCGCACCACCCCGTCCAGCACCGCCCGCGCCGCCGCCACCGCGCCCGTCGGCACCCCCAGCGCCCGCGCCAGCTCGACCGACGCCCCCACCGGCACCAGCGAGAGCGCCCCGGAGGACAGCTCCCGCTCGCGGTGGAGCAGCGCGACCGTACGCAACAGCGCCCGGTCGTCGCCGATCACCACCGGCCGCCTGCCGCCCCGCCTGGCCAGCGCCCGCGCGAACTCCTCCGGCCCGTCGGGAAGGCATATCTTCACCGCCGCACCCGCGCTCAACACGTCTTTCGCGATCCGTACGGATTCGCCGTCGGTCCGGCGGGCGACCGGGTCGATGACCACCAGAAGCTGCTGCGCGCCGTTCTCGGCGGGCCCTGGAGCCGACACCTCGGTCCTTCCTCGGGTAGCATCTTTGTGCAAGAGCCCCTTGCGCTATTGCGCCAGGGGCTTCGTCTATTCCGGGGCAACCGGTTCGACGGCTCGGGCCGCGTCGTACGACGTCGTGCGATCCGCGTCTGTGATCTACGTCCAGCGGTTTCGTGCGATGTCGTGCGATGCCGTACGGGTCGTACGGCGCACACGTGACGTACGAACGCCGTATGTGCGCCCCCCGACCTTGGACATGCCCCGCCCGGAAGGGGTGTACGCCTGTGCCCGCACTTGTGCTGCTCGGTGCTCAGTGGGGTGACGAAGGCAAGGGAAAGGCCACCGACCTGCTCGGTGGGTCCGTGGACTATGTCGTGCGCTATCAGGGCGGCAACAACGCCGGCCACACGGTCGTCGTCGGCGACCAGAAATACGCACTGCATCTTCTCCCTTCCGGAATCCTCTCGCCCAGCTGTATCCCGGTGATCGGCAACGGAGTGGTAGTCGACCCGGCCGTCCTGCTCTCCGAGCTGAGCGGGCTGAACGACCGCGGTGTCGACACGTCCAAGCTGCTCATCAGTGGAAACGCTCATCTGATCACCTCGTACCACACCACCATGGACAAGGTGACGGAACGGTTCCTCGGTTCGCGGAAGATCGGCACGACGGGCCGTGGCATCGGACCGACGTACGCCGACAAGATCAACCGCGTCGGTATCCGCATCCAGGACCTGTACGACGAGTCGATCCTCATCCAGAAGGTCGACGCCGCGCTCGACTTCAAGAACCAGATCCTCGCCAAGCTCTACAACCGCCGTGCGATCGACTCCGCCAAGATCGTAGAGGAACTGCTGACCTACGCGGACCAGTTGAAGCCGTACGTCTCCGACACCACCCTGGTCCTCAACAACGCCATCGACGACGGCAAGGTCGTCCTCTTCGAAGGCGGCCAGGGCACGCTCCTGGACGTCGACCACGGTACGTATCCCTTCGTCACGTCCTCCAACCCGACCGCCGGCGGCGCCTGCACCGGCGCGGGTGTGGGACCGACGAAGATCAGCCGGGTCATCGGCATCCTCAAGGCCTATACGACGCGCGTGGGCGCCGGACCGTTCCCTACGGAGCTGTTCGACGAGGACGGCGACGCGCTGCGCCGCATCGGCGGCGAGCGGGGCGTCACGACGGGCCGCGACCGGCGGTGCGGGTGGTTCGACGCGGTGATCGCGCGGTACGCGACCCGCGTCAACGGCCTCACCGACTTCTTCCTGACGAAGCTCGACGTCCTGACCGGCTGGGAGCAGATCCCGGTGTGCGTGGCGTACGAGATCGACGGCAAGCGCGTCGAGGAACTGCCGTACAGCCAGACGGACTTCCACCACGCGAAGCCCATCTACGAGCTGCTGCCCGGCTGGTCGGAGGACATCACGAAGGCGAAGACCTTCGCCGACCTCCCGAAGAACGCGCAGGCGTACGTGAAGGCCCTGGAGGAGATGTCCGGGGCGCCGATCTCGGCGATCGGCGTGGGCCCGGGCCGTACGGAGACGATCCAGATCAACTCGTTCCTGTAGGAACGGCTGCCTGACGGTTGTACATGCACGACGCGGCGCTCCCGCGGCCCTTGGCGGCCAGGGGGCGCCGCGGTCGTCCGTGCGAGGAAGGGCAGGGTGTCAGCCCTGGCGGCCGGGGAGCATGGCCAGGGCCTGGGCGCGCTGGGCGACCAGCTCGTCGTACGTACCGTCGCGCTCGGCCCAGCGGTGCATGAGCACCTGCTTGACGAGGATTTCGTGCGGGGTGGGCTCCTCCGAGAGCAGCTGCATGACCTCGGTGGCGAAGCCGTCGAGCGGCAGCGCGTGCGGGTTCACCTTCTCCTGGCCCGCGACGGCGACGGCCGGTGGGACGAGTTCCACGACGCCGACGCCGGTGCCGTCGAGCTGCGCGCGCAGTGCCTCGGAGTAGGCGTGCACCGCGGCCTTCGAGGCGGCGTAGGTGGGCATGGGCGGGAAGGGCAGGAAGGCGATACCGGAGGTGACGGTGACGAAGGTGCCGGCGCCCCGCCGGATCAGGTGCGGGGTGAAGGCGTCGATCACCCGGATGGTGCCGGTCAGATTGGTGTCGATCGTCGTCCGCGCCGCCTCGAAGTGCGCGGGGTCGCGCAGGTCCTCCAGGAGCATGATGCCCGGCATGGTCACCACCGTGTCCAGCTCGGGGTACTCGGCGAGTACGGCGTCACGGGCCGACGCGACGGAGGCACTGTCGGTGATGTCGACGCCGACGGTGCCGAAATTCTCTCCGGCGAGTTCCGCGAGTGTCTTCCGGTTGCGGCCGCCGACGACCACGGTGCTGCCCGCCGCGGCGAACCGGCGGGCCAGCTCCCGCCCGATACCCGAGGTCCCGCCGACGATGAGAACGGTGCGCTTGGAGAGATCCATGAGATCTTCCCTTCGGTCCAGGGCGCCGAAGGCGTTCAGGCTGCGGCGCGGTCGTTGGTGTCCTGTGTCCTTCGCAGAACCCTTCCTCTACAGTCTTGACGGAATCCGCCCGGTGTGGAATGGCCCCCGTCTTCCATGGTCCTGCCAGGGCCCCCTCCGCGTCACCCACACCGCGTTACGGTGTGGGTATGAACGACGAGGACCCCGGCAACCGGCTCGGCGGCTACCTCCGCGCCCGGCGTGAGCTGGTCTCCCCGGCGCAGGCGGGAATCCCGCCCGGCGGCAACCGCCGTGTGCCCGGTCTGCGCCGTGAGGAAGTCGCCCTGCTCGCCGGAATCAGCCCCGACTACTATCTGCGGCTGGAACGCGGCCGCGACAAGAACCCCTCACCCCAGGTCCTGGAATCAATCGCGCGTTCGACGTCCTGGCCTCGAACGCCATGGCCGTCGCGCTCTCCCCGCGCCTGCGGCCCGGCCAGAACCGGCTCCGTTCCTTGTTCCTCGATCCCGAGGAACAGGCCTTTCAACAGGATTGGGCCAAAGCCGCCGCCGACTTCGTCGCCGCTCTTCGCACCACCATCGGGGACGACACCGACAACCCCCGGTTCGTCGAACTCGTCGGAGAGCTCGCCCTGTCCAGCCAGCGGTTCCGCACCCTGTGGGCCCGGCACGACATCCGCGACCTCGACGGCGGCACCACCACGGTCCACCACCCCGTCGTCGGCGAACTGCGGCTCCACCGCGACAAACTCCCCATTGGCGACGTCCTCCTCGTCGTGTACTACCCCGACCAGGACAGCGACAGCGACGAGAAACTGCGCCTTCTCGCCGCACTCACCCCGGCCTGACCCGATACGGCACCGGGACAGACGGCTGTCTGCCGTCGGTGAACACCACCCCGAGCGGGCGCGACGGTCATTACCGTTCAGTCGCATGACGACGGTCACCACGCGTACGACGGTCACCACCCGTACGGTCGCATACCCGGCCGACAACCTGACGATGATCGGACACCTCGCGCTCCCGGCCGGTGCGGGGCGCCGACCCGCGGTCCTGATCGGACCCGAGGGGGTGGGGCTCAGCGATGTCGAGCGCCGCCGGGCCGAGGCGCTGGCCGAACTGGGGTACGTGGCGCTGGCTTTCGACCTCCACGGTGGACGCTATTTGGACGACCCGGAAGAAATGTTGGCCCGCTGCCTGCCGCTGCTCGCCGACCCCGACCGGATGCGAGGAATCGGTCACGCCGCGCTCGACGTGTTGCGTGCCGAACCACGGGCCGACCCCGACCGGACCGCCGCCATCGGCTACGGCACCGGGGGTGCGGTCGCACTGGAACTCGGTCGCGAGGGTGTCGATCTGCGCGCGATCGGGACAGTCAACGCACTCATCACGGGCCGACCGGGCGAGGCGGCACGCATTCGCTGCCCGGTATGGGCCGGGGTCGGGTCGGAGGACCCGATCATGCCGCCCGCCCAACGGGACGCGTTCACCGCGGAGATGGAGGCCGCGGGCGTCGACTGGCGCCTCGTGGTGTACGGGGGAGCCCTTCACGCCTTCCACCATCCATCGGTCGGCCACACCGTGCGTCCCGGCGTCGGCTACCACCCACGGCACGCACAGCGAGCCTGGCGTGACATCGTCGCTCTGCTCGCCGAGTGCCTGCCCGTCACGGATTGATCCGATCGGCTCCTGATACGCACGGCAGGCGTCAGCCGGCCAGATGCTTGCCGAAGAACTCGGTGAGCTTGGCGACGGCGGGGGTGACGTATTCATCCTTGTCGTACAGGTCGACGTGAGTGGCGCCGTCGACGACGAACAGTTCCTTGGGCTCCGCCGTCTTCTCGACCGCCTCCCGGCTGAAGTAGGCGCTCTCCGCCTCCGAACCGGCGATCACCAGCAGGGGGCGGGGCGAGATGAGCCGGATCATCGCGTACGAGTCGTACTGGGCGAGCAGGTCGACGCCTCGCAGCACCCATCCCTGGACCGCACGGGTTGGTAGCCGCGCGGGGTGCGGTAGAACTCGTACGTCTCCCGGAACTGGCCTTGAGGATCGCCGGGTCCTGCGTGCGGCCCAGTCCCTCACGGATCACCGAGCCCAGATCCACGGCGCTGACCGTGGCGACACTCTTGACCCGGTGGTCGGTCTGCGCGGCGTAGGGAACGTAACCGCCGGACGCGCAGATACCCAGCGCCCCGATACGGTCCGGGTCGATGTCGTCACGGACGGTCAGGTAGGTCACGGCGGACTTGATGTCCTCGGCCCGCTGGAAGGGGCTCTCCAGCCCTCGCGGCTCGCCCTCGCTTTCGCCCTGGTAGGCGGCGTCGAAGACGAGCGCGGCGAACCCCGCACCCGCCAGCCGCTCCGCGTAGATACTCGGACTCTGCTCCTTCACACCGCCTCCCGGATGGGAGATGACAACGGCCGGCAACCGGCCGCCCATGTGGTCGTCGGGGGTGAAGAGAATTCCGGCGAAGCCGAGCCCGCCGCTGGGGAAGGTGACGCTGGTCCTCATGTCCCGTGGCTCCTGGGTGCGGGCGCCGAGCCCCGGACTCCCGAAGCGCGTTCCAGCTGCTCGGGAGCTTCGGCGCGTGCCGGCGTCAGACCGTCCAGCTGAGGAACGTCGTCCAGGAGGTGGGGGCGACGGCGAAGGTGGGGCCGTCGGGGTTCTTGGAGTCGCGGAGGTGGATGGAGTGGGGGGTGGTGGCGACCTCGACGCACTGGGCGTCTTCGCTGTCGCTGTAGGTGGACTTGCGCCAGTCGAAGGCGACTTCGATGCACTGCCCGCCGCTACCGTCGCTGTAGCTGGACTTGAACCACCGCAGGGGCTCACTCATTGCTTCTCTCCCACCAACCGCTCGATGAGGCCCAGCGATTCGTCCGGGCCAAGGGCCTGTGCTCGGATCTTGGCATACCGCTGAGCGCGCATGCTCACCTTTGCAGGATCGCTGATCAGCACGCTCTCCTCGTGCACTTCAAGGTAGACCAAGTGGTCATGGTCCGAAGTTTCCAACAGAGTCATCGACCCTCGCTCACCAGCATGCTCGCCGCGCTGCCCCCGGTCGAGCGGCATCACCTGAAACGTGACGTTACGACACTGGGCGAGTTCGGTGAGGTGTACCAGCTGCTCCCGCATGACTGCCTGGCTACCGAAGGAGCGCAGTAGCACCCCTTCATCGAGGACGAGCTCGATCAGCGCAGTTGGCTCCCGGTCGAAGAGTGCCTTACGGGCCATCCTGGCCTCCACCAACTCGCTGACTCGTGCCTCTGGCAGAGGTGGATAGCCGCCGCTGATCAAGGCACGAGCGTAGTCCGCCGTCTGGAAGAGACCGCTGACGACGAGCGTCTCGTACATCGAGAGGACCACGGCCCTTTGTTCCAGCAGGGCGAAATCTTTGAACTGCTTCGGATACTTGTCGTTCCGGACATCCTCCCGCGCCCGCTCGAAGATCCCGCTTCCCGCGCCCAGCTCCCGCTCCAGCCCCACCAACATATGGTCGCTCGCGGGCTGCGCACACGTCTCCATCGCGCTGACTGCCGAGCCCGTGAACCCGATCCGCTGTCCCAACTCCTCCTGCGACCAACCCTTTTGTTTACGCAAGAGCCGTGCGATGCCCGCAATATTACGCATCGCCGCGCTGACCGTTTCTTTGTTCTCCGCTCGCGCCATTGCGATCCCCTCTCGACTCAACCGGACTCAACCGGTCTCAACCGGAACCTGCCGTTTTCATCCCGCGTTCAACCAGGTCAGGGCCGTACGCGACCCTCTGCTTGTGGTGTAGAAAACGCTAGCCGGTGGACCGCACACTGTCTGTATGGATGCGAGAACTCGCCAATTAAAGGCAAGCTGGATTCCGTTTTCGGGATTCCAACTTCGCAAGGCCGGGGTGCAATTCGACGCCGTACGCGTGGACGGGGACAACGGTCGTCGTCTCGCCGACGCCATGGAGGCGATCACGGCCGGGGATCCCGGCCCCATCGTCAGCGAGGCGAACGGCCGCCGGGCCGTGTACTTCTACTTACCGCCCGGAAGCACCGCGCTGAGGGCCTGGCCGCCGAAGGTCACGCGGTTCAACTCCAGCTACGGCCACGTGAGTTACGTACCCGTACCCGCGTTGAAGGGGGACACCTGGCCGCTGTCCTGGTACGTACCGCCGACCGGTCCTGACCGGTTCGTACATCCGCTGCTGCTGCTCAACACCGCCGCGCTGCTGTTCGGTGAAGGTACGACGGTGTGTCAGTGGGGGGACTAGTACTCCAGCCGTAGCCCTCCTCGTCAGCCCCGCAGGAGGCAGAAGGGATGGCCGGCCGGATCCGCGAAGATCCTCCAACCGCCCGTGTCGACGTGGAGCAGTGTGGCACCCAAGCCGAGGACCTGCTCCTGGGCCCGGTCAAGATCGGGGACATCGAGGTCCAGATGGAACTGCTGCGGATATGCGCTGTCCGGCCACCGCGGCGCCCGGTGATCCTTCACGCGCTGGAACGCGAATACCAGACCAGAGTCCGTGTGAAGGGTCGCGAAGTCGTCACTGACCGCCCACCTGCGATCGGGCTGGTTGACCGTACCGCCGAGGAGTGATCGGTAGAACCGGGCGAGTTCAAGGACATCCGGACAGTCCAGAACCACGCATTGAAGCTTGCCGATCACCGGTGATCCTTCCTCCGACAGCACGGGCCCTGGTTCTGGTCAGCCACGGCCCGACGCGCAGCGCTGCGCGGGACCGCCGGGCGCGTAGACCTTAGCCGCATCGTCCGCCACTCGTCCGTCAGCGGGGCGGGCGGTGGCGTGGTGCCAGGGCCCCCGGCCGGGACGCTGGCACGATGGCGGTATGGAACGTGTGACGGGAATCGGTGGGTACTTCATGCGGGCCGCGGACCCGGCTGCCCTGAGCGCCTGGTATCGCGAATGCCTCGGCCTGGACCTCGACGAGAACGGTCTGTGGCGTCAGGAGGCCGGGCCGACGGTGTTCGCCACGTTCGAGTCCGGGACCGACTACTTCGGGTCCCGCGCCCAGCAAGCCATGCTCAACTTCCGGGTCGGTGACCTGGAGGCGATGCTCGCGCAGCTGCGTGCCAAGGGAGCCGACGTGGCGGAGGAGACGCAGGACATGGACGGTGTGGGCCGATTCGGCTGGGTCACCGATCCCGAGGGCAACCGGGTCGAACTCTGGCAGCCCGCCTGACCCCGTCTTCATGCGGGCCTGGGCCGTTACCTCGGAGGTAATGGCGTCGGTCCGGCGGGGGTGGCGAGGATGGGGATCTCGCCGCGTCAGCCGGACGCGGATGCCGGATCGGAGTGATGAGCCATGTCTACAGCCGCAGCCGCAGCCGCCGTACCCGCAGCCGCATCCGAGGTCACTCGTGCTGTGGTGCATGAGCTGTTGCGCCGGATCGGCGAGGGGGATGCGGCGGGCATCGCCGAGATGTATGCCGTACGGGTCGACTGGAAACTGGACTGGCCGGAGGCCGAGCACGGTCGGACGGCCACGCCGTGGATTCGGCATCGTGCAACCCGGGCGGATGCCGCCGCCCACTTCCGTGAGCTGGCCGAGCACCATGCCGCCGGGGAGGCGGCGACCGAGATCGAGCGCATCCTGGTCGACGGCGGCGAGGCGGTGGTGCTCGGCGAAATCCGTCAGACCGCCCGGTCCACCGGGCGCGCGTATCGCGCGCGGTTCGCTTTGCACCTCACCGTCGAGGACGGCCTGGTGACCCGGCATCATGTCTACGAGGACAGCCTTGCGGTGGCGCGGGCGTTCGAGACGGAGGGCTGAGCGAGGGCTGAGCGTGCCTCGGCAGGTTTGCGACGGGAGTTTCGGGACCCCGCCGGTGTTCGCCCGTCGCGCCGGTACGTTTTCCCGTATGCGGAACGATCAAGGGGTGGGCTGGTTCAGCGTGGAGACCCCGTTGCCCACGGGCGGGATGCGCATAGGTGTGACGGACCAGGGTGTGGTGTCGACCGTGGCGTTCGGGGCGGGGGCCGGTGGCGACGCGGACGGCGGGCCGGACCTCACCACCGAGGACCGGAGAGCCGCCGCTGTCACGGCTCAACTGGCCGAGTACTTCGCGGGCCGGCGAAGGGAGTTCGACCTGCCAATCGACTGGCGCGCGACCACCGGCGCCCAACAGACCGTCCTGCGGACCCTGCACCGCACGGTGGGGTACGGCACGACCCTCACGTACGGCGAACTGGCCGACCGCAGCGGTGCGTTCGACGAGGAGCCCGACGAACGCGGCCTCCGGGCCAAGACGGTGGGCTCCATCATGGGGTCGGCGCCGGTCTCCGTCCTGGTGCCGTGCCACCGGGTGGTGGCGGCGGGCGGGATCGGCGGTTACGGCGGGGGCGAGGCCGGACTGGCCACCAAGCACTGGCTGCTGACCCTGGAGGGAGTGCTGGCGCCTACGTTGGACTGGTCGTGAGCGGGGCGGGTGCGGACATGCGCCGGCGGTACGGATGGGCCCGGCGGTGCGGAGGGGCCTGGCGTACGGACGCGTCCTAGTGGAGCCGCTCGGTGAGGAAATCCTCCCAGGTGCGGGTGCCAAGGTCTGTTCCTTCGAGGGACAGGTTTCCGTCGGCCCGGTACACGCGGCCCGCCTTTCCCGGCATCCGGACCGGGACCAGCGGTCGCTTCCTGCCGCTGGCGCGGAGGTACGCGCGGATCGCGTCGGCCGACTCGTACACCTTCGGTCCTGCCAGGTCGGGCACCAGCCCGGCCGGCTTGTCCAGGGTCAGTTCCACCAGCCGGGCGGCCACCTCGCGTGAGTCGACCGGCTGGAGGCGGAGGCCGGGGACGGGAATCACGGGCAGCTTGGCCATCTTCTGCACGACGGTCAGGAGCAGGTCGTGGAACTGCGCGGCCCGCAGGATGGTCCAGGGCAGGCCGGAGGCGGTCACGGCCTCCTCGGCGGCGAGCTTGGACGTGAAGTAGCCGAGCGGGACGCGGTCGGCGGCGATGACCGAGATGAAGACGAGGTGTTTCACCCCGGCGCGGGAGGCGGCGCGCACCAGGTTCCGGGTGGCGACTTCGTCGCCCTTGGGGCCGCCGGCGAGGTGGAGGACGATCTCGGTCCCGTCGACGGCGGACTGGACGCTGTCTCCGCTTTCACCCTTGAGAAGGTCGCCGGTGACGTACTCGACGCTGTCTTTCGACGGGTGGGGGTGGCGGCTGAGTACGCGTACGCCGTGGCCGGTGGCGCGGAGGAGGGGGAGGACGTGACGGCCGAGGGTGCCGGTGCCGCCGGTGAGGAGGATGGGTGGCGTTGTCATGGGTCTCTCCAGAGTGGTCGCATGCGGTTTTCGCCCCCTGTCACCTCAGCAGGTTCCGGAGGGTCTCCTTCTCTGACACTCCGCGAGCGAGGGATGTGACCGATGGGCGAGGAAGCATGGCTGACCGGGCGTTTCGAGGAGGACAGGCCGCGCCTGCGCGCGGTGGCGTACCGGATGCTCGGTTCGGCGAGCGAGGCCGACGACGCCGTACAGGAGGCATGGCTGCGCATGAGCCGCGCCGAGACGGACGACGTGGAGAACCTCACCGCGTGGCTGACGACGGTGGTGGCGCGGGTGTGTCTGAACATGCTGCGTACGCGGCGGTCGCGGCGCGAGTATTCGCTGGATTCGCTGGATCTGTACGGGCCGGGGCCGGGGGAGAGGGAGGGGGCTGGTCCCGTCGACCCCGAGGAGGAGGCGCTGCTGGCCGACTCGGTCGGGTTGGCACTGCTGGTGGTGCTGGACACGCTGGCCCCGGCGGAGCGGCTCGCCTTCGTCCTGCACGACATGTTCGCCGTGCCTTTCGATGAGATCGGCCCGATGATCGGGCGTTCGCCGACGGCGGCGAGACAACTCGCGAGCCGTGCCCGCCGCCGGGTCAGAGGGGGCGCGCCGGTTCCCGAGGCGGACCTCACGCGCCAACGCCGCGTTGTGGACGCCTTCTTGGCGGCCTCACGCGGTGGAGACTTCGAGGCGCTGGTCGCGCTGCTGCACCCGGATGTGGTCCTCCGGGCAGACCGGTCGGCCGGCCCGACGCCCACCCCTCTCCTCATTCGGGGTGCCCGAACGGTGGCCGAGGGCGCGATGGCGGCGACGGGACGGGCGAGGTACACCCAACCGGCGCTGGTGAACGGGTCGGTGGGACTGGTGATGGCCCCTCGCGGCCGGTTGTTCTTGGTGCTGAGCTTCACGATCACGGAGGGCGGGATCACCGGTATCGACGTGATCGCGGACGCGGAGCGTCTGAGGACGTTGGATTTGGCGGTGCTGGAGGTGTGAGGTGGGGGATGTGGGCGGGTGGGGGTGCGGGCCGGGCTGGGGTGGAGGTGTGGCCGGGGTGGAGGTGCGGCCGGGGTGGGGGATGTATACGGGTGGAGACCACGGACGACGGTGTACGACGATGCTCGTATGACGTTGGCCTTCGTACCCATCGACCGTGAACCGGCCGCCGCCGGTGCCGTCCTGCTGACCGGTATCCCCGGCAGCGGCAAGTCCACGGTGGCTGCCGCGCTGGGTGCTCGGCTGCGGCGGGCGGCCCATGTCGAGGTGGATGGGCTCCAGCAGATGATCGTCAGCGGCGGCCTCTGGCCGACGCCGGAGCCGGACGCGGAGGCCGACCGCCAGATCTTTCTGCGTGCCCGCAACGCGTGCCTGCTGGCGGACAGCTTCGCGGCGGCGGGGTTCGTCCCCGTGATCGACGACGTGGTGGTCCGCCGTACCCACCTCGACTTCTACCGGCGCACACTGCGGACCCACCCGTTCCACCTCGTGGTCCTGACCCCCGGCCCGGCGGCTGCCTGGCAGCGCAACCAGACGAGGGCGAAGGTCCTGACGACGGACTGGTCACCGCTGGACGAGGCGATGCGCACGGAATTGGCCGGCCAGGGGACGTGGATCGACAACGCGGGCCAGACGGTGGAGGAGACGGTCGAGGCGGTGCTGGATGCGGTGGGGGTGGGGGGTTGGGGTTAGTGGTGCGGGAGGGGTGATTGGGTGCGGGTTCGGGCCGAGGGGTAGTCGGGGGCACCCGGGTTGTTGTGTGCGGGGTGGGGCCGCCCCTTGTTGTTGATTGTCGCGGGGCCGGGGTGGGCGTCAAGGGCGCTCCTGCGGAGCGTCGGCTTCGCCGATTCCACTGCGTTCCACCCTTGACGCCCACCCCGGCCCCGCTAGGGAAGGCGGAGGGGGGCGGCCCGGGGGGAGGGGTCCCCGGAGGGCCCGTCTGTTCTCGGCGTTTCGTCGCGGTCCGCGCCTTTCGGCGGGGCTTTGCGCACCACTTGAATGGGGCGGTGGCGACTCGGCTCGGCGGCTGCCACGCCGTCTGTCGGCGGGTGTGCAAGCACCGTGTCTGTGGTGGGTGGGTGGTGGGGCGGAAGGGGTGGGGGGAGGCGGCTGGTCTGGCCTGTTTCGGTGGGTTGTTTGCTCTGAGAGCCCTTTAACGCAACACAGGACACAAGACCGGGGAGGAGAGGCTTCCAGGAGCCCTCAAAGGTGGGGCAAATGGTGTATATGACCTGCCGGGGTGGGGTGGTGGGCCGCCTCGGCGGGGGTTGTCGGGGCCACCGGTCTTCGCTCTCCGCTCTTCCGTGGGCACGCTCCGTGCGCCATAGTGGGGCCAAGGGGAAGCTGAACATGGGGGGATATTTCGTGATCGAGCAGGCGTATGTTCAAGCCGCCGACGAGACCACACCGACGGTCAAGGGCGTCAGGGAGCGGATCTCGAAGGCGGTGGACGCGACGACGGGCACCGCCCTCGAACGTCTCAAGTGCTGGCTACAGATGCCGACCGATTCCACGTTCGCGAAGATGTCGGACAACGACTGCCAGGTGCGCGCTCGAAGGGTCGGCGGTCTGCTGAGCCCCGGGGAGGGAGGGCTGTGCGAGCCCAGCGACCTCTCGGTGGCGATGGGCGTCCCGGCCAAATGGGCTGCCATCGACAAGGCCTTGAAGGCCGAGCGTGCCGTGTACGTCAACGGTTCGACCGGACACGTGGGCGGGGTCAAGAGCAAGTTCAACAACGAAGGCAACGTCGGATTCCATGTGATCGTCTTCCTGGCCGTCGGGCAGGAGAAAGAGCGCGGCTACTACCTGGGCTTCGACCCGGACGTCAGCGCCACGACGGAGACTCAGGCCGCGTGGAAGGGGTTGGTCGTTGTCGGCGAAACCGAGACGAAGCCGCAGGACTTCACTGCCGCGAAGAGCCTGGAGGTCGTCAAGGCGATGATCCTCGGCAGCGCGGAGACCGGCTTCGGCCCGCTGGTCCGCAAGTACTACGTCGACACCACCAAGGCCTTCCCCAAGATCAATCGCGGCTGAGCACACCCACCGGAGGGGCCGTCCAAGGTGGACGGCCCCTCCGCTGGGTTGTGTGCTGCCAGAGCCCCTTAACGAAACACAGGACGCAAGACCAGGCGGAAGAGGCCCCCAACGAGCCTCAAAGTCTGTGCAAATGGGGCATATTGACCACCAGGGCGGCCCGGGGCCCTGCCCGACCCCGCTGCTGACCACGGATCTCAGACGCGGTGCTTGTACGCCCGCCAACGGACGGTTGTCAGCCGCCGAGACGAGTGGCCACCGCCCCATTCAAGTGGTGCGCAAAGCCCCGCCGAAAGCCGCAGCCCGCGACGAGACGCCGACAACAGACTGGCCCCCGGGGACCCTTCCCCCGGGCCGCCCCCCCCAGCCTTCCCTTGCGGTTTCGGGGTGGGGGTCAAGGGTGACCGCAGGTCATCGCGCAGCGACGCGACGCAGGAGCGCCCTTGACGCCCGCCCCGAAACCGCGACACTCAACCGCAAGGGGCGGCCCCACCCGAACCACACAACCCGGCCACCCCCGACTACCCCTCGGCCCGAACCCGCACCCGACCATCCCACCTCAACCCCGTCAAGGCAGGACCTCGACGTACCCCTCCCCTCCATGTACGCGGATTCGCTCCCCGTCCCGGATCAGTCGCGTCGCCCGGTCCACGCCCACCACCGCCGGCAGGCCGTACTCGCGGGCGATCACCGCTCCGTGGGTCATCAGGCCCCCCACCTCCGTCACCAGGCCCGCGATGCCCACGAACAGGGGTGACCAGCTGGGGTCGGTGAAGGTGGTGACCAGGATGTCGCCCGCTTCCAGGTCGGCCTCCGCCATGTCGAGGATGACGCGGGCCCGGCCCTCGACGGTCCCCGCCGAGACCGCCAGGCCGACCAGGGCGCCGGCCGGCGCGTCGTCGCGGTGGTACGAGCCGCTCAGCGCCTCGCCGTCCGAGGTGAGTACCCGGGGCGGGGTGAGTGTCTCGTACGAGCGGAACTCGTCCTTGCGTTGCCGGATGAGGATGAGGTGGTCGTTGAGTTGGTCGTTGAGTTGGTCGTTGAGGTGGCGGGACTCGCCTACGGCGTCGTGGAGTTCCTGGAACGTGAGGAAGAAGATGTCCTCCTTCTCGGGAAGCACGCCCGCCCGCACCAGCCGCTCGGCCTCCGCCAACAGAGCCCGCTTGTAGACGAAGTAGCGGCTGACAATGCCGTACTTCGGGTACTCGCGGTAGCCGATGAAGGCTCTGACCTGGTCGATCATCCGCTTGGTCTCTTCGGCCCTCCGCTCCCCGTCCTCCGGCAGGGCTCGGAGGCGGGACAGCACGTCCTCTTCCTTCTTCCGCGCCTTCTGGCGGCCCTCTTCGAAGCGGCGCCCCGCCGCGCCCGGTTCAAAGTTCCGTACGTTGTCGAGGATCGCCGGCAGGAGTGTGGTGGGGCGCTCGCGCCACCGTGGCCTGGTGATGTCGATCTCGCCCGCGCAGCGCATGCCGTACCGGTCGAGGTACGCCTCGATGGCGTCGCGCGCCTCCGCACCACCCGGGAGCTTCGGCAGGTCGTCCAGGAAACCCTCGTCCTCGACCTCCCGCAGGAACGCCACCACCTCGGGCAGGGGGCGGATCACGTCCGCGACGTCCAGCAGCGCCAGGCCCATCTCCGACGTGATGTTGTCGGGGGCGGACAGGGTGAGCGTGTCAGCGGCGTTCTTCTCGCCCAGCCACTCCCCCAGCTTGTCGTTGAGCCACCAGGTGGCCTCCATCCCCGCCATGATCGCCTGGAAGTTCAGCGGCTCACCGAGGACCCGCTTGTGCTCCTCGAAGGCCTCCAGCAGGAAGTCGAACAGCGCCGGTCCGGTCTTCGTCCGGATGTCACGCTCCAGCGTGGCGATGGACTCCTGACTGCGCCGGATCAACTCGGCGACGATGGCCGGGTCGGGCTCCGCCGGAGCGGACGCCGTGCGGGCCGGCGGCGGCCCGGTGTCCGGGAGCGTCGGGACGAAGTCGTCGCGGTCGAGGATGGTCTCCAGCGCGTCCCTGACCAGCGGATCGCCCTTCCCCATGACGTCCAGGAGGGCGACCCGGCTCGCGGGGGAGGCCAGGCGGCGCGTGACGTCGACAAACAGCCGTCCACCGGCCGCGTGCATCGGCACCATGGCGGTCAGCTGCCACATGGAGAGCCCCAGGGGCTTCATCGCGTCGGTCATCATCTGCTGATGGCCGACGGAGACGTACAGGTGATTCTCCTCGTCACCGGCCTCGGGGATGGGGAACAGCGTGGTGATCGGTCGGCTCTGCACGATCTGGAAGGTGTCGTCGGCCAGACACCACTCGATGTCCTGCGGACGGCCGAAGTGCGCCTCGATCCGCCGCCCGAGCTGTACGAGCCGTACCACCTGCTCATCCGTGAGCGACGGTACGTCGCCGACCGACTTCGCGACCACTTCACCGTCCCGCACGGTGAAGCCGTCCGGGTTCACCAGCCCGGAGACCAGGGCCTCGCCCAGGCCGAAGCCGGCGTCCACGGTGGCGACCTTCCGGGAGCCGGTGACGGGGTCGGCCGTGAACAGAACCCCGGACGCGTCCGCGAGGACCATCCGCTGCACGACGACGGCCATGTGGACCGTACGGTGGTCGATGCCGTTGCGTTGCCGGTAGGTCACGGCGCGCTCGGTGAACAGCGAGGCCCAGCACCGGCTGACGTGTTGAAGAACCGCCGCCGCGCCCACGACGTTCAGATACGAATCCTGCTGTCCGGCGAAGGAGGCGGTCGGCAGATCCTCGGCCGTGGCACTGGACCGGACGGCATAAGCCGCGTCACCGTCGAGCGCGCGGGTGATGGCCGCCGCGAGATCGGCCGGAATGGCAATCCCCTCGATGGCCCGGCGGATCTCCGCACTGAGCGCACGGATCCCGTCCCGATCGTCCGCGTCCAGACGCGCCAACCGATCAACCTGATCACCGACCGTCGGCGCGATGACCTGCCGGTAGGCGTCCGTCGTCACACAGAAACCGGCCGGTACGCGGATGCCGTCCATCCGCGACAACGCGCCCAGGTGCGCGCCCTTACCACCGACAACGGCGACCTGACTCTCGTCGACCTCGCGCAGATCCCGCACGTACCGCTGGTTCACCGCGGCACCCCCGACGCGGCCGCCGGTCCCCCATACGTCACCAACACACGCACGTCGTGCCCTCATTTCCGCAGGTTGTGGCCTTGCCCGCCGATTTTGCGCCACCCCCTGGGCCTTGCCGCAAGCCCCCCAGTGCGCTATACCTTGAGAGCGGCAAGGAGAGCGATCTCCTTGCCTTTGTTGTTTTCTCCCTGCTTCCTCACCCCGACTTCGTGTACGTCAGCTCCTCGCCGCTCGTCGTCACCCGGCGCAGCCTGCCGTCGCCGAGGAGCGTCAGTTCGGTGGGGGTGCCCGGGGTGCAGGACGACGCCGGTTCGCCGACCGTGACCTTCGACGGGCCGATGCTGACCGGGTCGCCCGGGGTGGGGGCGGCGGCCAAGGCGGCTTCGAAGACGCAGTGGTACGTGCCGTCCTCCGTCGGTCCTTCCGCCGTCAGGGAGAGGACCGTCTCGCCCACCTCGCCCTGGGTGATGACCAGTTCGCGGGTGCCCGTACCTGTAGCGGTGTCGACGCCGCCGGTCCAGGTGCCGAGGTACTCCTTCGGCACCTCGCCCGCCGTCTCGGACGGTGAAGCGGATGGGGAGGGGGACGGCGATCGGTCGGCCGGGGTCGGGTCGTCCGCGGGGGGTTTCGGGCGGGGGCTGTCGCTCGAACTCGCCTTGTTGCCGTCCGTGCCGCCGCCGTCCATGAACGCGTACACCGAACCACCCGCCCCGATCGCGACGACCAGAGCCACCGCGATCAGCGCGAGGGTCGCGCGCTTGCTGCGGGGCGCCGCCGGTTCCGGGGCGGGGGGTGGCGGGACCGGGTCGTACGGGGACGGGGCCGGGGAGGGCTGAGGGGGGCCGTACGGCGTCGCGGGGGTTGCCCCGTACGGCGGTGTGGGGCCGAAGGACGCCGACGGCGGTATCGGCGGGCCGAATCCGGGGGGTGTCGGTGTCTGCGGGTATCCGTAGGGTTGTTGCGCCTGCGCCGGGGCCAGCGCCTGCGCCCGCGCCGCGGCGTGCGGGAGCGGTGGCGGAGACAGAGGGGTCACCTCCTGCCCCGGCCCCTGCACCCGCGTCGTCGGGTCCTCCTGGTTCAGCAACTCCACCGCCCCCTGGCCCAGTTGGGCCAGCAGCCCGCTCGGCAGCCAAGGTTCTCCAGGCGGGGGCGAGTCCCCCGCCACCCGCACCAGCACCTCCGCCGTCGTCGGGCGCGCCGCCGGGTCCTTCTGGAGGCAGTGGCGTATCAACTCCAGCAGGCCGTCGGGGAGGCCGGACAGGTCCGGTTCCTCCTGCGCGATGCGGTACAGCAGCGCCGGTATCCCGCTGTCCGCCGCGCCGAACGGCTGCCGGCCCGTCGCCGCGTACAGCAGGACGGAACCCAGGCAGAAGATGTCGCAGGCCGCCGTCACCCGGTCCCCCCGCACCTGTTCCGGTGCCATGAAGCCGGGGGAACCCATCAGCGCGCCGGTCCGCGTCAGGCCGTCCTCGCCGACCGACTCCAGCGCGCGGGCAATGCCGAAGTCGATGACGCGCGGGCCCTCGATCGTCACCAGCACGTTGGACGGTTTGAGGTCGCGGTGGATGAGCCCCGCCGCGTGGATGTCCTGGAGCGCGCGGGCGAGTCCGGACGCGAGGACGCGTACGGAGGTTTCGGGCAGCGGGCCGTGGCCGGCGCCGGTGCCGTCCTCGCCCGAGACGATCGTCTGGAGCGTCGGGCCCGCCACGTACCCCGTCGCGACCCAGGGCACCTCCGCCTCCGTGTCCGCGTCGAGCACCGGCGCCGTCCACGCGCCCCCGACGCGCCGCGCCGCCTCCACCTCGTGCCGGAACCGGCTCCTGAACTCGTCCTGTTCGGCCAGATCCCGCCGTACGAGCTTCACGGCGACGGTACGTCCCCGGTTCGAACGCGCCAGATACACCCGGCCCATGCCGCCCGCCCCCAGGCGCGCCAACAGCCGGTAGGAGCCGATCTGTTGTGGATCTCCTGCTACGAGTCTCTCCATGGCCGCGCGGCCCCTCCCCGAACCCGACGCACCCGGCGCGCCCGATCCTTCGCGGGCCACGCCCCTGTCACGCCCTGGATCATCTCGCATGACACGGCAGGACTCGTCGACTATCCCAAGGTCGTTCCGCTCGGCTCCGGCCGCCCCCGCCCCCCTCACCGCGCCGGTGGGGCAGTGGCGGCGGCCCGGCGCCCCCGGGGCGGAGGGCGCCGAGCCCGCCAGGGCTGATCCGTGGGGTCAGCCCCGTCCCGTCACTCCGGCCACGCGGAGTTCTCGATCACCTCGACGAAGTCCGTACGGACGAAGCCGGGCGAGAAGCGCGCCAGCACGTCCGCCTTCACGTTCCCGAAGGCCGTCTGCGGGCGGTGTTCGATCCCCTCCGTGAACGCCTGGAGGATCCGGCGCTTGAAGTCCGGCCTCGGGTGCGCCGCCACGACCTCGTCCCTGACCTCCTGGGGTACGACGTCCAGGCCCATCCCCAGGACGTCGAACTCGACCCCCGCCGTCACCAGCGCCACCTCCGGCTCCATGTGGCCCGGGATCTCCGGTGTCGTGTGCAGCGCGATCGCGGTCCACGCGATGCGCGCGCTGTCCTGCGAGAGGCCGTGCCGCAGCAGGAAGTCGCGGGCCGCGTCGGCGCCGTCGATCTCGAACCGCTGCCGGGAGGTCGTCCGGTAGCCCGGCGTCAGCCCGAGGTCGTGGAACATCGCGCCGACGTAGAGCACCTCGGGGTCGTACGACAGCCCGCGCCGCCGCCCCTGGAGCGAGCCGAACAGGAAGACCCGGCGGGAGTGGTCGTACAGCAGCGGGCTCGCCGTGTCCCGGATCAGCTCCGTGGCTTCCTTGGCGAGCGCGCTGTCGGGGATCTCGATACCGGCGACGGTCTCGGGCATGGCGGGATTCCTTTTCCTGAGGATGCGAGGAGGCGCTGCTTCCGACTTCCACTGTCGGCCCGGACGCCGGTGTCCCGCCATGTCTGCCGAGACGTACACCCCACACATCCGGACATGGATCGGGGCTAGCGTGGTCGTATGGGAGCCATGAGAGCTGGACAGCGGCGTGGGAGGCGGCGGCGCGAGCCCCGCGCCGTCGTCGTGTTCGTCTACGACGGCGTTCGGCTGATGGATGTCGCCGCGCCGCTGGAGGTGTTCGCCACGGCGGCCGGGCTGGGGGGTTCGTACGCGCTGACCGTCTGTTCGGCGGACGGGGCTCCCGTCATCACGTCCACCGGGACCCGGCTGCACGCCGACGCGGCCGTGTCGGCGATCGGCGAGGTCCACACCGTGATCGTCCCGGGCTCGGACGACCTGCCGCACCACCCGCCGCCGGACGGGCTCCTCGACGCGGTCACGTTCCTGGCCGGGCGGTGCGCGCGGGTCGCGTCCGTCTGTACGGGCGCGTTCGCGCTGGCCGCGGCGGGGCTGCTCGACGGGCGGCGCGCCACCACGCACTGGCGGCACGCGGCGGCCCTGGCCCGGCGCCGTCCCGCCGTGACGGTGGACCCGGACGCGATCTTCGTACGGGACGGGCACACGTACACCTCCGCGGGCGTCACCGCGGGCATCGACCTCGCGCTCGCCCTGGTGGAGGACGACGAGGGCGCGGATCTGGCGCGCGAGGTGGCGCGGGACCTGGTGGTGTTCCTGCGGCGGCCGGGCGGGCAGTCGCAGTTCTCGGTGGCCGCCCGTACGCCGAGCCCGCGGCACGAGGTGCTGCGCGGCCTGCTGGACGAGATGGCCGGGGATCCGGCCGCCGATCACTCGCTCGCGGCGCTGGCGCGGCGCGGGGGGCTGAGCGCGCGCCACCTCACGCGGTTGTTCAAGGAGCAGGTCGGCAGTACGCCGGCCGCGTACGTCGAGTCCGTACGGCTGGAGGCGGCGCAGGCGCTGCTGGAGGCGGGGGAGACGGTGACGGGGGCGGCGCGGCGGAGCGGGCTGGGGAGTGACGAGTCGCTGCGGCGGGTGTTCCTGCGGCACCTGGGGGTGACGCCGTCGGCGTACCGGGCGCGGTTCCGTACGACGGGAGCGGGGGCGGGGGCCGGGGCCGGGAGCGGGGCGGGGGTCCGTAGCCGCTGAGTCGGCTCTCCCCTGCGGGCGACCCCGTTCGACACCCTGCCCAGCAAAGTGGCCTACTCCATACAGGGTGGCCATACCGTCCCCCACCTGCGCCTCCTTACCCTGGGCCGCATGACCCCTCCTCTGGACCGGCACGTCGACCGGCACGTCGACCGGCACGCCGGCCCGCACGTCGGCCCGCACGCCGACCCGCAGGCCGGCGCGGCCGTGAAAGCCGCTGACCGCGCGCACGTGTTCCACTCCTGGTCCGCCCAGGAGCTGATCGATCCGCTCGCCGTCGCCGGCGCCGAGGGCTCGTACTTCTGGGACTACGACGGCAACCGCTACCTCGACTTCACCAGCGGCCTCGTCTTCACCAACATCGGCTACCAGCACCCGGCCGTCGTCGCCGCGATCCAGGAGCAGGCGGCGCGGCTCACCACCTTCGCGCCCGCGTTCGCGATCGACGTACGGTCCGAGGCGGCGCGCCTCATCGCCGCCCGTACCCCCGGCGACCTCGACAAGATCTTCTTCACCAACGGCGGCGCCGAGGCCGTCGAGAACGCCGTCCGGATGGCCCGGCTGCACACCGGCCGCCCGAAGGTGCTGTCGGCGTACCGCTCGTACCACGGCGGTACGACCACCGCGATCAACGTGACCGGCGACCCCCGCCGCTGGGCGTCGGACACCGGCACCGCCGGGGTGGTCCACTTCTGGGCGCCCTTCCTCTACCGCTCCCCCTTCTACGCCTCGACGGAGGCCGAGGAGTGCGAGCGCGCGCTGGAGCACCTGGAGTCGACCATCGCCTTCGAGGGGCCCGCGACCGTCGCCGCGGTCATCCTGGAGACCATCCCGGGTACGGCCGGTGTCATGACGCCGCCGCCCGGCTATCTCGCGGGGGTGCGCGAGATCTGCGACCGGTACGGGATCGTCTTCGTCCTGGACGAGGTGATGGCGGGGTTCGGCCGTACGGGGGAGTGGTTCGCGGCCGACCACTTCGATGTCGTACCGGACCTGCTGACCTTCGCGAAGGGCGTGAACTCCGGTTACGTACCGCTCGGCGGGGTCGCGATCTCGGCGGCGATCGCGGAGACCTTCGCCACCCGCCCGTACCCCGGCGGTCTCACGTACTCCGGACACCCGCTGGCCTGCGCGGCGGCGGTCGCCACGCTCCAGGTGATGGAGGACGAGAAGGTGGTCGAGCACGCGGCGCACATCGGCGCGACCGTCCTCGGCCCGGGTCTGCGCGAGCTGGCGGAGCGTCATCCGTCGGTGGGCGAGGTGCGCGGCACGGGGGTGTTCTGGGCGCTGGATCTCGTACGGAACAGGGAGACGCGCGAGCCGCTCGTCCCGTACAACGCGACGGGTGAGGCGAACGCGCCCATGGCGGCCTTCGTCGCCGCCTGCAAGAAGAACGGCCTGTGGCCCTTCGTGAACATGAACCGCACGCACGCCGTCCCCGCCTGCAACGTCACGGAGGCGGAGGCGAAGGAGGGGCTGGCTGTCCTGGACGCGGCGTTGGCGGTGGCGGACGAGTACACGGCGTAGACGAGTACGCGGAGCAGCGGCGAGGAACGAACCGCGTGCGCTGAGGGAGCGTCAGGCGGGCAGAACATGTAGGTATGGTGCGTTACGTGAAAAGGCTCGGTCGGTTTCCGTCCCGCCGACCGGGCTACGGCCGGCGGGAGCCCATGCTCTGGGCGCCCCTGGTCCTGACCGCCGTCCTCGGTCTCCTGGCGTTCCTCACGCCCCCCGAAATCCCCTTCACCCGCCTCCTGCCCGCCGCGCCCGCGCTGGCCGCGTCGCTGTGGTCCGTGGCGGCGACCCTCGGGCTCGGCGTGGTGTGCGTGCTGGGCGTCGTCGCGTACGCGCTGTTCACCGACCACGACGGGACCTTCTACACCGCCGGTGCCATCGCCGCCGTCACGCTGGCCGCCGCCTACGCCAGCCGTCTGCGCCTCCAGCGAGAGGACACGCTCGCCGAGGTCCGCGCCGTCGCCGACACCACCCAGCGCGTCCTGCTGAGGCCGGTCCCCCGGCGCATCGGATGCCTGGAGATCGAGACGCTGTACGTGGCCGCCGCGCCGCAGGCGAGGGTCGGGGGCGACTTCTACGCGGTGGTCGACACGGCCTACGGCGTCCGGCTGATCATCGGGGACGTACGCGGCAAGGGGCTGGACGCGGTCGGCGTGGCCTCGGCCGTGCTGGGCTCGTTCCGGGAAGCCGCGTACGACGCGCCGGACCTCGGCCGGCTCGCCCTTCGCCTGGACACCACCGTCGGCCGGTACGAGGCGACCGTCCCGGCCCCGGACTCGCCCGAACTCTTCGCCACCGCCGTCCTCGCCGAGATCCCCGCGCATGGCACGCACGCGCGCATCCTGAGCTGCGGGCATCCGCCGGTCCTGCTCACGCACGACGGGCACGTCCGCTCCCTCACGCCCCGGACGTCGTCACCGCCCATCAACCTCGCGACGCTGCTGGGCGGCGCGTACCACGTGGAGGAGGTGCCCTTCGTCGCCGGTGACCAACTGCTCCTCTACACCGACGGCGTCAGCGAGACGCGGGACGGCGACGGGGAGTTCTTCCCGCTCGCGGCGTGGGCGGGGGAGTGGACGTCCGTACCGCCCCGGGCGCTGCTCGACCAGCTGTACCGGGCGCTGCTGCGGCACAGCGACGGGAAACTGGACGACGACATCGCGGTCCTGGCCGTACGGACGACACCGGAAGCGGGGGTCACGGCGCCGGGTGCGTGAGGGGCCGGCCGTGGGCGTGACGTCGTCCCGCGCCCGCTGGCTTAGGGTGTCGGGAGCCGGACGAGGGGACGTACCACCATGCCTGCCAGTGGAGCTGTGACGCGCAGCACCTTGCGGCAGCAGATCGCGGACGCGCTGCGTGACGAAGTGCTCGCTGGGCGTTTGCTGCCGGGACAGGAATTCACCGTCAAGCACATCGCCGAGCAGTACGGAGTCTCCGCGACGCCCGTGCGCGAGGCGCTCGTCGACCTCTCCGCGCAGGGTCTGCTCGACTCCGACCAGCATCGGGGTTTCCACGTCCACCAGTTCACCGTCGAGGACTTCCGGGGGATGGTCGAGGCGCGTTCGCTCGTCGTGGACGGGGTGGTCCGCAAGCTCGACGGCACGGGTCTGGCGACCCGGGCGCACGGCGAGTCACTGGTGTCCGTACGGCGCAGGGCCGAGGAGGCCGCGCGCGCGGCCAGGGCCGGGGACCTGGACATCCTGATCGGGTACGACCTGCGCTTCTGGCGCGAGCTGGGCGGGCTGATCGCCAACCGTTACGTGTGTGAGTTCCTGCACCGGATGCGGGTGCAGGCGTGGGTGTTCTCCGTACCGTTCCTGCGGGCGGACGCGGAGGGCGAGAAGTGGCTGTGGAGCGGACATGAACCCCTGGTCGACGCGCTCACCCTGGGGGACGCGGGGGCGGTACGGGCGGTGATCGGGGCGTACGACGAGCACGCCCTGAGATGGGCGGACCGACTGGAAAGTACGCGCGGGTGAGCGGGGGTGTTCCGGGGGCGCCGGAGGGGCGGGACGGGCCGGACGCGGAGACCGTTCAGCGGACCGTCGCCCTCTCCGTGGTCGTCCCCGCCTACAACGAGGAGGCGCGCCTGCGCCCCACCCTCGACGCCGTCCGCGCCCATCTGGGCGCCGATCCGGGCCGCTGGGGCGAGTGGGAACTGATCGTCGTGGACGACGGCTCGTCGGACGGTACGGTCGCGGTCGCCGAGGCCGTGGCCGCCGAGGAACCGCGCGTACGGGTGGTACGCGGCCCCGGCAACCACGGCAAGGGCCACGCGCTGCGCCTCGGAGTACTGGCCTCGTACGGCCGGCGTGTCCTGCTCACCGACGCGGACCTCGCGACGCCGATCGAGGAGCTGGACCAGCTCGACAAGCAGCTCGACGAGCAGCACACGGGCGACGGCAAGCGGGAGACCGAGCAGCCCGGCGAGCAGTCCACGGACGACGGCCCCGGCGCCGCCATCGGCTCGCGTGCCCACCCCGACGCCCGGATCGAAGTGCGCCAGTGGGCGCTGCGCGAGTGGCTGGGCCGGCTCGGCAACCGGCTCATACAGGCCGTCGCGGTCGACGGCATAGCCGACACCCAGTGCGGCTTCAAGCTGTTCGACGGTGACCAGGCGCGCGCCGCGTTCGCCGCCTCCCGGCTGGACGGCTGGGGCATCGACGTCGAGATACTGCGGTACTTCCGGCGCGCGGGCTGGCCGGTGACGGAGGTCCCGGTGCGCTGGGCGCACCAACCGGGCTCCAAGGTAAGGCCGTTGGACTACGGCCGGGTGCTGCTGGAGCTGGTACGCCTCAAGGCGGGCCGGTCGCGTTCCGCGCGCTGGGCGCGCCGGGCCCCCGGTCTGCGGCCGGTGGACCTGACGGTGACCGTCCTCTTCGTCCTCGCCGCGCTCGTCCTCTACAAGGGCCTCTGGAACGATCTCGACCACTCCTACCTCGCCGACTCGGGGTCGGACCAGAACCAGTGGGAGTGGTTCTTCGCGGTCACCGCCGACAACGTGCGGCACCTCCACAACCCCCTCTTCACCACCTTCCAGAACTTCCCCGACGGCGTGAACCTCATGGCGAACACCGTCATGCTCGGCCTCTCCGTCCCCCTCACACCTGTCACGCTCGCCTTCGGGCCGACCGTCACCTGGGCCATCGTCCTGACCTTCGGGCTGGCGGCGACGGCGACGGCCTGGTACTGGCTGTTCGCGCGCCGGCTGGTACGCGACCGCCGGGCCGCCGCGCTCGGCGCGGCGCTGGCCGCGTTCGCGCCGCCGATGATGTCCCACGCGAACGCGCACCCCAACTTCCTTGTGCTGTTCATGATTCCGGTGATCATCGACCGGGCGCTGAGGCTGTGCGAGGCGGGCGCGGGCGGCGGGAGCGACCCTGACGGCCCGGCCCCGAACCGCGTCGCCCGGGACGGCGTGCTCCTCGGCCTCTTCATGACGTACCAGATCTTCCTCGGCGAGGAACCGCTGCTGCTCGCCGTCATGGGCATGCTGCTCTTCGCGCTGGCGTACGCCTTCCAGCGCCGCGACGTCGCGAAGGCGTCGATCCGCCCCCTGCTGCGGGGGCTCGGGTACGCGCTCCAGGTCTGTCTGCCGCTGCTCGCGTTCCCGCTGTACTGGCAGTTCTTCGGCCCGCAGAGCTATCACAGCGTGCTGCACGGCGACAACGCCGGCAACAGCCCGCTCTCCTTCCTCCACTTCTCCGGCCGCGCGCTCTTCGGCACCGAGGCGGCGGCGGACCCGCTGGCCATGAACCGTACCGAGCAGAACGCCTTCTACGGATGGCCGTTGATCGCCCTGTCCGTGGGACTGGGGGTGTGGCTGTGGCGGCTGGCCGTGGTGCGGGCCCTGGCCTTCACGGCGGTGGTCGCCGCCCTGCTCTCGCTGGGGCCGAAGGTACGGATCCCCTTCACGGACGTCGTGCTGACCGGCCCCTGGCGGGTCCTCGCCCACCAGCCGCTCTTCGAGTCGGTCATCGAGTCGAGGGTGGCGATGATCTGCGCCCCGGCGCTGGGCGCGCTGCTGGCGCTGGCGGCGGACCGGCTGGGGGACGTGGAGGCCGTCCCCCGGCGTACGGAGCGGCTCGTCGGCCTCATGGCACTGGCGGCGGCGCTGATCCCGATCGTGCCGACGCCGATGCCGGTACGGGAGCGCCCGGACGTCCCGGCGTTCATCGCGGACGGCACGTACCGCTCGTACGTCTCCCCGGGCGAGTCCGTGGTGCCCGTACCGCTGCCGGATTCCGGGGAGGCGGAGGCGCTGCACTGGCAGTCGGCGTCCGGGCTCGGCTTCTCCGTGCCGGGCGGGTATTTCAACGGGCCCTGGGGAACCGACCGGATGGGGATCTACGGGGCCTCCCCGCGCTTCACCTCGAACTGGCTGCGTGAGGTCCGTAACACCGGCCAGGTGCCGCCCATCGGGCCCGGTCAGCAGGCCCAGGCGCGGTTCGACCTCGCGTTCTGGAAGGCGGGGGTGGTGGTGCTGGCGCCGCAGCCGAACGACGCGGCGCTGTACGAGACGGTGGAGAAGCTGCTGGGGGAGCCGGGGAGGCGGGTGGACGGCGTGTGGATCTGGGATCTGCCGCCGACGGGCGCGGGGTCCTGAGGCGTCGCCTGGACGGCTTCCTGGGACGGGTGACGCATAGTGAGAGAGCAAGGCCGGTCGACCGGCACCCTTCGCGGAACGTGCCCGCCGCACTACGCTGTCCCGACCATCGTGACCATCGCGCGCACGCGTACGAACTCGTTGGAGAGCGAGCCTCCCTTGGCCTGTGACCTGTGGTTGGTCCCCCTCGTCGATGTGCTGTGCCACAGCCCCGACAACCCTTTCGCCGATGAGATCGCCGTCTACGACAAGGCGCTCGGCGACGCCGGACTCCCCGCCGTCCCCGTTTTCGCCTATATGCCGGGCCTCTCGGGGGACGTCGCCCCCGTCGCCGGTTTCGACTACGACGCGCTGCACTTCCTGCGGCGTGTGTACCTGCTCCAGGTGTGCGGCCTGGCGATCACGCCGGTCGGTGAACTGGGCGGTGACTACGAACAGTTGCTGGAGATGTTCGAGTCGACGGCCCAGCAGTCGCACCTGGTCTGGCACTACGACCACGCGGGCGCGTACGTCCCGGTGGACTTCGCCGTACCCCTGTCGAACGAGGAACTCCTCGCGGGCGGTGGCCCGCTGGGCTCCACGCACGGTCTGCTGCGGGAGCTCGAATTCGTCGCCGCGTCGATCGGTATCGACGCGGCCAACCCGCCGTCTCCCCCGACCCCGCCGGACCGGCCGACCTCCTTGGAGGAGCCGGCGAACCCGATTCCGTACGACGACAGTCCGTTCGCCAGGGAGCGTCACGTCTGGCTGGGGCTGCACGCGGCGGCCACGAGGAGTCTGGCGCAAGGCTCCATGATCATCTTCAGCTGACGGCGACCGGGGTGCCGGGGCGGGGGTCGGACGAGCGCGCCGGCACCCGCCCCGGCCCCCTCCCGCCCCGGCTCCCTCCCGCCCCGGCCCCCTCCCGCCCCGGCCCCCTCCCGCCCCGGCCCCCTCGCGCCCCGGCCTCCTCGCGCTCACCTCACCGGGGCGACTCCGGTGGCCGCTGGCGCGGCATGTTGGGGCGGGTGCCCGGGGGCAGCGGGAAACGCCCCGGTCCCGGCCCCGTGTCCTGCCGCCCGCCACCGCCCCCCAGGGACTGCATGACGAGCGGGGCGGGCCCCGACCGGAACTCCACCATCCAGTCCGCCGTCTCCGACCGAACTAACTCCGTCACGTCCTCGGAGAAGCGCCGCAACACGTTCAGGCACCGCTCCGCCGCCTCGCTCGCGGTGCCCTCGGCCGGGCCCAGCACCTCCCGTACGCTCTCCGACGCCCAGTCGAACTGGAACGTCTGGAGCCGGCGCTGCACCGCCTGGGCCGTCGCGACCGACCGCATCCACCCGGACGTGAAGCCGAAGTACCGGTCGCAGCCCACGCAGGCCGCGCCCAGCAGGAGCGAGACGTACCCCCAGCCCGCGGCCCCGGGCAGCGCCCCGGTCAGGTCCAGCAGCGGCAGGGACGTACCCGCGACCACCCCGAACGCCGTGGCGGTGCGCAGGACGCGAGCGGCGCGCCGTTTCCGTACCCGGTCGGCGAGGTACCAGGCGGCCGTACGCAGCGCCCCGGTCTCGGCCCACCGGTACAGCTCGTCCAGCCGCTCCGCCGGCTCGCCCCAGTCCCCGAGCGGGAAGGGGCCGCCGGTCAGGTCGCCGACGGGCGGGCCGGACGTGGCGCTTCCGCTCTCGGGCGGGAGGTCATGCGCGTCCGCGGGATCGGGCCGGCCCGGGTCCGGCCGGCCCGGCGCGTCCGCGGGGTGATCGGGCGGGTCGGGCCGGTCGGGCCGGTTCGAAGGGTCGGGCCGGTTCGAAGGGTCTGGGCGGTTCGACGGGTACGAGTGGTCCGAGGGGTCCTCCTCCCGGGCGGGGCCTCCGGGCTGCATCTCCGGCTGGCTCACCGGGGCACTCCTCTGCGGTCTGCTGTGACGGATTACGGATTACGGATTACGGATAGCGGACTACGGACTACGGATCGCGGATCAACGGATGCGCTTGCTCGCGTGACGCTTCGTGACAATGTGTGACGCTGTGACGACGGGTGTGGACGCGCATGCACTTCCTACCGCCGAATGGTGGGCCGGAGGCTCGAAATCCGGGGGGTTTCGGCCCGCACGGGCGTGTTGATCAGGTAGAGGAGCCCGGGGCACTCACTCGAAAGAGTTGGTCCCTGTGGGGTAGGGCGCGCTGCTCGGGGACCACGTAGGCTCGCCTTACGGATAAAACGTCGTCGAAACGCGCAGGAGTGACCGTGATTCCCGGTGGTGGTCAGCCGAACATGCAGCAGCTCCTCCAGCAGGCCCAGAAGATGCAGCAGGAGCTGGCACAGGCACAGGAAGAGCTCGCGGCGACCGAGGTCGACGGGCAGGCGGGCGGTGGCCTCGTGAAGGCCACGGTCAACGGCTCCGGTGAGCTGCGCGCCCTCGTCATCGACCCGAAGGCCGTGGACCCGGACGACACGGAGACGCTCGCGGACCTTGTCGTCGCCGCGGTGCACGCCGCGAACGAGAACGCGCACCAGCTCCAGCAGCAGAAGCTGGGCCCGCTGGCGCAGGGCCTGGGCGGGATGCCGGGCCTGCCCTTCTAGATGCCGGGCCTGCCCTTCTAAAGGCACAGGGGCACCAACTACGGTACGTACAAACCGAAACAGCACAGCACCGAGCGCAGACGCGGCACCAGGAAAGGCAATCCGTTGTACGAAGGCGTGGTTCAGGGCCTCATCGACGAACTGGGCAGGCTGCCCGGCGTCGGCCCCAAGAGTGCGCAACGGATCGCCTTCCACATCCTCCAGGCCGAGCAGACCGACGTCCGCCGCCTCGCCCACGCCCTTCTTGAGGTCAAGGACAAGGTCAGGTTCTGCGCGGTGTGCGGCAATGTCGCGCAGGAGGAGCTGTGCGGGATCTGCCGTGACGTCCGCCGGGACGTGACGGTGATCTGTGTGGTGGAGGAGCCCAAGGACGTCGTCGCGGTGGAGCGTACGCGCGAGTTCCGCGGGAAATATCACGTCCTCGGCGGGGCGATCAGCCCGATCGAGGGCGTGGGCCCGGACGATCTGCGGATCCGCGAGCTGCTCACCCGCCTCGCCGACGGCACGGTCACGGAGCTGATCCTGGCGACGGACCCGAATCTGGAAGGCGAGGCGACGGCGACGTACCTCGCCCGCATGATCAAACCGATGGGCCTGCGGGTCACACGCCTGGCCAGCGGTCTCCCCGTGGGGGGCGACCTCGAATATGCCGACGAGGTCACGCTCGGGCGTGCCTTCGAGGGGAGACGACTTCTCGATGTCTGACGCAACGCTGCACGCGGTTCATCAGGATCCGGACGATTTCGCGGTCCAGATCGCCGACCAGATCGAGAGTTTCATCGTCGCGGTCACGGAGGTCGCCAAGGGCGACGAGCCGGACAGCGCCGTACCGTTCCTGCTGCTGGAATTCTCCCAGCTCCTGCTGGCGGGCGGCCGGCTCGGGGCGCACGAGGACATCCTCCCCGACGAGCGGTACGAGCCGGACCTCGGCCCGGAGCCGGACACGGACGACCTGCGCGAGCGGTTCGCCGTACTCCTGGAGCCGATCGACGTCTACTCGGAGGTCTTCGACCCGTACGAACCGAGGAAGGCGCCGGTCGCGGCGCGGATCTCGGACGACATCGCGGGGGTGGTGGCGGACCTGCGCCACGGCCTGGCGCACTACCGCGCGGGGCGGACGACCGAGGCGATGTGGTGGTGGCAGTTCTCGTACTTCTCGAACTGGGGCTCCACCGCCTCGGCCACCCTCCGCGCCCTCCACTCCCTGGTCGCCCACGTCCGTCTGGACCAGCCACTCCCGGCCCTGGACGGCCTGGACACGGACCAGGATCTGAGCGAGGACGCGGAGGACGCGCTGGCGGAGGAGGCGGGCCGGGTGATGGCGGAGGAGATCGGCGGACCGCTGGGCCTGGGGGCACGGCCGGCGAGGTCGTAAGCACATCCATCACACTCTGTTGGCCTTGGAACACGGGCACGCGCTAATGTCACGCTGAGCGACGGTGCGAACGCGCACCGCGACGGATGTGGCGCGGGAGTGCGACGGTGCGGTACTCGCAGGGGTGGCAGCAGGTATTCGCCCTGTCGGAACCGGTCACGGCCGCACCACCCCCGTTCGTGGAGTCGCCAGGATTACGCCACACCACCGGCCCGTGGACGAGCGCGTCCGGTACGGCGAACACCCTGCGGACGAACACAGAACGAAGCCGCGCCCGCCTGCGCCCGGCGCACGAGGGCGTGATGGCCGGCGGGCGGGGCCTGTCGGCGGTGGCGGCGGCCACGGCGGTCCTGGCCTCCTGGGAGGAACGCCTCGTCGCGGTGCGTGACGAATGCGGCTACCTGGCAGGGGCGTTGAACCAGGTGGGCAGGGCGATGGGGGAGACGGACACGACGGTGAGGTCCGGCCTCCAGGCGATCAGGACAGCCCCGGCGGTCGAGCGGCACGAACGCCGATGACGACCGACTTCCCCCTGACCTGGCAGCGGTTACGGGACCTGAAACCCTCGGAGTTCGAGGAGGCGGCCGACGGCTGGCACGAGGTGTCGGCGGGGGCGGAGGCGGACCGGGACGCGGTGGACCGGGCGATGACGGCGAAACTGCGCGAGACGCAGGAGAGCGAGTCGGCGCGGGCGGCGATCGCGAGGCTGCGTCGGCTGAGCAGGAACTACCAGTACGTGCACACCGAGGCGGCGCTGATCAGGACGACACTGAACGGCCTGTCGGCGGAACTGACCAGGGCGCAGCGGGAGCTGACGGAGGCGCTGGAAGACGCGGAAGCGCTCCGATTCACGGTCCACCCGGACGGCACGGTGAACTACCCCCCGGCGGAGGCGAACACGTACCTGGGCGACGCACTGGGCGCGGGGAAGCCCCCAGGAGGCAGAGCAAGGGGCAACGCGACGCAGGCGCTCCAACTCCCAGGCCTGACAAACGAATACACAGCGCCCTTACGGACGGACACTCCCGCCCTCAACCCGAACGCGGCGAAGGCCCAAGCCATCGCGGACCGCATCGCGAGGGCGGTGAGATCGGCGACGGAGATCGACGACCGCTACACCCGGGCCCTGAACAACCTCAAGGCCGCGAAAGGCCTGGACGTCACCGAAGCAACCGTGGCGGACACCACCCGAGACACGACAACGGTCCGCGGGACGGCGGAACGCTACCTGGAACGCGGCATCCCGTCGGAGACGTCTCCCCAGGCCGTCCACGCGTGGTGGAACTCCCTGACGGAGGAACAACGCAACGACTACATGGAGGTCGCCCCCGACCTGATCGGCAACCTGGACGGCATCCCGTCCCTGGCCCGAGACGAGGCAAACCGCCACTACCTTCCGGTCCTCATCGCCCAGTTGGAGAAACAGGGCGGCGACGACGCGAGGACGAAGCTGGAGGGCCTTCGGGGCATCGAGAAGAGGCTGAACGAGCCCAGCCGTGTGCCGATGTTCCTGCTCGGCATCGGAACAGAGGGAAACGGCCGCGCGATTGTGTCGTACGGGAACCCGGACACGTCGCGGAATGTGTCGGCGTATGTGCCGGGGCTGGGGACGAAGCTCGACGCGGAGTTCGCGGAGGGGACCCTGAATCGCGGTTTTGACACCGCGAAGGGCGCACGGGTGCACGACAGCTCCTCCGCCGCGATTGTGTGGCTCGGCTACGACGCTCCTCAGAGTCTGGACGTCATGGGCGAGGGCGACGCGGCGCGAGGAGCCCCCGCCTACAACATTTTCATGGACGGTCTGGGCGCCACCAACACCCACAGAGACCCGCATCTCACGGCGATCGGCCACTCCTACGGCTCGTTCACGGTCGGTACGGCGGCTCAACGAGAGGGCGGGATCCCGGGCGCGGACGACATCGTCCTTCTGGGCAGCCCGGGCACCGGTGCCGACAAGGCTGAGGATCTCGGCGTAGGCAAGAACCATGTCTTCGTCGGAGCCGCCGAGAACGACCCGGTGACCAAGCTTCCGTCGTCGCAGCAAGCTTGGGCGGGCGGCGCGGGCTTCGTCGTGGCCGGTCCGGCAGGTGCGTATGCCGCAGGTGATATCGCGGACCAGGGCGACGACGATCTGTGGTTCGGCAAGGACCCGGCGAGCCAGGCCTTCGGCGCCAGACGCTTCCACGTCGCAGACGGACCCCGGCCGTTTGTCGACGGACAGGGACCCACACCAGCGCATTCCAACTACTTCTCACCGGAAGAGGATCGGGTGTCCGCAGGAAACATCGCCAGGATTGTCGCTGGGAAGCCCGAGCAGTTGGAGACGCAGGAATGGCGATGAAGTGGTTGGCGAAACGTGTACCTGCACCGCTGCTGGCGACCGTACTGCTCGCCGGGTGCGGGAACACCGGAAATGACAAGGGAGCCGCGGCCACCATGAACATGCAGGAGGCAGCCGAACGTTCGGACTCGCTGCTGGACGCCACGTTCGGAGCGATTCGGCCAGAGGTCCAGTGGGCCCACGACGACACCTCCGCAGGGAACTGCGACGTGGTTCGCCGACGGGTCGTGCTGACCGTCATCTCGGAACAGCGGCGCGGCAGCTTCCTCGGTGTCATCGAACGGTTCTGGAAGAAGAGCGGGTTCGACATTATCTCCGTGAACCGCAGCGTGGCTTCTCCCGACATCTACGCGAAGACGGCCGACGGATTCACGATCGGTCTGATCATCGGCGACAGGGGCCAGGCCTTCTTCGAAGCGGACACGCCATGTGTCGAGAAATCAACGGTGACCGAGCCGGCCACCAAGCCCAACGGGCCTGCCTACGCGGGCGTTCAGATCCCGTACCCCAACGTCCATTCCGCCTTCTGGTCGGCGTCCGACGCCGGGTGACCGCCGCTCGGGGGCTCGACGTCCAGCTCGAACCACACGTACTTTCCGAACGGCCTCGGCCCCACCCCCCAGCGGGACGCGATCGCGTCCACCAGCAGCAGGCCGCGTCCGTGCAGGTCGTCGGTCGTGGGGTGCCGCACCCGGGGGCGGGTGCGGTTTGCGTCGTGGCACTCCACCCGTACGCGCTCGTCGTCGGCGCACACCATCAACAGGAACGCGCCGCCGACCGGCACCCCGTGCCGTACCGCGTTGGTCGCCACTTCCGAGACGCACAGCAGGACTTCATCGAGGTCGAAGGCGCGGGCGTCGCGCAGGACGCTCCGGGCGAAGTCGCGTGCCTCGGGCACGGACGCGGTCGATCGCGCGAATCGTCGGATTACATCAATCATGGTCACAGTGTGTCGATGGATGATTACGCTCGGGAGTGACAGAGCGGATACACGGCGCGGTGTGTCAGTAGGAGGTTCGAGCTGTGTCAGTCGAGGGGTCTCACTCGCCGGTCGCGTGGCGCTATGCCGGCGACCAGTTGAAGCGTTGGCGGACGAAGGCGGGCATCAGCCGCGAGGAGTTGGGGACGGCGGCGAATTACGCGCCGGACACGATCAAGGCCATGGAGCAGGGTGTACGCATGCCCACGCCGAAACTCCTAGACGCGGCGGACGATTTGCTGCGGGCGGAGGGGTTGCTGAGCGCGGCGAAGCAGTATTTGCGGCGGGAGAGGTTCCCTGCGAGGGCGCAGAACTTCATGGTGCAGGAGCGCGAGGCGATCAGTCTGTGGTCCTACGAGGTGGCGCTTATCCCTGGGCTGCTCCAGACGGAGGAGTATGCGCGTGCCCTCATCGGGAACTTCTCGCTTTCACTGGCGGAGGAGACTGTGGAGGAACGGGTTGCGGCTCGTCTGGAGCGGCAGATGATTCTCACCCGGAAGCCGCCGGTGGCGTTCAGTTTCGTTCTGTACGAGGCGGCATTGCGCGGTCCGCAGGTGAGTGAAGGCCAGTTGCGCCACCTCTTGGAGGCGGCGGCGCTGCGCAATGTGTCGCTGCAAGTGTTGCCGTATGCGAGGGCCATCCCAGCAGCCCTCGGTGGTCCGATGGTGTTGTTGGAGAATCAGGATCACGATCGATTCGCCTTCGCAGAAGGGCCGTTCGCGAGCGAACTTACCTCCGAGCCGGAACAGGTCAGTCTGGCGACGGAGCGCCTTAGCATGATCCGCATGGAGGCCCTCGGCACTGAGGACTCGGCCCGTTTCCTGGAACGGATGGTGGATGAGCGATGCGTGAGCGACTGATGTGGTTCAAGTCCAGCTACAGCGACGGCGAAGGCGGCAACTGCGTTGAGGTTGCCGGGTGCGACTCCATCGTGCACGTCCGGGACTCCAAGGTGAGCGGGGGGCCCGAGGTGGGGTTCTCCGCCGGGACCTGGGTCGCGTTTGTCGCGTACGCGATTCACGCAGGTCGGCCCGGGGCTTGAGCCTCGGGTTTCGGGTCTCGGGGCTCGGGCTCTTCCCATAGGAGTGGGAGGTGGTGGGAACCCAACCTCCCACCCAAGTCCCTCGCGGACCAGGCGAGATGACTTTCCGTGCCCGGCTTGCGTCGCAGCGTGGTGAGCGTTTAGCGTTCGGAGCATTAAGCGGCCCCGGCCGGTGCGCCAACACCGGGCCCCGGGGCCTGACCAACGAATCGATGAGGCTCTTCGATCGTGGCTTACGCCGATTTTAGTGCTGCCCTGTCCGCGCCCGCACACCCCCCGGCCAATCCCGGGTACGGGAAGCGCTGCGCGCCCGACCAATGCCCGCGTGGCGAGGCCGACTTCGTACATCTGCGCACGAGGGAAGCGGCGATCGCCGCGTACATCGATCGTCTGCCCGAGGGCGCCGCGATCGGGTACAAGGCCCTCGCGGCGAACATCGCCGACTACGGCCAGCAGGCCTGCGGCAAGGCGCTGAACTTCCTCTCGGACGCCGGGCATCTGCGGCGCGTGAAGGAGCATCTCCAGCTGGAGGACAACAGTTTCCGCTGGGTGACGCACACGTACTTCTCGCGTACGTCCAGGGACGATGCCTGGTGGACGGCGTTTGTGCAGCGGTTGCACGGGGTCGACCTCACCGAGCTGGAGCGCCGGAAGAGGGCGGCGGAGGCGGTGGTTGCCGGGGCGGTGGAGGCAGTGGCGCGTGCGGGGGAGGGGGCGGAGGACCTACCCGTTCAGCCCGCGCGCGTTGAGCCCGCACCTGCGAACGCGCAGCCGGCCGCCGTATCCGTACCCCCGCGGTCCGTGCCCGGCCGCACCGCAACCGCCCCCGGTCCCGCCCCCTCGGAGGCCTACCGCATCCTCGCGCGGCTCGGGCGTACCGAGCCCCGAATGACCCTGTCCGCCCGCGAGTGCGCCGCGCTCGAATCCCTCGCCGCCGAGTGGCTGGCGCGGGGGGCGACCCCCGATCACCTGGTGCGTTCGCTGACCGCCGGGCTGCCGCAGCCGTTGCGGAGCCCGGGGGCGATCGCCCGTACCCGACTGGAGAACAAGATGCCGCCCGAGCCGTTCCACGCCCCCGCCCACGTCAATCTCGCGGTCATGGTCTGCATGACGTGTGACGTCGCCGACAACGTGAAGCCGCTGATCAGAGGCGTGTGCGTGGACTGCCGCGAGGAGATGGCGGCGTACGACGCGGCCGAGGACGCGGGCGTGGTGATCGACCGGGTACCGGACACGTTCCTCGCCGTCCCCGCCCAGGTGAACGTCGCCCGCCGCGCCGACGAGTGCCGAGCCATGGCCGGCTTCAAGGCCCGCCCGATTCCGCAGCAGACGCACGTGAACCTGGGCCGGTTGGGGCCGCAATGAGCGCGCGGCCCCGCGACGTGGTCGAGGCGCGCGGTCACCGTGTTCCGGCCGCTTTCTGACGGGTGTTGAACTCTGGGGTTCCCGGGGCCGTATGTCTGGTGGGGGCGGGCGGGGTGACCTTGGCTGCTCCTGGCGGACTGGATCGGCACGTACGGCCGTACATCTGTGCGGTCGTGCACTCGGCCCCGACACGGAATGGACTCGATCGTGACTGCTTCTTCGGCAAGTTCGACCGGCACCTCCCGACCGACCTGGCGCGTGCGCCTCACCGCCGTCGCCATGGGGACCTTCGCGGCCGGGGCTCTCGTTCTTACCGGTGGCCTCTCCGGGAACACGGCGAACGCCACGAATGCCACGAACGCCGCCGCCCCCGCCGCCCCCGCCGTCGTCACCTGCCCCTCCGTCTCCTGCCGTTCCCTCGCCTCCGGTCTCGGTGAGCCCGTCAGCTCGGTGCTCGACGCGAGCGGCAACGCGTACATCACGTACGTCAACGGCGACCTCCGCAAGGTCGCGCTCGCCACCGGCGCCACGACCACCGTCGCCAGGGGCCTCGGCAATCTCCGTGGGGTGGACCTGGACGGCAACGGCAGTGCGTACGTCGGTGACTTCGACGGGAATCTGCGGAAGGTGAACCTCGCCACCGGTTCCCAGGAGTTGCTGGCCGGCGGGCTGGGACCGCTGCACGGCGTCGTCCACGGCGCGGCGGGTGTCACGTACGCGACCGGTGGTGCCGGGAAGTTGTACGAGGTACGGCCCGGGCGGCCCGTACGCGTCGTCGCCTCCGGCCTCGGGCTCTCCCAGGGCATCGCGCTCGACGGCAAGGGTCTCGCCTACACCGCCGACATGATGTCCGGTCGCATCCTCCGGACCGACCTGGCCACCGGCGCGGTCAAGAGCCTCGCCACGGAGCAGTACGAGCCGACGTCCATCTCCGTCGGGAGCGACGGGCAGGTGTACTTCGCCGTGGGCTCGGAGGTGACCCGGCTGAATCCGGTCACCGGTCAGGCCGTCGAGATCGCCACCCTGCGCGGCCTCAACTCCGTCTTCTTCAGGGTCGACAAGAACGGGGACGCCTACGCGACGGACGTGGTGAGCGGCGGTGGCTCGCTCTGGAAGATCACGGGTCTGGTGGGGTAGTTCTCCGGTCGTGGTCGGGTAGTTTGGTTGCGTGTTGAACAAACGTCGTCGGAATGGACTCGATCGCTCGTGCCAGGACGTGTGAAGCGTGTGAAACGTGCGACACGCGCGACCGGCCCGACGACCGCGCCCGCCTGCACGACCCTCTCCACCGCCGCGTTCCCCACGACACGCCGTACCGAACACGCCCGGCGCGTACGCCGTACCGCCCTCGCCATGGGCGCGCTCACCGCGCGCGGCCTGGTGGTGGCCGGCGGCGTACTGGTCCAGGCGGCGGCGAGGGGCGCGGCGGACACCCCCGTACCCGCCCTCTCCGCCGCCGCCAACCAGCCGCACACCGGCGCGAACCCGTCCCGGCGCGACGCCGGGACGGGGTGCGAGTTCTGCCGGGAGGCGATCAGCCGAGCTTGGCCAGCTGCGCGTCGATGATGTCCTTGGGCTGCTTGGTCTCGCCGCCGGCCAGGCTGATCGACATGAAGGTCGCGAGCAGGCCGTCCTTGCGCACGGCCACCAGCGGGGACGAGGTGGCCTCGCCCTCCACCTCCGAGGTCACGGTGAAGGCGACCGCCTCGTCGCCGGCCGTGTAGGTGGCCGGGGCGACCTTCGTGACCTTCGTCTTCTCGCCGTCGGCGGTGTACGTGAAGCCTCCCGCGCACGCCTTGCCCGCCGCGCTCAGCGCCTCCAGCGCCTCCGGGGCGCCCTGACCGGCGTACGAGTTGAGGGTCTCGGCGGCGATCGTCATGTTGCCGAGGGCTGCCAGCGCGTCCTCGGGCGAGGCGTCGGCGCCCGGCTTCTCCGGGACGCTGGTGAGCCTGACGGGCGACGACGCGGCGGGCTTGCCCAACGGCCGGAAGCCCAGGACGTCGACCAGTGGGGCGCACGCCTCGTTGTCGGTGGTGATGCCCTTCCCGATGGCGATGTCGGCCGCAGAGGCCTTGGCGATCTTGTAGCCCTTCACATCGCCCTCGACCAGTGCCAGCTTGTCCAGCTCGGCCTGGGACAGCGCGGTGGCGTCGGCGGCGTCCGCCGCGGGCTTGGCCGCGGCGCTCGCCTTGGACTTGTCGGCGGACTTGCCGGCCTTCTTGTCGGAGTCGGCCGAGCTGTCGTCGGAGCCGCCGCAGGCGCCGACCAGCAGGGCGAGGGAGAGCGCGGACGCGGCGACGGCGGTACGGCGGACGAGGGCGCTGCCCGCGAGGGTGGTACGGGCAGTGGTGGTACGGGCAGTGGTGGTGCTGCGCATGAAACGGTTCCTCTGGGTCTCGGTGAACAACGGTCCCCCCGCCCGACGTTCACCGTTCGGCGACACGCAGATGCTGGCGGATTCTGTTGGTTGACCGAAAATACGTTTCTTTGCCGTCCCATGATCAAGAAATGAGACCCGCCCGGGGGATTGTGATGCTCACGCAATGCCAGAGCCGTCCGATCGAGACGCGTTCCCGTACAACCCTCGCGTACAACACTCGCCACACTCGCGTACGACCCTCGCGTAGGTTCGACTCGCCGTTTTGTGATGTGACGTGGGTTACGTTCCGCGTGGCCCCGGTGATCGCGGGCATGCATGCTCACCGAGCGGCCGCGCCGACCCCCGGTGATCATCCAGTGAGCGGGACATCTCACGATGTGATATAGCAGGGGCGTCGTACGGCCGCTCGTTAGACTGAGCCGACAGTAGTGACGGATTGAGCGAGGAGCGCACGTGGGCCTTGTCGTGCAGAAGTACGGAGGCTCCTCCGTAGCCGATGCCGAGGGCATCAAGCGGGTCGCCAAGCGAATCGTCGACGCCAAGAAGAACGGCCACCAGGTCGTCGTCGTGGTCTCGGCGATGGGCGACACGACGGACGAGCTGATCGATCTCGCCGAGCAGGTGTCCCCGATCCCTGCCGGGCGCGAGTTCGACATGCTGCTGACCGCGGGAGAGCGCATCTCCATGGCGCTGCTGGCCATGGCGATCAAAAACCTGGGCCACGAGGCCCAGTCGTTCACCGGCAGCCAGGCCGGCGTCATCACCGACTCGGTCCACAACAAGGCGCGCATCATCGATGTCACGCCGGGCCGGATCCGTACGGCGCTGGACGAGGGCAACATCGCCATCGTCGCCGGATTCCAGGGGGTGTCCCAGGACAAGAAGGACATCACCACCCTGGGGCGGGGCGGCTCGGACACCACCGCCGTCGCCCTCGCGGCCGCGCTGGACGCCGAGGTCTGTGAGATCTACACCGACGTCGACGGTGTCTTCACCGCCGACCCGCGGGTCGTGACGAAGGCCCGGAAGATCGAGTGGATCTCGTTCGAGGACATGCTGGAGCTGGCGAGTTCCGGCTCCAAGGTGCTGCTGCACCGCTGTGTCGAGTACGCACGCCGTTACAACATCCCGATCCACGTCCGCTCCTCCTTCTCGGGGCTGCCGGGCACGTGGGTCAGCCACGAACCGCTCAATCGCGAACCGCTCAGTCACGAACCGCAAGGGGACCGCAAGGTGGAGCAGGCCATCATCTCCGGTGTCGCCCACGACACCTCCGAGGCGAAGATCACGGTCGTCGGCGTCCCCGACAAGCCCGGCGAGGCCGCCACGATCTTCCGTGCCATCGCGGACAACGAGATCAACATCGACATGATCGTGCAGAACGTGTCCGCCGCGGCGACCGGTCTGACCGACATCTCGTTCACGCTGCCCAAGTCCGAGGGGCGCAAGGCGATCGACGCGCTGGAGAAGACGAAGGCGAAGATCGGCTTCGACTCGCTGCGGTACGACGACCAGATCGCCAAGATCTCGCTGGTCGGCGCGGGTATGAAGACCAACCCGGGGGTGACCGCGGGCTTCTTCGAGGCGCTGTCGAACGCGGGCGTGAACATCGAGCTGATCTCGACCAGTGAGATCCGCATCTCGGTCGTCACCCGTGCGGACGAGGTGACGGAGGCGGTACGTGCGGTGCACACCGCCTTCGGCCTCGACAGCGACTCCGACGAAGCGGTGGTCTACGGAGGCACCGGACGATGAACGAAGGCACCCGGCGATGAACGGAAAGCCGACGCTCGCGGTCGTGGGTGCGACCGGTGCTGTCGGCGCCGTCATGCTCCAGATCCTGTCGCAGCACGCCGATGTCTGGGGAGACATCCGGCTCATCGCCTCGCCCCGTACGAACGGCCGCAAGCTGTCCGTACGGGGCCGGGAGACCGAGGTCCTCGCGCTCACCGAGCAGGCGCTCGACGGCGTGGACGTCGCGGTGTTCCTCGTACCGGACGACGTGTCCACCCAGTGGGCACCCGTCGCCGTCGCCAAGGGCGCGGTCGTGGTGGACAATTCGACGGCTTTCCGGATGGATCGGGACGTTCCGCTGGTCGTTCCGGAGCTCAACGCCCATGCCGTACGGTCCCGTCCGCGCGGCATCGTCGCGAGCCCCGGCTGCGCCACGCTGTCGATGATCGTCGCGGTGGGCGCGCTGCACGCGGAGTTCGGGGTGCGCGAACTGGTCGTCTCCTCGTACCTCGCCGTCAGCGCCGCCGGCCAGGACGGCGTCACCGCGCTGCGCGACCAGCTCTCGCTCGTCGCCGGTACGGATCTGGGTACGCACCCGGGCGACGTACGCCGCGCGGTGGGGGACACCACCGGGCCCTTCCCCGCGCCGCTGGCCCTGAACGTGGTGCCGTGGGCCGGTTCGCTCCAGGGGGGTGGCTGGTCGTCGGAGGAGTTGGCGATCCGCGACGAGACCCGCAAGATCCTGGACCTGCCCGGGCTGCGGATCTCCGCGACCTGCGTCAACGTCCCCGTGATCACCGCCCATTCGGCGGCCGTACACGCGCGCTTCGAGCAGGAGATCACGGTCGACCGGGCACACGAGATCCTGGCGACCGCGCCGGGTGTGGTGCTGTTCGACAACCCGGGCGCCGGCGATTTCCCCACGCCGGCGGACGTGGTGGGTACGGACCCGACGTGGGTGGGGCGCGTGCGGCGGTCGCTGGACGACCCCCGGGCCCTCGAACTGTTCGTCTGCGGCGACAACCTCCGTAAGGGCGCGGCGCTCAACGTGGCGCAGATCGCCGAGGCGGTGGCGGTCGAGCTGTCGAAGGGCTGAACTCCCCCTGAGCCGCGCGTAGTCCGGAGAAAACCGGAAGCCCCGGATCCTTAAGTGTTTGTAGGATCTGTGAACACCCTGTGATCAAGACGATGGTCTGTACCACTTGAACTGCTATGTCCTCGTGTCCGACGATGCGTATCAGTCTTTCTGTGAGTTTCCTTCGGGAGTTCCGCAACCGCTCGCTCGCCGGGAGGCGTCTATGCGGTCGCGCCTGTGGGGGTGCGGGGTGCCGCGAGCAAATGGGGCATTGGGGGAGATCAGGTACGCATGACGGTATTTGGTGCAACGTCAAATGGGTGGGCTCACGCGTACAACCCTGACGGGGGGGAGCGTGTCCAACAGGCGTGGCAGAGGTTCTCGACATCACAGCGATCGTCCCGGTACGCGGCGCGGCAGTGCGCCCCGTCCGGCGTCCGCGTGCGCCCGGCGGGATGCCGGTGATCGCCCGCATGCCCGCCGCGCGTTCCACCCGCATTCCGTCCCAGCGCGACGGAAGTGACGACACGGTGGCGGCGGGTACGACCGTCGACCACCTCACGGAGACCTACCGCGCGCACTACCGTTCGCTGCTCGGTCTCGCCGCCCTGCTCCTGGACGACACCGCCTCCTGCGAGGACGTCGTGCAGGAAGCCTTCATCCGGGTGCACTCCGCGCGCAATCGCGTACGGGAGCCGGAGAAGACGTTGGCGTATCTGCGCCAGACGGTCGTGAACCTCTCCCGTTCCGCGCTGCGGCGGCGGATCCTGGGACTCAAGCTCCTCTCCAAGCCGATGCCTGACATGGCGAGCGCGGAGGAGGGGGCGTACGACCAGCTGGAGCGCGACGCGCTGATCAAGGCCATGCGCGGGCTCCAGCGGCGGCAGCGCGAGGTGCTGGTGCTCCGGTATTTCGCGGACATGACGGAGGCGCAGGTCGCCGAGACCCTCGGGATATCGCTGGGTTCGGTGAAGGCGTACGGCTCGCGGGGCATCAAGGCGCTGCGCGTCGTGATGGAGGCGCAGGCATGAAAGGGCGCGGCTTCGGCCGTACGAACGGCCGGGGAGACGGAGACGGCCGTGAGAACGCGCGGCACGGGCCGGGCGGGTGGGACCGGGACGGGAACCGCGACGGGGACCGCGACCGGAACTGCGAGAGAGACCGTGAGAGGGACCACGCGGAGGACCAGGCGGGGGATCACGCGGGGGATCACGCGGAAAACCGTGCGACCGACCACCGGCCGGGCGACGAGCTCGACGCGCCAATGAACGACCTGACTGGAAACGGAATTGTGAACAAGGGGCCGGAGAACGAGCCGAGTGGCCTGGGCAGGGCCCTCGGCGGCGACAACGGGGCTGCTACGGGCGCCGGCGCTGCTACGGGCGTCGGCAGGGGCAGCGGCGGGAGCGGCGGCGTCGCCGGGAGCGTCGCCGGGGGGCTGGGGTCCGTAGGGGTTGGTTCCGGCTCCGGCTCCAACTCCGGCCTTGCTTCTCTCCTCTCTCCCGGCTCCGGCTCCGAATCCGGGGACGATGAGCTGGCGCTCCGCCGGCTGTTCCACACCGCGGTGGAGGACCTGGAGCCGTCCGACGGCGCGCTCGACCACCTCCGCAGGGCGGTCCCGACGCGGCGTGCCAGGAAGCGCCAGGCGATGGTCGGCGTCGCGGCCGCCGCGTTGCTGTGCGGTACGGCGATCCCGGCGTTCGTCCATGTCGCCAACTCCAGCAGCGCGTCGGACAAGAGCGCCGTCAACGCCGGTCACGGTACGAAGGACCAGGGCGACGGCGGCAGCGAGAAGGCCTCGGGCGGGATCGAGAAGGACACCGACCACCTGCCGGGCGAGGCGTCGGAGGACCCGAACGCGTCCGGCAGCCCCGACGAGCCCAAGGACACGGCATCGGGCTCCGTCGACGGCGGTCCGGGCGGTGCGGCGCAGCCGGACAACACCCTCGCCGCCTCCTCGCCCGTGTGCGACCCGGGCCAGCTCAACGTCGTGACGGCTCAGGCGGGGACGCCGACGGCGGACGGCACGGTGTACGGGACCTTCCGCGTCGCCAACGTCTCGGGAAGCGACTGCTCGGTCGCGGGTAGGGGCTCCTTCAACTTCACGGCGGCGGGCGCGGCCGACCCGGGCAGGATCGCGGTCGTCCAGCACACGGCGGGCGACCAGGCGAGCGGCCTGCCGGACCCGTCCCAGGAAGCGTCGGCGCTGGTTCTCGCGCCGAACAGCGCGTACGAGGTGCAGTTCGCCTGGGTGCCGGCCGACACCTGTCCGACGAGCCCTGCCTCCCCGGACCCCTCGCCGACGGACAACGTGTCGTCGGGCGGCAGCGGTGGCAGCGGTGGCAGCGCCTCCAACCCGGGCTCGGGCGCCACGTCCGGCACGGACACGACCAACACCGCGCCCCAGCTGGCCACCGACGACGGAGGCACGGAGGACGGCAGCGTCACCGTCTCCCACACGGCGGAACCAGGCTCTCCGGTCGCCCAGGCGACGATCCCGAACGCGTGCGCGGGCACGATCTACCGCACGGGCGTGCTGCCGCCCTCGGCGTAGGGGCGCGAGGGCTGAGGCTAGGGGCTGCGGGCTGGGCCAACAGGTTCAAGCAGCCGCTCGGGTGCGGCCGCTCACGCGCAACCGCTCAGGCGGCGGTGTCCAGCCCCAGCTCCAACTCCAACGCCCGGTCCTTCGCGGTCTCCACCTCACGCCGGAACAACCGGAACCACATGAAGACCACGAACCCCGCGAACACGAACCACTCACCCGTGTACCCGAGGTTCTGGAACGCCTTCAGGTCGAGCCCGGTGTTCTCCGCCGCCGTGGCCGGTACGGGCAGCAGCCCCGGCGACGCCTGGCTGACGGTGACCCAGGCGTCGTACACCTGGTACGGCACGACGTTGATGAGCGACGCCGCGCTGATCATCCCGAGCTGTCCCCGCGGCAGGCCGCCGCTCGTGTGCACCCCGGTGGAACCGGACGTCTCGGACGCCTGGAGCGCACCGCTCACGGTGACCTCGCCGGCCGGCGGCGCGGGCACCTTCTTGCCGTCGGCCAGCCAGCCGCGCACGACGGGGAGCGCCTTGCCACTGTCCGTACGCAGCAGGGTCAGGACGTACGAACCGTCCTTCCCGTCCAACTCCCGGTCCGGCACGAGGAACTGGTCGCCGTACCGGCCCGTCGCCGTCGTGTGTCGGCCGGAGGTCTCCTGATCGACGGGCAGCAGCGTCGCCAGCGGCGCGGCGTCCCGCGTGGCGGGGTCGGGCCGTTTCTCGGCCGCGTTCTGGGTGGCGACGCGATCCTCGAAACGCCCGAGCTGCCAGGTGCCCATGAAGATGCAGACGGGGATCGCCAGGACGACGAACAGATTGATCCCCCACCAGTGGGGAGTCACCAGGAAGCGATACACCCCTCCACGGTACGGAACGCCCCCCACCCCCGATTCCCCGGGTCCTGCTACCTCCGCCCTCCCGCTACCGCAACCTCCGCCTCCTGCTACCTCGCCCCTCCCGCTACCTCCGCCCCCCCGCTGAGTCCACCCCCCTCGGTCACCCCAGATGTCTCGCCGCGAAGTCCAGCTCCATCCGGACCTGCTTGATCCGCTCCTCCACCACCAGCGAGCCGTGGCCCGCGTCGTACCGGTACACCTCGTGCGGCGCGCCCCGGGCCGCCAGGCGGTCGACGTAGTTCTCCACCTGCTGGATCGGGCAGCGCGGATCGTTGACACCGGCCGAGATGTAGACCGGCGCCCGTACGGCGTCGACGTACGTGATCGGGGACGACGCCTCGAACCGCTCCGGCACCTCCTCCGGCGTGCCGCCCAGGAGCGTGCGGTCCATCGCCTTCAGGGCCTCCATCTCGTCGTCGTACGCCGTCACGTAGTCGGCGACCGGCACCGCCGCCAGCCCCAGCGCCCACACCTCGGGCTGCGTGCCGAGCCCGAGCAGCGTCAGATAGCCCCCCCACGATCCACCCGAAAGGACCAGCTTCGCCGGGTCCGCGAGACCGGACGTCACCGCCCACTCCCGGACCGCCGCGATGTCCTCCAGCTCGATCAGCCCGACCCGGTACTTGAGCGCGTCCGTCCAGTCGCGCCCGTACCCCGTCGACCCGCGGTAGTTCACCCGTACCACCGCGAACCCGTGGTCCACCCACGCGGCGGGACCGGCCGCGAACGCGTCGCTGTCGTGCCACGTCGGCCCGCCGTGGATCTCGAAGACCGTCGGGAACGGCCCCTCACCCGCCGGCCGCTGCACCAGCGCGTGCACCCGCCCGCCGGGACCCGGCACCCACGCGTCCTCCACCGGCACCGACGCGGGCGCGGCGGGACCGGGGGGATCGAGCACGACCCCGCCCGCCGTGGACCGTACCTCCGGCGGCCGCGCGGCCGACGACCACAGATACTCGACGCTCCCGTCGGGCCGGGCCGTCGCCCCCACCACCGTCCCGGGCGGGGTGTCCACCTGGATCAGCGCGCGCCGTACGAAGTCGTACCGCCACAGCTCGCCGCGCGCCTCGAAGCTGTGCGTGACGAGCAGCCCCGACCCGTCCGGATACCACTCGGCGTTGACGTCCCCGGGCAGCTCGATGGCGAGATCGGTCTCCTCACCGGTCAGCGGGTCCCAGATGATGGGCTCCCAGCGCCCCCGACGCTGATGCCCGACGAGCAGCCGGCTGTCCCCGGCCACCGGCGCGAACCCCAGCACCTCAAGGCCCAGCTCGCGTGTCCCGCCCGCGGTGTCGTCGAGCTCGGCGACCACCGAACCGTCCAGCCGCAGCACCCGGACCGCCGAGTGCATCGCGTCCCCGTGCTCGGTGTGCTCGATCGCGAGCAGATCGCCGTCGTACGACAGGTCCCCGACCCCGGCCGACTCCCGGTGACGGTAGATCTCGACGGGCGGCTGCCCCGGCCGTACGACATGGAGGGTCGACCCGTCCTCGTCGGTGGACCGCCCCACGATGGAGGTGCCGTCCCGCCCGAGCGCCAGCCCGCCCGGATAGGAGGGCGCGAGCCCCGGCGTCGCGGGCTCGTCGCCGGCTCCCGCACCTGCCCCTCCTCCGGACGCGGACGCCGACGCCGACGTCACGAAGGGCTGACGCATCCAGACCCCGAACTCGTCCCCGTCGGTATCGGAGAACCACCAGATCCACTCGCCGTCGGGAGACAGCACCCCGTCCGTGGTCCCGTTCGGCCGGTCCGTCGCCTGCCGCTGCTCGCCCGTCGCCCGGTCCCACGCGTACAGCTCGAACGTCCCCGTCGCGTTCGACACGAACAGCGCCCGCTGAGGAGCGTCCTCCGCCCAGTCGGGCAGCGAAACCCGCGGCGCCCGGAAGCGCTTCTCCCAATCCGGCATCGAACCGGTGATCTGAGTCATGACCCCATTCTGCGCCCGAGCCAGGACATTCGGTCGGCGTACCGCCCAGCCTGTGGACAACTGCCTGTGGATAACTCTCCCGGCCAGGTCCGAGATGCGCGGCCCTGCCGCCGGGGGCACTGTGGGGGGCGGACGCGTCACGGAATCGAAGCCGAGGACCAGACGATGGCAGCTTCACCCCAGGCCGGGGCCGAAGGCTCCAAGATGTACGACGAGCTGCTCGCCGTACACATGATCATGCGCCGGGGCGCCGCTCTCGTCACCGCGTCGTTCGCACGTCTGACCGCCGGGGAGGATGTCGACGTCAGGGCCCTGGTCAAGACGTCCCGCTGGCTGATCGAATTTGTGCATCACCATCACGCGAGCGAGGACGAACTGTTCTGGCCGGTCCTCCGCGGCCTGTTCCCGGCCTCGATCGCCGTACTGGACAGCCTGACCGTCGAACACGAAGCGCTGGACACGGAGCTGCACACCCTCGCCAGGGCGGTGGACGGCATCGCCGACCCGGACGTCACGGGGGAGCGCGCGAAGACCCTGGCGGTCGTCGGCCGGGCGGCCCTCGCCGGCCTGCCGTCGGCGCAGAAGGTCCAGGACCTCCTGGCGACCCACCTGGACAGGGAGGAACCGGTCCTGCGCGACCTGTTCCCCCAGGTCCCGGACGCCGACATCATCCGCGTCCGCGAGGCCATCGTCCACGGCGCGCCGCGCCACAGCCCGTACCTGGTGTTCGGCCTGATGGAGGACCCGGTACGAGTACCGGGCTACGAGGCGATGGCAGCCAACTTCCCGGCCCCCCTGCGCCGACTGCGTCCCCTGCTCCTGACCCGCTACCGCACCACCAAGAAGTCCCTGGGCGCGACGCGCTGACGGCTTCGTACGAGAGCGGCGTCTGGAGCGGGGGCCCGGGTGCTCGTACCACCGCCTTCGCGCTGGACATGCCCCGCGTGCGCCGCCGCCGATGCACTGTGCGCCCTCTCCCGCGAGGGGTGCGGGGCTATTGAATGCCGGGGAGCGCGGACGGTCACCCACGCACGACACGAGCGGGAGTGCGTATGGCGAGGCGGAAATCCCCCACCGGCGAGAACAACACAACGGAGTCCGAGGAACTGCTCTTCGGCGGAGCACTGCGGTACGACATGGGCTGGAACAAGCACGAGGACGCCTTCCTCCAGCTGAACCTCCGATCCATGGTCACTCGCCTGCCCCGACTGCTCCGTACGACAGGGCAGTTGGCGTGGGAGGCGGACAGAAGCGCCCTGCGTCTGGTCGCGTTCGCCGAGGCCGGGAGGGGGATCAGCCAGGCGGTCGGCCTGATCGCCGTCAACCGGGTCCTGGCCCACCTCCTCGGCGAAGGCACCACCGCCGAGCGACTCGCCGACGCAGGCGGCGCGTTGGCGCTCGCAGGGAGTACGGCCCTGGTGGGCGCGGTGCTGCGGGCCCTGGCCACGGCGGGTACGGGCCAACTGGAGCCGAAGGTCGAACGGGTCGCCACCGAGCGGTACTTGTCGCACACGGCCAGGGTGGAACTGGAGGCGGTCGAGGACGACGAGTTCCACAAACTCCTCGACAGCGCCCAGTACGGGGCGGGTTCGGCACGGCGCATGGTGCAGTACTGCCAGAGCGTCCTCAACGCCCTGATGTCCCTCGTCGCGGCCGCCGGCGTCCTGGCCGTACTGCACCCGGTGCTGCTGCCACTGCTCGTCGCGATGACACTGCCCAGCGCGTGGGCGGCCCTATCGGTGGCCAGGCGCCGTTACGTCTCCTTCCAGGTCTGGGTGCAGCACTCCCGGGCCGGCCACCTCATCAGCCAGATGCTGATCTCCACGGACGCGGCCCCCGAGATCCGCGTCCACGACGTCGGCCCCTTCCTCCTGCACCACTTCCGGGCGATGTCACAGTCGCAGGAGGCGGAACAGCGCAGACTGGCAAGGCTCGCCGCTCGTACGGGACTGATCGCGGCGGGCTGGACGGGGCTCGCCACCGCCGCCGCGTACGGGACCCTCGGCGGACTGCTGTGGACAGGGTCGATGGCCCTGGCGGTGGGCGGTACGGCGGTGTTGGCGATCCGGAGCGGTTCGGCGAGCCTGGAGAACCTCGTCCTCCAGGTCAACTACCTGCATGAGGAAAGCCTGTTCGTAGGAGACCTGCACAGGCTGTGCGAGGAGGCGGTCACCCGGTCCATTCCAACGGGAGGCCTCCCCCTTCCCCCCAACCCCTCCGAAATCATCTTCGAGAACGTGGAGTTCACCTACCGGGGCAAGGACAACAAGCGGGCGCTGGACGGCGTCAGCCTCACCATCCCGACGGGGAAGATCGTCGCGCTGGTGGGCGAGAACGGCAGCGGCAAGAGCACCCTGATCAAGCTGCTCTGCGGCCTCTACCAGCCGGACGCGGGCCGCATCCTGTGGGACGGCGTGGACGCATCGAAGGCCGACCGCCAGGAGTTGGTCTCGCGGGTGGCGGTCGTGGGACAGGACTTCTACCGCTGGCCGTTCACCGCGGCGGTGAACATCGGCATTGGCAGAGCCGACGCACCCATGACCGACCAACGCCTCGACGAGGCGGTCCGCTACGCGGGCGCGGAAACCCTGATCGCCGAACTCCCGCGCGGCTGGAAGACGTTACTGGCCCGCGGCTACAAGGGAGGCCACCAACTCTCGGGCGGCGAATGGCAACGCCTCGGCCTCGGCCGCGCCCACTACCGCGCCGGCCAGATCCTCATCGTCGACGAACCGACCTCGGCCCTGGACGCCAAGGCAGAACAACGCCTCTTCGAACAAATCCGCACCCTGGCAGACGCGGGCCAAACGGTCATCCTCATCACCCACCGCCTGGGCTCGGTCCGCGCGGCAGACCTGATCCACGTCCTGGACCAAGGCCGAGTAGCAGAAAGCGGCACGTTCCCGACCCTGCTCGCCGACAACACCCCAGGCCCCAAACTCTTCCGCTCCCTCTACGAACTCCAAGCAGCCCAGTACGCCACAACTCCCGCGACCTCCGTACCGTCCCAGAACGCCACGACAAACAACTGAGACCGCTGAACGCACCCATTGACACCTACCCGTCCTGAGCACCGATCCGCTCGACTGCCTCAGGCCAGGGGAAAGGATCCACGGCGTCCCCGGATCCCATCACTTCCTCCTCCCACCAACCGGTGCCGTTCACCCAGGCGCGGAACCACTCGAAGAGCGACGGCGCGTCTTGGAACCACGTGTCGGCCCAGTCACCCATGTAGGCGTTCGGCTCGAAGAGAAGGACGGGCGCTTGTGGCCGGAGACAGTCGACGGCGGCATACATGCCACACCCCCAGTCCAGGATCGGCAGCACGCCACGAGGCCAGTGAGGCGCCGACTCCTGTGCCTCCTCCTGCTGTACGGGCCAGTGGGCCCCGTACTCCGAAACAACGGTCCGCCCCTCCCCAACAAGCGGAAACAGCTTGTAGTCGGGCCCGAACCCACCATTGGCGACTTCCGCGTACATGCGCACGAGCAGCGCGGGCAAACCAAAGCCGAGCAGCCGCTCGGCCTCCGCGACCGCAACGGAATCCACGCACGGAGGGAGCGGTGAGGACTGCTGAACAGCTAGCGCCCGGACCTGGGACACCAGTTCATCGTGGTCGGTCATGCAGCAGATCGTGACATCCAGGTCTGGCAACGCGACCTGAACGATCACCTGGTGGGGCCCTGACCCTCCGCTCCGGTGAAGACGGCAAGGTACCGGAACTCCCCATGGGTCCCACCCTGTAGAGAGTAGGGCTGCCACCTGAGGAAATAACTCCCACCGAAAACCCGTGCGTTCCGCTCGTAGTCACCCCCACCCCAAAGAAGCTCCCCCGACAGCGTGCGCCCTTCATGGATGCGGAAGTCCTGGTCGCGCGTCACCTTGCTGCCTGCCTTGGGCGGTGACCACAGCCCTGGTTCGTTGGTGATGAGGAGCGCCAGACCGTTCTGGGCGGACCGGCTACCGAAGCGCTCGAGCCGGGCGATGTCAAAGACGAACCCACGACGCCCCAGGTCGCGAGCCCCGTGTGACCTCAGGGCGTACTCCTCCGGCGGCGAACCGGCCGTACCGGCCCAATATGCGGTGTAGTACTTGAACTCAATGGCCGTACGGCCCGAAGGCCCCCAGCACAACAGGTCAAGGTACTCACGACGACCTCCGGCCGCAGCCGGCTGCCGTACCTCCAACCTGGACCGCACCGAGGGAGCGAGCTCCCACAGAGCCCGAGCGAAACTGTGCTGAAGATCCGCTTCGGAATGAAACACGGGCCGATCGAGCCGAAGCCGGTCCAAGACCTTCTCCAACGGCACCTCCCCGGCAATGAGTCCGGACACACCGCCCACCGCAAATGTCATCTCGCCACCCCCAACTACAGCGACACCACGTGGAAGACTCCCAGCAACATCCCACCATCCTGGACGACTTGCTGAACCCCTTCGTGCAGTTCGTTAGGACACCACGCAGCTCGGAGTCTCCCGCCACCCCCACCCCCCCCGGGCCCTCTCGCATAGGCGACGGATCTTGCCCCACCGTCCCACCCCTCCTAGGTTGACCACATGGGTCGCCTCGACATGCTGACCGGAACCAGGCGTCCCACCGACGGTGTCGCGCCAGGTTCGGCCGGCGAGGTACGGACGGCCCTGCTGGGCCTCAATCAGCCGGATGTGCCGTACGTCGTCCGCGACGGCGCCGCGTAGGGAGCCGACTTGGTGGCGGAGTGGCGGATGGCGGAGCCCGCCTGGGAGACCCTTTTTGTGGAGTCCCCACTGACCCGCGCGGTTCGGATCCGGATGCGCGTGGGCCGGGAGAGCCATGAGGTCCGTGTCGTCGAGGAGCAGTGGGAAGTGACCCGGGTCGGGAATCCGCCGAGGCTTGCGATGTCTTCGAAGTACACACGCGGACCGGACAGGACCGTCTCCCGCCACTGGACGATCGGGCGCGAGGAAAACGGCCGCCTGGAAGCGACAGAGATCTTCCGCTTCGACGCCGGGGAAACTGCGAAACCTCCTGCGAGACGCCGTTCTCACGTTGGGCTGGACCTGGCGCGGAGCAATCTTCGGCACGCTGTAGGACTGGTCCTGACCTGCTGTTCCTCAGACTTCGAGGTCCGTGAGATGTTGCCGGGCCGCGTTCCACACCTCTTCGAATTCCTGGAGATTCATGGGCACTTCGACGTGCCCTTCCCATTCGGTGACGGGCAATTCGGCGGTGAAGCCGTACCGGGCATCATCGTCCCCGGCCGACGCGGCCGCGACAGGCCGCTGCGCAGGCCCTTCGAGTTCAACTTGCCGACTCACCCACCCGTCGCCGCCGACCTCGAAGTAGAACCACGTGTCCTCTTCCTCCCACCAGCTGCGGAACCATCTGCTCACCGACTCGTCCTGACCCACCGATCTCCTCCCCACCCCATTCCCACCAGGGTCATCCGAACCAGACGACAAGCCGCACGTTCTCTGCTCCGTGCAGCCCACTCAGTGTCCGCATGACCTCCCAGACGGGTCCCCAGTGGGTGGTGTCGCCGGCGACCGCACGACGGCTGGCGCCGGGCGGTGCTCGTTGCGGGCCAGCGATGCCTCGATCTTTCGGGAGAGCGTGGACTTGCCGATCCCGCCCACACCGTGGAACACGAGGATGTTGCGGCGGGGAGCTTCCAAGTCCTCCACGTCGAAGTCCGCACGGGTCACGTGCCGTAGGTGCTCGGCGAGGCTGGCCGTTACGGCCCGCCACTGTGCCTGCCGGTTCGTGAACGCCTCACTGGCGGCGATGCTCCGGTCGTTCGAGCTGAACAACGTTCGAAGGTCCCGCCCTGCCACAGCTCCCCCTGACGATCAACTGGAGCCAAGCCAAGCTCCGTTGACCACAGCGTGGCACGCCCGCATTCAGGCAGGTCCGCAGGCCGCATTCGGCACACGGCACTTGAGCCTGGGCTACTCCCACATCACCCGGGAGATGCGGGACGAACTGTTGGCGAATCTCACCGCTGAGTGGGAGGCGTCCCTGGATGCCCAGTTGGCCATGTGCCCTAACCAGCTACCCATGTGAGTAGCTGACCCACTTCGGCGTTCCAGCTACCGGGCCACGATGGAGCGCTTATCCCATCTGCATGCCCGCTCTTCTCTAGAACCTGGTGGCTGGCGAGGCCGACGAGTGTGATCGATCAAAAGTCATCAAATTCAGTCTCTTGTCTACAACTTGAGTTCAGTAGTCACCAACTTAGTCTGGGTAATAAGAAATTATTCACCCTGATTGTCAACTGGACGCTACTGTTCGGTTGTTGCTTCGCCAGTCAAGTGCGTGGCTGATCCCATTGAGGGGCTTCTCGTGAGCATTTCCGTCGACCCGCTGCGCCTGTCCAAGCCGCAGGACTCCAGCACGTACCTCGCCATCAGGACCCCTCAGGGCGGCCGTACGGTCTACAGCGTGCGCGTTCCCCTCCTCGACCTTCCGACCATCCTCCCTGTCCCCGATCCGAACAACGTCGATAAGGACAACCGCAAGGTCGACCGGCTTCACGCCAAGCACTTCGGTGAGTACCTCGACACGAAGCAGGACTGGGTGGCCCCTGCTCTGCTGGCCCGGGATGGCGGCGGATGCACCTTCGAGAAGGTGGATGACCAGGGCGCCGTCGGCTACCTCGTCGTTCCGTGGGCGATCGGAGGCATCTCCAGCCTGCGGACCATCGACGGCCAACACCGTGTGCTGGGCGTTGCCATCGAGAAGCAGCGCATCACGGACGCCATCTCCGCGGTGGACCGCGAGCTGGCTCGCAAGGTCAGCCCGGAGAAGGCCGCGAAACTCGAGGCCGAGCGCGAGAAGCTCATCGGCCAGATGAATCGACTCAAGGCCGAGTACGTCGGCCTGGACATCTATGTCGAGCCGGACCCGATCAAGTCTCAGCAGATGTTCGTGGACGTTGCCGACAACGCCAAGGGCATCAGCAGTGCCGTCCGTGCCCGGTTCGACAGCTACAAGGTCGCCAACCGTACCCTGTCCGACGTCATCGACCACCCGCTGCTGAAGGGCCGAGTCGACGCCGAGCAGGATCGCATGACTCTGAAGAACCCTAACTTCATGGGTGCCAAGCACGTCGCCGACATCACCCGTGCCGTCATCGCCGGTGCTGGCGGCCGGATCAGTAAAAAGGCCGAGCAGACTCTCACTGACGGCGAGGTGATCGAGCAGGTCAAGGACTTCCTGGACGTTATCTCCAACGCCTTCACCGACCTCGCCGCCCTCACCGAGGACGACCCCGAGGCGGAGCGTCATCCTGGGGATCTCACCATGGCCCAGGAAGTACGCCGGGCCTCGCTGCTCGGCTCGGTGGGTATGCTCCGCGTTCTCGGTGGCGTGTTCCGAGAACTGCGAGCAGGCGAGAATCCGGTCGAGCTCGACGACATCACCGAGTTCTTCAAGCGCCTCGACCCGCACATGGCTGCGCCGGTCTCCGAGACCAGCATTTGGCGTACTACCGGGGCCAACGCCGACTTCGAGCCGAACGCTTCGGCACCGATCATGCGGACGCAGAACATCGTCCACCTGGTAGGCGCTATCACCGGCTGGTACAAGAAGGCCCCCGCCGCCCTGTAGGCGAAGAACCGGGACGGAAGAGCGCCGCTCCTGAAGGACGGCGCTCTTCGAGCTTCTGGCGCGAAGTGGACCAGTCGTCACGCTCGGCCGAGTCCACCACCGTCTCTTATGGTCCTGCGCATGACCTCTTGCGGGAGCGTCTGCGCCCACCTCAGTGGGTGGCCTCCGGGAGAGATTCCAAGATCTTCTCCCAGATTTCTCCCAACTGGCCCTGGAAACCACTCAGGGGTCTGACCCGCTAAGCGGGTCAGACCCCTGACCTGGTACTTCACTGTCGGGGTGGCGGGATTTGAACCCACGACCTCTTCGTCCCGAACGAAGCGCGCTGCCAAGCTGCGCTACACCCCGATGTCGTCCGTGTGGTGGCGACATCGATTACTTTAGCCCACCGCTGGCCTAGGACGAAATCCGGTTTTGGGGAGTGGGGGAGCCGTCAGGGGTGGGGGGTCAGGGTGACCAGGGTGGCTTCCGGGGGGCAGGCGAAGCGGACCGGGGTGTAGCGGTTCGTGCCGCAGCCCGCTGATACGTGGAGGTACGAGGTGTGGCCGCCCGAGCGGTGGGTCGAGAGGCCCTTCACGCGGTCCGTGTCCAGGTCGCAGTTGGTGACCAGGGCGCCGTAGAAGGGGATGCACAGCTGGCCGCCGTGGGTGTGGCCCGCCAGGATCAGGGGGTAGCCGTCGGCCGTGAAGGCGTCCAGGCTGCGCAGGTACGGGGCGTGCACCACGCCGATCGAGAGGTCCGCGTCCGGGGCCGGGCCGCCGGCGACCTGTTCGTACCTGTCCCGCTTGATGTGGGGGTCGTCCAGGCCCGTGAACGCGATCTCGTACCCGTCGATCTTGAGCCGGCCCCGGGTGTTGGTGAGGCCCTCCCAGCCCGCCGCGTCGAAGGCGTCCCGCATCGGCTCCCACGGGTTGCGCACCGCCGAGGCTGCCGGGGCGTTGCCGTTGAGGCCGTGGCGGCCCTGGGCCTTCTCGAAGAGGTAGCGGGCCGGGTTGCGGAGCTTCGGGCCGTAGTAGTCGTTCGAACCGAAGACGTAGACGCCGGGGAACTCCATCAGCGGGCCCAGCGCGTCCAGCAGCTCCGGTACGCCCTCCGGGTCCGACAGGTTGTCGCCGGTGTTCACGACGAAGTCCGGGCGCAGGCCCGCGAGCGCCTGGAGCCAGTGCCGTTTCTTGCGCTGTCCGCTCACCATGTGGATGTCGGACACCTGGAGGAAACGAAGATCACGCATGCCCCGCGGCAGTACGGGGACGGTGACCCTCCGCAACCGGAACGAGCGGGTTTCGATACCGGCCGCGTAGGCGATTCCGGCCGCGCCGACTGCCGCGATTCCCAGGGGTACTCCGTAACGTGCGCGCATGTTCCCATCGTCTCAGACGTTGTATTGGTCTTTGTACGACCGGGGGAGGAGGCCCTTAATCCTGGGGCGGGTTTCGTGGCGTACCTGTCACACTTGTAGCCATGACCAGCCTCAAGTCCAAGCTCAAGGAAGACCTCACCGCCTCCATCCGGGCCCGTGACGAGCTGCGCTCCGCCACGCTCCGGCTGACCCTCACCGCGATCACCAAGGAGGAGGTCTCGGGTACGACCGCCCGTGAGCTCTCCGACGACGAGGTGCAGAAGGTGATCGCCAGGGAGGCGAAGAAGCGCCGTGAGGCCGCCGAGGCGTTCACGCAGGGCGGGCGTACGGAGCAGGCCGAGCGGGAGAAGGCGGAGGGCGTGCTTCTCGACGCGTACCTGCCCCAGCAGCTGTCCGACGACGAGCTCGCCGGGATCGTCGCCCAGGCCGTCGGGGAGGCGCGTGCCGCGGGCGCCGAGGGGCCGCGCGCGATGGGGGCCGTCATGAAGATCGTGAACCCGAAGGTCGCCGGCCGCGCCGAGGGCGGCCGCGTCGCCGCCTTGGTCAAGCAGCACCTCGCCGCCGAGTAGCGAATCGTACAAACGTCGGGGAGACCCTCTGATACGCCAGGGCGCCCGGTCGGTGACTGACTCGTCAACCGACCGGGCGCCCTGGCGCATCACCGCGGAAGCCCCTACGGGCCGTTCCCCCCGCCGTCCTGGCCGTTCCCTTCCCCGCCGTTCCCGCCGCCGTTCCCGTTCCCGCCGCTCAGCAGCCCCGGCCGCACCGAGAAGTCCGGGAAGGGGTTGTCGCCACCGTCCCCGCCGTTCCCGCCATCTCCGCCGTTGCCACCGTTGTCGCCGTTCCCCCCGTTGTCACCGTTCCCGCCGTCCGTCTGGCCCGCCGTGTCCCCCGGCTTCGCGTCCCCGGAAGGCTTCTCCTCCTGCTTCGGAGGATCCGGGATGTTGACCTCGTTGAACCCGGGAGCCTCGTGTCCGGCCAGCGCGCCGGTCATGGCGTCCTTCCAGATCGGCCCCGGCACCTGGCCACCGAAGACCTTCGCCTGGTAGGCCCCGCCGATGGTGATGTCCACCATCTTCCGCTTGTGCTGCGGGTCACCGACCCACACCGCGCCCGACATGTTCGGCGTGTAGCCGACGAACCAGGCCGCGTAGCGGAAGTCCGTCGTACCGGTCTTGCCCGCGCTCGGACGCTGCGGGCCGAGGCCCGCCTCCGTACCGGTACCGTCCTCCACCACGCCCTTGAGCAGCGTGTTGATGGTGTCGGCGGTCTTCTCGGACATCGCCCGGTTGCACGTCGACTTCGGCACGGGCAGCTGCTTCTTGCCGGGTCCGGTGATCGACTCGATCGCGATCGGCGTGCAGTACATGCCGCGGCTGGCGAACGTCGCGTACGCCGACGCCATGGTCAGCGGCGACATCTCCTGCGTGCCCAGGGTGATCGACGGCACCTGCTGGATCCGGTTGCCGTCGGCCCGCTTGACGCCCATCTTGGTGGCCATGTCCGTCACCGGGCACACGCCGATCTTGCTGATCAGCTCCACGTAGTACGTGTTGACCGACTTGGCGGTCGCTTCCTTCATCCCGTACGGGCCGTGCTCCGACTCGTTCTCGTTCTCGACCGGGACGTCCTTGTCGCTCCACAGTCCGTCGCAGGTCTGGACCGGGGTCGGGTACGTCATCTGGTACGGCGACGGGAACTGCTGCGTCGCCGGAATGCCCTGCTCCAGCGCCGCCGCCGCGACGATCGGCTTGAACGTCGACCCCGGCTGGTAACCGGCGCCGCCGCCCATGTTCTGGTTCACGGACAGGTTGATCTGCGTCTCGTTCTTCCCGAAGCCGTACGGCCTCGACTGGCCCATCGCCAGGATCTTGCCGCTCCCCGGCTCGACGATCGACAGCGCCGTCGCGACCGGGTCGCTCTTGTAGACGTGGTCCTTGATCGACGCCTGCGCCGACTTCTGCGCCTGCGGGTCCAGCGTCGTACGGATCGTCAGCCCGCCCTGGTTCCAGACCTTGGCGCGCTCCTCGCGCGTCTTGCCGAAGACCGGGTCGGTGAGGAAGACCTCGCGGACGTAGTCGCAGAAGAAGCCCGCGCCGTCGACGGCGGTGATGCAGCCGTTCTTGGGCTTGCTGACCTTGAGCTTGATCGGCTCGGCGCCGGCCTTGTCCGCCTCCGCCTGCGAGACGGCACCGACGTCGGCCATCCGCTGGAGAACGGTGTTACGGCGTTTCTGCGCCTCCGCCGGGTCGTTGACCGGGTCGTAGCGCGTCGGCGACTGGACGATGCCCGCCAGCAGGGCGGCCTGGCCGAGGGTCAGGTTCTTCGCCGACGTGGAGAAGTACCGCTGCGACGCGGCCTCGACGCCGTACGCCTGCTGACCGAAGAAGGTGATGTTCAGATAGTTCTCAAGGATCTTCTTCTTGCCCAGCTCCTCCTCGACCTGGATCGCGTACTTCAGCTCCTGGATCTTGCGGCCCAGCGTCTGCTGCGTGGCCTGCTTGAACTTCGTCGCGTCGTCGCCGGCCTCCTCGACGAACACGTTCTTCACGTACTGCTGCGTCAGCGTCGAGGCGCCCTCAGACACCCCGCCCGACTGCGCGTTGCGATTGGCCGCGCGGAGCACGCCCTTGAGGTCGATCGCCCCGTGCTCGTAGAAGCGCGAGTCCTCGATCGCGACGATCGCCTTCTGCATGAACGGGGAGATGTCCTTGAGCGGCACGACGGTCCGGTCACGCGAGTAGACCGTGGCGATCTGGCCGCCCTTGGCGTCCAGGATCTCGGTGCGCTGGCTCAGCGGCGGCGTCTTGAGATTGGCGGGGATCTCGTCGAATCCCTCGACGGTTCCCTTCGCGGCGAGTCCCAGCGCGCCGAACGCCGGCAAGGCGATTCCCGCCAGCACCGCTCCCGCGAGCACACTGACACCGAGGAATTTGGCGGCCTGCTGGGTCCCGGTCAGACCCCCGCCCGAGCGCTTTTTTGGCATGGGGGCAGCCTACGTTCTCATTCGCCGGACACGCGTCAAGGCTCTGGCCTAAGCTGTACCCAACTGTCACAGCAGCGGGGTTGCGCATCAAGCCCTCGATGTGAACTTCCCGTGAACCCGAAACGCGGGGAGCCACGTCTGTATTGACTGCTTCTGCCCCTGAACATCCGTTGTGACTCACCCCTCTTGCCCCGCTTTGCCGGGTTCATGAGTGATGTCCATCGCTCACTCCCCTGGGTGATCTGTCACGCACGCATAGTCCGTTCGGACCATTCAAGATTGGGCCCGAAGGGGGTGTTGCGCTGTGCCCGCCTTCCGTAACGTCCTCAACTGGCAGCGGTGAATATGCCGCTACCGCCGTGGGGGAGCCTCGATTCGGGAGAGGACGGCGCCGGAATGGGCTGGGTAACCGACTGGAGTGCGCAGGCAGCATGCCGCACTACCGATCCGGATGAATTGTTCGTGCAGGGTGCAGCGCAGAACAGGGCCAAGGCGGTGTGCACCGGTTGCCCGGTGCGGACCGAGTGCCTGGCGGACGCGCTGGACAACCGCGTCGAATTCGGCGTGTGGGGCGGGATGACCGAGCGGGAGCGCCGCGCACTGCTGCGCAGGCGTCCCACCGTCACGTCGTGGCGGAGATTGCTCGAAACCGCGCGTACGGAGTACGAGCGCAGCGCGGGCCTCCTGCCCGTGGGCTTGGAGGACGACGAGACGTACGAGACGTACGCGGCCGCGGGCTAGCCGCGGACGTACGACCAACCCGCGGGACAGGTACGAGAGGTACGCCCCGCGGGCCGGCACCGCACGGTCCTGGTGTGCGCCTGGACGTGCGCGGCCGTACGGCTCGGTAGTGGCGGCTCGATCAGCCGCGCCTCCGAGCGCGTCCTCGCAGGTCAGGTCGTACTACGACCGGCCGCGAGGTGATCACCGATGGCCCTGAGCCCGGCGAGGTCATGAACGTCGCCGGGCAGGGCGGCCACCTCGGCCACCGCGACTTCCGGATGCAGAGCGGTGAAGCGGTCGCGCGTACGCCGTTCGCGCGCGAGCACCTGCATCCGTTCCGCGTGCAGACGCAGCAAACCAGCGGTCAGCTGTTCCACACTTGTGACAGAAGGTGTGACGGAATCCGCCTGTGGGGCAGGCGCAGTTGTGGACGAGTCGGACACGGGGGGCTCGGGATCGGGAGACTCGAAGGCCTCCGAGGGTTCTGCGGATTCTGCGGATTCCGGGGGCGGCTCGGGCGCCGCCTCGGAGGCTCCGGGAGAAGAGCCCGCCGCGGCTGCGGCGCCACGAGAAGAAGCATTCCCGGGCTCCTGATCCACAATGCCGCCCTCTTCAAGATTTTCCGCAGCGGCCAGGGCCCGCTCGGCCGAGAGCCGCGCCGCGCCACTGCCATGGACCCGGTTGAGTACGAGACCCGCCAGCGGCATCTCCTCGGCGGCCAGCCTCTCCACGAAGTACGCCGCCTCGCGCAGCGCGTCCCGCTCGGGCGCCGCGACCACCAGGAAGGCCGTGCCGGGCGCCTGGAGGAGCCGGTACGTCGCCTCCGCCCGGGTCCGCAGCCCGCCGAACATCGAGTCCATCGCGGTGACGAACATCTGCACGTCACCGAGGAATTGGCCGCCGAGCACCTTCCCGATCGTGCCGGTCATCATCGACATGCCGACGTTCAGGAACTTCATCCCGGCCCGGCCGCCGACCTTGGCCGGCGCCATCAGCAACCTGATGAACTTCCCGTCCAGGAAGGACCCGAGCCGCTTCGGCGCGTCCAGGAAGTCCAGCGCGGAGCGCGAGGGCGGGGTGTCGACGATGATCAGGTCCCAGGAGTCACGCGCGCGCAACTGCCCCAGCTTCTCCATCGCCATGTACTCCTGCGTGCCCGCGAATCCGGCCGACAGGGACTGGTAGAAGGGGTTGTCCAGGATGGCGCGCGCCCGGTCGCGGTCCGCGTGCGCCTCGACGATCTCGTCGAACGTCCGCTTCATGTCGAGCATCATGGCGTGCAGTTCGCCGGGACCCTCGACGCCCTTCACCTGGCGCGGGGTGTTGTCGAGCGAGTCGATGCCCATGGACTGGGCCAGCCGGCGGGCCGGGTCGATCGTGAGCACGACCACCGTGCGGCCGCGCTCCGCCGCCCGTACGCCGAGGGCCGCGGCGGTGGTCGTCTTGCCGACACCGCCGGAGCCGCAGCACACGATGATGCGGGTGTCCGGGTCGTCCAGCAGGGGGTCGATCTCCAGGGGGGCGGCCGCCGCGTCGAGCGCGGAGGAGTGGCTGCTGGAGGAGGACCGGGAGGCGGTCGGAGTCCGGGTCATGCGAAGGCCTTCCCGAGTTGCCGTAGCTCCCCCGCCAGCCGGTAGAGACCGGCGAGGTCCATCCCCTCCCCGATCAGGGGGAGTTCGTACGTGGGCAGCCCCAGCTTCGCCAGGGCGGCCCGCTGCTCGCGCTCCAGCTCCACGCGCTGCGCGTGCTCCGCCGCCTGGTCGAGCAGGGGCCCCACCAGCTTCGTGGGGGCGCTGACCCCCGCCGTACCGAGCGCCTTGGCGACCTCCTTGCGGCGGTCCCCCGACGCGGCGCGGACGGCGGCCTCGTCGAGGAGGTGGGGCCGTACCTGGTTCACGATCACCTTGCCGACCGGCAGGTCCACGGCCCGCAGCTCGGTGATGCCGTCCACGGTCTCCTGGACCGGCATCTCCTCCAGCAGCGTCACCAGATGCACGGCGGTCCCCGGCGACTTGAGGACCCGCATCACCGCCTGCGCCTGATTGTGTATGGGGCCGATCTTCGCCAGCCCCGCCACCTCGTCGTTCACGTTCAGGAAGCGCGTGATGCGCCCGGTGGGCGGCGCGTCCATCACCACGTAGTCGTAGGCGAAACGTCCCTGCCTGTCCCTGCGCCGGACCGCCTCGCACGCCTTGCCGGTCAGCAGGACGTCCCTGACGCCGGGGGCGATGGTCGTCGCGAAGTCGATCGCGCCGATCTTCTTCAGCGCCCGCCCGGCCCCGCCGAGCTTGTAGAACATCTGGAGATAGTCCAGAAGGGCACGCTCGGCGTCGATCGCCAGCGCGTACACCTCCCCGCCGCCCGAGGCGACGGCGATCTTGCGTTCCTCGTACGGAAGGGCCTCCGTCTCGAAGAGCTGTGCGATGCCCTGCCTGCCCTCGACCTCGACGAGGAGGGTGCGCTTGCCCTCCGTCGCGAGGGCGAGCGCGAGGGCGGCGGCGACCGTCGTCTTACCGGTGCCGCCCTTGCCGCTGACGACCTGGAGCCTGCTCACGTATTCGAGCCTAACCAGTAAGGCCGCAGGCTACGCACGAGGCTGCCCGTGGGTACGGATACGGCGCCATCCGCCGTACGGATACAGTCGCCCCCATGACCAAGTGGGAATACGCGACCGTGCCCCTTCTCGTGCACGCGACCAAGCAGATCCTGGACACCTGGGGCGAGGACGGCTGGGAGCTCGTCCAGGTCGTCCCCGGGCCGAACAACCCCGAGCAGCTCGTCGCCTACCTGAAGCGGGAGCGGGCCGCATGAGCGTGTCGGACAGCGCCGCCGCCGGGACGGTGGAGGCCGCCCTCGCCGGACTGGGCCTGACCTTGCCCGAGGTCGTCGCCCCGCTGGCGTCGTATCAGCCGGCGGTACGGACGGGCCTGTACGTCTACACGTCGGGCCAGCTCCCGATGGTGGAGGGCAAGCTTCCGCTCACCGGCAAGGTCGGGGCGGAGGTCACGCCCGAAGAGGCGAAGGACCTCGCGCGTACGTGCGCCCTGAACGCCCTGGCCGCCGTGAAGTCGGTCACCGGCGACCTGGACCGCATCGCGCGGGTGGTGAAGGTGACGGGGTTCGTCGCCTCGGCCGCGGACTTCACCGGGCAGCCGGCCGTCGTCAACGGCGCCAGCGAGCTGCTGGGCCAGGTACTGGGCGACAAGGGCGTGCACGCGCGCAGCGCGGTAGGCGTGGCGGTCCTGCCGCTGGACGCGCCGGTCGAGGTCGAGATCCTGGTGGAGCTGACGGAGGACTGAGTCGGTGGGCCGGCCGGGCGGCGATCCGGCGCCCGGCCGCCGAGAGCCGGTGCGTACCGCCGGCCCGTACGCCTCTCGAACATCGTCCGCTCAGCGCATAGCATCCGGCCATGCCCAATGGTCAGTGGTACCCGCCCGAGTGGCCCGAGCGGATCCGTGCCCTCGCCGCCGGTGAGATCACGGCGGTGACGCCACGGCGCGCGGCGACCGTGATGCTGCTGCGTGACGGCCCCGCGGAGGCGGGCGGGGCGGTGGCGGGCGCCGGGGCGGGCCCCGGTCGGCCCGAGGTCCACATGCTGCGCCGGCAGGCGTCGATGGCCTTCGCGGCCGGTGCGTACGTCTATCCCGGGGGCGGTGTGGACCCCCGCGACGACGACCGGCCGGTCGGCTGGGCCGGTCCTGGCCGGGACGTGTGGGCCCGCCGTCTCGGCGTGGACGCGGCCTCCGCGCAGGCGATCGTCTGCGCGGCGGTCCGCGAGACGTTCGAAGAGGCGGGCGTCCTGCTCGCGGGCGAGACGGCGGAGACCGTCGTCGGCGACACCACGGGCGACGACTGGGAGGCCGACCGCGCGGCGCTCGTCCGCCACGAGCTGTCCTTCGCGGACCTGCTCGACCGCCGCGGCCTGGTGCTGCGCAGCGACCTGCTCGGCGCGTGGGCGCGCTGGATCACCCCGGAGTTCGAACCGCGCCGGTACGACACCTGGTTCTTCGTGGCCGCGCTGCCGATCGGCCAGCGCACCAGGAACGCGTCCACGGAAGCCGACCGTACGGTGTGGATCGGGCCGGGCGCGGCGACCGAGGCGTACGACAGGGGCGACCTGCTGATGATGCCCCCGACCGTCTCGACCCTGCGGGCGCTCGCGCCGTACGGCTCGGTGGCCGAGGTGCTCGCCACGGCCGGGGACCGCGACCTGACGCCCGTACTGGCGACCGCGCGGCTGGTGGACGGGGAGCTGGTGCTCAGCTGGCCGGGGCACGAGGAATTCACCAAGCGCGTGGACCCGGCCGAAGGAGGGCCCCGATGACGGACGCCGCAGCTCTGCCCGGTCAGCCGCGCGGCGGGACGCTCTCCGGACCCGCCACCGCCCGCGCGGTCAACGTCCTCGCGCCGAACGCCTCCGCCATGACCCTCGACGGCACCAACACTTGGATCGTCTCCGAACCGGACTCCGATCTCGCGGTGGTCATCGACCCGGGCCCACTGGACGACCTCCACCTCCAGGCGGTCGTCGACACCGCCCGGCAGGCCGGCAAACGGGTCGCGCTGACCCTGCTCACCCACGGTCACCCGGACCACGCCGAGGGCGCGGCGCGCTTCGCGCAGCTGACCCGTACCCACGTCAGAGCCCTCGACCCCGCACTGCGCCTCGGCGACGAAGGACTGGCGGCGGGCAACGTGATCACCACCGGCGGTCTGGAACTGCGGGTCGTCCCGACCCCCGGTCACACCGGCGACTCGCTCTGCTTCCACCTGCCCGCCGACCGCGCGGTGCTGACGGGCGACACGATTCTCGGGCGGGGCACCACGGTCGTCGCCCACCCGGACGGCCGGCTCGGCGACTACCTCGACTCACTGCGCCGCCTGCGCTCGCTGACGGTGGACGACGGCGTCCGTACGGTGCTGCCGGGCCACGGTCCCGTCCTGGACGACGCCCAGGGAGCGGTCGAGTTCTACCTCGCCCACCGCGCGAACCGGCTGGCCCAGGTCGAGACGGCGGTGGAGAACGGCTTCCGCACGCCGTCCGAGGTGGTGGAGCAGGTCTACGCGGCCGTGGACAGGTCACTCTGGCCGGCGGCGGAGCTGTCCGTACGAGCGCAGCTGGAGTACCTGCGCGAGCACGGTCTGATCAGCTGATCATTCGGTCCGAACACGCCACCGTCCGGGCGCCTGTACGGCGGCCCGGACGATGGTCCTACAGATGCGGCAGATTCAGCGGCCCAGCGGCCAGCGGCCCAGCGGCCAGTGGCCCAGCGGCCAGTGGCTCAACGCGAACGCTTCGCGAGGCGCTCCACGTCCAGCAGGATCACCGCACGCGCCTCCAGGCGCAGCCAGCCGCGCTGGGCGAAGTCCGCGAGCGCCTTGTTGACCGTCTCGCGGGACGCGCCGACCAGCTGGGCCAGCTCCTCCTGCGTGAGGTCGTGGACGACGTGGATGCCCTCCTCCGACTGCACACCGAAGCGGCGCGACAGGTCGAGGAGCGCGCGGGCCACGCGGCCGGGGACGTCGGAGAAGACCAGGTCGGACATCTGGTCGTTGGTCTTACGGAGGCGGCGCGCGACGGCGCGCAGCAGCGCCGTGGCCACCTCGGGCCTGGCGTTGAGCCAGGGCTGGAGGTCGCCGTGACCGAGGCCGAGGAGCTTGACCTCGGTGAGCGCGCTCGCCGTGGCCGTACGCGGGCCGGGGTCGAAGAGGGACAGCTCGCCGATCAGCTCGCCGGGGCCGAGCACGGCCAGCATGTTCTCCCGGCCGTCCGGGGAAGTGCGGTGGAGCTTGACCTTGCCTTCGGTGACCACATAGAGACGGTCGCCGGGGTCGCCCTCGTGGAAGAGAGCATCACCGCGGGCCAGCGTCGCTTCACTCATGGAGGCGCGGAGCTCTCCGGCCTGCTCGTCATCGAGCGCCGCGAAGAGCGGGGCACGCCGCAGAACGTCGTCCACGTGTTCTCTCCTTGTCGACCTGCTCAGGGAACCAGAGCGGAACCAGGGTCCCCATAATGCCGTACGTGCTGTCCGTTCTCGGGTGGCTCCGTATCTCACGGCCCTCTCGCCGTCTGCCGGGCCACCCCGTGTTCGAAACCGTGTGATCGGTCACAAGCTTGACGTACAGGGGCCCCGGACCGTGCCCGGGAGGCCGATTCGAGTGGTGATCGGCCAGGGCCGGGGCGGATGTCAGTGGAGGGCTTTAGGCTGGCCGGGTGTCCAAAAAGCCGGTGACAGCGCAGGCAGAGAGGGCTGGAGAAGTGGCGGCCGACCGTAATTCCGCTGTGGGCGAACAGCCCTCGGAGCAACCGAAAAAAGCCGCGAAAGCCCCACGAGGCAAGGGGGCGGGCCGAGGCGTGCGCAAGGCCGCGGCCCGGAACGCGGCCCCGGGCGGAGCCGGGACGGAGACGGCCGCGCCGGGTACGCCCATCCGTACGGCGGCCAAACCGGAATCGAGACTGGCCATGGTCCGCCGGGCCCGGCGGATAAACCGCGAGCTGGCCGACGTGTATCCGTACGCCCACCCCGAGCTGGACTTCCGGAACCCGTTCGAGCTGCTGATCGCCACCGTCCTCTCCGCCCAGACGACCGACCTGCGGGTGAACCAGACCACCCCCGCGCTCTTCGCCGCCTACCCGACGCCCGAGGACATGGCCGCGGCCGTGCCCGAGGAGCTGGAGCAGATCATCCGCCCGACGGGCTTCTTCCGGGCCAAGGCGCGGTCGCTCATCGGACTGTCGACGGCCCTCCGGGACAACTTCGACGGTGAGGTCCCGGGCCGCCTGGCCGATCTGGTGACGCTGCCCGGTGTCGGCCGCAAGACGGCGAACGTGGTGTTGGGCAATGCTTTCGGGGTCCCTGGTCTGACTGTGGACACCCACTTCGGCCGGCTGGTGCGCCGCTGGAAGTGGACGGAGCAGGAGGACCCGGAGAAGGTCGAGGCGGAGATCGAGGCGATCTTCCCCAAGAGCGAGTGGACGATGCTCTCGCACCGGGTGATCTTCCACGGCCGCCGTATCTGCCACTCGCGCAAGCCCGCGTGCGGCGCCTGTCCGATCGCGCACCTCTGTCCGTCGTACGGAGTGGGGGAGACGGACCCGGAGAAGGCGGAGAAGCTCCTCAAGTACGAGAAGGGCGGCTACCCGGGGCAGCGTTTGAGCCCGCCCGCCGACTATCCGGGCAGGCCGGCGCCTCCGCTGGGCGCGGGTGCCGGTGCGGAAGCCGGTGGCGGCGGTACGGGCGCGGAATGAGGCACGAGCCGGCGAGTCTCCCCGTACCGGACACCGGTCCCACGGATCGCACCGACGGCACCGACCGCGCGGAAGAACGGCGCGCGTTGAGCGCATGAAGGGCCCGCGCCGTATGACGTCACAGCCGCACGACGCGAGTGCCGTGCGGCGACGCGTCACAGCCGTACGGCGACACACACGGGTGGAGCCGGACGAGGGCGGAACGATCCGGCCGACGGCAGGCGTTAGGCGACAGGGGTGCAGATGACGCGCGCTGACAGGACGTACCACAACCGGACGTACGGCGACCCGGCATACGACGACCGTACGACCGGGGTCGACGTGACCACGGACGGGCTGCCCGACTGGCTCATGCCCGTCGCGCGCGCCGCGCTGGGCGTGGCGCCCGAGCAGCTGAGCCGTTTCCTGCCGCCCAAGAGCGGCGGCGGACGGCAGTCCGCCGTGCTCATCCTCTTCGGGGAGGGCGAGCGCGGCCCCGAGCTGCTCCTCATGGAGCGGGCGGGGAACCTGCGTTCGCATCCGGGCCAGCCGTCGTTCCCCGGCGGCGCGCTCGACCCCGAGGACGGCGACCCGACGACCACCGGGCCCCTGCGGGCGGCGCTGCGCGAGGCGGAGGAGGAGACCGGCCTCGATCCGTCGGGCGTCCAGCTCTTCGCCGTACTGCCCGCGCTCTACATCCCCGTCAGCGGCTTCGTGGTGACCCCCGTGCTCGGCTGGTGGCGCAGGCCCACCCCGGTCGCCGCCGTCGATCCCGCCGAGACCGCCCGCGTCTTCACCGTCCCCGTGGCGGAGCTCACGGACCCCGACCACCGCGTGAGCGCCCTCCACCCCAGCGGTTACCGGGGCCCGGCCTTCCTGGTCGCGTCCACCCTGGTCTGGGGTTTCACCGCCGGACTGATCGATCGCATCCTGCATTTCGCCGGTTTCGAGGTCCCCTGGGACCGCTCGAAGGAGGTCCCGCTGGACTGGCGCGCGTGACAGGCTGATTCCCGCCCGGGACGCGCCGGCCCCGCCTGCCCGTCCCCGCCCGACCCCGCTGCCCAGGCCGTTGACGAATCTGCGAGGCTAACGACGGTGAACGTGCTGGACATCCTGCTGCTGCTCGCCGCTGTGTGGTTCGCGATCGTCGGCTACCGCCAGGGCTTCGTGGTCGGCATCCTGTCGGTCATCGGTTTCCTCGGGGGCGGCCTCGTCGCCGTGTACCTGCTCCCGGTGGTCTGGGACAACCTCACCGAGGACGCGGAGGTCTCCACCACGGCCGCCGTGGTCGCGGTCGTGATCGTCATCGTCTGCGCCTCCATCGGCCAGGCCTTCACGACCCACCTCGGCAACAAGCTGCGCCGCTACATCACGTGGTCGCCGGCGCGCGCCCTGGACGCGTCCGGCGGGGCGCTGGTCAACGTGTTCGCCATGCTGCTGGTCGCCTGGCTGATCGGCTCCGCCCTCGCGGGGACGACGCTGCCCACGCTCGGCAAGGAGGTACGCAGCTCCAAGGTGCTCCTCGGCGTCTCACGGGTGATGCCCACCCAGGCCTCCACCTGGTTCTCGGACTTCTCGTCCGTCCTGGCGCAGAACGGCTTCCCGCAGGTCTTCAGCCCCTTCGCCAACGAGCCCATCACCGAGGTCCAGCCCCCCGACCCCGCGCTCGCGGGCAGTCCCGTCGCGGCCCGCGCCCAGAGGTCCATCGTCAAGGTCGTCGGTACGGCCCAGAGCTGCGGCAAGGTCCTCGAAGGCTCGGGCTTCGTCTTCGCCGACCGCCGGGTGATGACCAACGCGCACGTGGTCGGCGGGGTGGACCAGCCGACGGTCCAGATAGGCGGCGAGGGCAAGCTGTACGACGCGAAGGTCGTCCTCTACGACTGGCAGCGCGACATCGCGGTGCTGGACGTGCCGAACCTGCCCGCGACCCCGCTCCGCTTCACCGACAACGAGGCGCGCAGCGGCGCCAACGCGATCGTGGCGGGCTTCCCCGAGAACGGCGCGTACGACGTGCGCTCCGCGCGTGTCCGGGGCCGTATCAACGCCAACGGGCCCGACATCTACCACCGCGGCGAGGTCAGCCGCCGGGTGTACTCGCTGTTCACGACCGTGCGCCAGGGCAACTCGGGCGGCCCGCTGCTCACACCGGACGGCAAGGTGTACGGCGTGATCTTCGCGCGGTCGCTCGACGACGCGAACACGGGGTACGCCCTGACGGTCGACGAGATCCGCGAGGACATCGAGAAGGGCCGTACGGCCAATCAGGAAGTCGACAGCCAGGGGTGCGCGCTGTAGCGGTGGGGCCCGTCCCCATGTGCGCGTGGGGCCTATGTGCGCGTGGGGCCCGTCCCTATGTGCGCGGGTGGCGCAGCCGGGCCGAGACCCAGCGCGCCCTGCGGCGGAGAATGAGGGAGATCCCGAGCCTCGGATCATGCTCCTGATCGTGCGGGCCGCCCCTCTCGTGGGTGATCGGCACAGTGGCCGAGCGGCGCTTGCGTGGTGCGTCACCGTAGTCGTGCGTCCAGCCCATACGGGGACGTGTGCCCGTGCCCCAAGGTCGATAACCGCGCGGGGGAGGGCCAATTGGCCTATGCGCCCGGCAAGTGGCCCTTCTTAGGACGGGTGTTCGTGATGGTGTTCGAGACGCCGTTTACGACGGTGTCGGATCGCGCGCTCAGCGGTCCGGTTCCGGGTCCTTGAGCCAGTTGATCAGCTCCGAGGAGAACGCCGCCGGGTCCTCCTCGTGCGGGAAGTGCCCGAGCCCGTCGAAGAGCCGCCACCGGTAGGGCGCCTCCACGTACTCCGCTGACCCCGCCGTGCTGCGCGTGCGCATCGCCGGGTCCAGCGACCCGTGCAGCTGGAGCGTGGGCACCCGTACCGGCCGCTTCATGCGCCGGTTGAACTGGATGCCGTCCGGGCGCGCCATCGACCGCACCATCCAGCGGTACGGCTCGATCGCGCAGTGCGCCGTCGACGGAATGGTCATCGCCCGCCGGTAGACGTCGATCGCCTCCTCGTCCGGCAGCGTCGGCCCCGACCACTCCCGGATCAGCTGCCCCACCAACGCCGCGTCGTCCGCGACGAGCTGACGCTCCGGCAGCCACGGCCGCTGGAAGCCCCAGATGTACGAGCCGGCCCGGCTCTGCGACAGGTCGGAGAGCATCGAGGAGCGCCAGCGGCGCGGGTGCGGCATCGAGGACACCGCGAGCCTGCGCACCAGCTTGGGCCGCATCACGGCGGCGGTCCACGCGAGGTATCCGCCCAGGTCGTGTCCCACGAGCGCCGCGTCGGGCTCGCCGAGGGAGCGCACGACGCCGGTGATGTCGAGGGCCAGGTTGGCGGGGTCGTACCCCCGCGGCGTACGGTCGCTGCCGCCCACCCCGCGCAGGTCCATGGCCACCGCGCGGTACCCGGCGTCCGCGAGCGCCGTCAGCTGATGCCGCCAGGTCCACCAGAACTGCGGGAAGCCGTGCAGCAGCAGCACCAGCGGCCCGTCGCCCACCTCGGCGATGTGGAAGCGCGCGCCGTTGGCCGCCACATCGCGGTGGACCCACGGACCATCGAGGCGGACGGCGGAGGCGGAATCAGGGACGGTCATGCGGACGAGCGTGCCACAGACTTGGTCTCCTGCCCGACCCCCCGGGGGTGGGGCTTCGCGTTCTGGAGGACGGACGCCGTCTCCTTGGACGAGGCGATGGACTTCTCCGGCGGCTTGATCTTCTTGAACTTGAGTACGGCGAACCCGCCCAGCAGGCCGGCGAGCACCACGAACGCCCCGCCGACGATCAGGAACGACCAGGCGAGCCCGAGTCCCCAGTTGTGGATGCCGTACGCGGCCGCGAAGCTGAACACCGGCAGGGAGAACAGGGCGAGGATTCCCGCGACGGCGATGGCCCCGCCGCCGATCGCACCCCGCTTGACGTCCTGCCGGATCTCCGCCTTGGCCAGCGCGATCTCGTCGTGCACCAGCCCGGACAGCTCGGTGGTCGCCTCGGCGACCAACTGGCCGAGGCTGCGGTCGGCGCTGACGGGTTCCACGATGACGCCGGTCCGGACTGCGTCGGCGGCTTGCCTGCCGGGGTCGCTCACGGTGACTCCCTCTTCTCGCTCTGGTTCTCGCGTGTGTCAGATCATGCCGGACCGTCGCCGTCATCGCGCGCTGCCCCCGCGTGTTCCGCCAGACGGCGGTGTTCCGCGGCCTTCGCCTCGAAGATCGCGGCCATGCGCAGGTGATACCCGGGATCGTCCTGTTCATAGATGTCCGGTACGCCGTCCTGGTCCTCGTCGCGCTCCTCGTCCGCGCAGAGCGCGCGATAGGTCCGTACGCGGAGCTTGAGCAGGACCCCGGCGAGCACCGCCGCGATGAGGGAGCCCAGCAGGACGGACGCCTTCACCTCGTCGGTCAGCGCCGCGTTCCCGGCGAACGCCAGCTCGCCGATGAGGAGCGACACGGTGAAGCCGATCCCGGCGAGGACGGCGACCGCGAACACGTCCGGCCAGGCCAGATCCTCGTTGAGCCGCGCCCGGGTGAAGCGCGCGGCCAGCCACGTACCGCCGAAGATCCCGACCGCCTTGCCCGCCACCAGCCCCAGGACCACACCCAGGGTCTCGGGGCGGGTGAAGACGTCGCCGAGGACGCTGCCGGTCACCAGGACGCCCGCGGAGAAGAGGGCGAACACGGGGACGGCGAGTCCCGCCGACAGGGGGCGCACCAGGTGTTCGACGCGCTCGCCCGGGGACCGCGTCTCGTCGCCTGTCCTGACGCAGCGGAGCATCAGCCCCATCGCCACGCCCGCGATGGTGGCGTGGATGCCGCTGTTGTACATGAGCGCCCAGTTGACCAGGGCGAGCGGGACGTACACGTACCAGCCCCGTACGCCCGTCCTCAGCAGCAGCCAGAACACGGCGAGGCCGGCGAACGCGCCACCGAGCGCCGCGAAGTTCAGATCGCTCGTGAAGAAGATCGCGATGATCAGGATCGCGAAGAGGTCGTCGACGACGGCGAGGGTGAGGAGGAAGGCGCGGAGCGCGGCGGGCAGCGCGGTGCCGAGGACGGCCAGGACGGCGAGGGCGAAGGCGATGTCGGTGGCGGTGGGGACGGCCCAGCCGTCCAGCGATCCGCCGCCGACCACGTTGACCACCAGGTAGACGAGGGCGGGCGTCGCCATCCCGCAGAGCGCGGCGACGACGGGCAGGGCGGCGGCGCGGGGATCGCGCAGCTCACCGGCGACCAGCTCGCGTTTCAGCTCGACCCCGGCGACGAAGAAGAAGACGGCGAGCAGTCCGTCGGCCGCCCAGTGCTGTACGGAGAGGTGGAGGCCGAGGGCGGAGGGGCCGAAGTGGAAGTCCCGCACGGTGGTGTACGACGCGCTGACCGGGGTGTTCGCCCAGATCAGGGCGGCTACGGCGGCGGCGAGGAGGAGCAGTCCGCCCACGGTTTCGGTACGGAGCGCGTCGGCGACGTAGTTGCGCTCGGGCAGCGACAGCCGGCCGAGGAACTTACGGGCGGTGGCGGTGGCCGTGGGGGCTGGCACGGGGTCGTACCTCCGGGGCGGTTCGGCGGACATGGCGGATCACGTTGCCGACCAGACTTCCCGGCGCACCCAGAATTCCTTGTTCATTTGTCGATGTCGCGCACACTCTACGCGGGTGTGCGCGGGGGCACCCGGTTCGACGGACTCCGGGTGCCCCCGCGTGCGTGCGGGTCGTGCTCAGTCCTCGCTGGTCGCCGACGGCAGCTGCGTCTGGATGAGGTCCATGACCGAGGAGTCGGTGAGCGTGGTGACGTCTCCGAGCGTCCTGTTCTCGGCCACATCGCGCAGCAGGCGCCGCATGATCTTGCCGGAGCGGGTCTTCGGCAGCTCCGCCACCGGGAGGATCCGCTTGGGCTTGGCGATCGGGCCCAGAGCCGTACCGACGTGGTTGCGCAGCTCGGCGACGAGCCCGTCGTCCACGCTCGCGGTGCCGCGCAGGATGACAAAGGCGACGATGGCCTGGCCGGTGGTCTCGTCGGCCGCGCCCACGACCGCCGCCTCCGCGATCTTGGGGTGCGAGACCAGGGCGGACTCGACCTCGGTGGTGGAGATGTTGTGACCCGAGATCAGCATCACGTCGTCCACGCGGCCCAGCAGCCAGATGTCGCCGTCGTCGTCCTTCTTCGCGCCGTCACCCGCGAAGTACTTGCCCTCGAAACGGGACCAGTACGTGTCGATGAACCGCTGGTCGTCGCCCCAGATCGTACGGAGCATCGACGGCCACGGCTCCGTCAGGACCAGATAGCCGCCGCCCCCGTCCGGGACCTCGTTGGCCTCGTCGTCCACCACGGTGGCGGAGATGCCGGGCAGGGCCCGCTGGGCGGAGCCCGGCTTCGTCTCGGTGACCCCGGGGAGCGGTGAGATCATCATGGCGCCGGTCTCGGTCTGCCACCAGGTGTCCACGATCGGGGCCTCGCCGGCGCCGATGTGCTCGCGGTACCAGATCCACGCCTCGGGGTTGATCGGCTCGCCGACCGAGCCCAGGACCCGCAGACTGCTCAGGTCGAACTTGGCGGGGATGTCGTCGCCCCACTTCATGAACGTACGGATCGCGGTCGGCGCGGTGTAGAGGATCGTCACCCCGTACTTCTGGACGATCTCCCAGAACCGCCCCTGGTGCGGGGTGTCGGGGGTGCCCTCGTACATGACCTGCGTGGCGCCGTTGGCGAGCGGGCCGTACACGATGTACGAGTGGCCCGTCACCCAGCCGACGTCAGCAGTGCACCAGTAGACGTCCGACTCGGGCTTGAGGTCGAAGACGGCGTGGTGGGTGTAGGCCGCCTGGGTGAGGTAGCCGCCGGACGTGTGGAGGATGCCCTTCGGCTTCCCCGTCGTCCCGGAGGTGTAGAGGATGAAGAGCGGGTGCTCCGCGCCGAACGCCTGGGGGGTGTGGTGCGGGGTCTGGCGGGCGACGATCTCGTGCCACCAGACGTCACGGGTGCTGTCGAAGGCGGTGTCCTGCCCCGTACGGCGGACCACCAGCACATGCTCGACCTGCGGACACTTGGTGACCGCCTCGTCGATGGCGGGCTTGAGGGCGGTCGGCTTGCCGCGGCGGTAGCCCCCGTCGGCGGTGATGACGAGCTTGGCGTCCGCGTCCTGGATGCGGGAGGCGACCGCGTCGGCGGAGAAACCGCCGAAGACGACGGAGTGCGCCGCTCCGATCCGGGCGCAGGCGAGCATCGCGACCGCGGCCTCGGGGATCATCGGCAGGTAGATCGCGACCCGGTCGCCGGACTGAACGCCCAGCTCCGTCAGCGCGTTGGCGGCGCGGGAGACCTCGTCCTGAAGCTCCGTGTAGGTGATCGAGCGGCTGTCGCCCGGTTCGCCCTCGAAGTGGATCGCGACCCGGTCGCCGTTGCCGGCTTCCACGTGACGGTCCACGCAGTTGTACGCGACGTTGAGTTCACCGTCCGCGAACCACTTCGCGAAGGGCGGGTTCGACCAGTCCAGCGTCTCGGTCGGCTCGGTGACCCAGGTGAGCCGCCTCGCCTGCTCGGCCCAGAAGCCGAGCCGGTCCGCCGCGGCCTGCTCGTAGGCCTCCGCCGTCACGTTGGCGTGCGCGACCAGCTCGGACGGCGGCGCGAACCGCCGCTCCTCCTTGAGCAGATTGGCCAGGCTTTCGTTGCTCACGACATCTCCCTCTCCCGGGCGTCCCCAGGGCGTCCTATGTGTCCCTGGCCTAGCTCATCAGGCGGATGCCCGGGTGACAAGGCCCTTCCGGTAATTGGTTTAGACCTGTGTGGGGTGCGGCGCTTGTGCGCGGGGTGCGGTCCTGTGTACGTGGAGGATCTTCGCGTACGAGACGTTCTTCACGTACACAGGGGCGTGGCCCTCCGCCCCGGGCGGCGGGGAAGAGGGCCACAAGGGGCCACACACTCTCACGGACGGCGGAGGCGGACGGTTCAGGCGCGCGACTCCTCCAGGGCCGTGGGGGCCACGCGGTTGAACACCTCTTCGGAGCCGCCCCCCGAACTCCCCGTCGTACTGCCGTCGGCCAGCAGGTAGGCCTGCGCCTCGCCGACGTGGAAGTACATGCCGTGCAACTCCAGCCTCCCTTCGGCGAGTCCGCGCGCGACCGCGTCGTGGGCGCGCAGATGCGCCAGTTGCTGGACCACGTTGGTCAGGCAGAGCTGTTCGATCGCGTCGGCCGGCAGCCGTCCGGAGATCCTGGCCCAGGAGTGGTGCTTGCTCTTCATCCGATCCAGGCTCGGCTGTCCGTGCCGCAGCCAGCGCCGGAGGGGGGTGCGGGGCTCGCCGTTGACGTCCGGCGTGTTCAACAGGGCCTGCATCGCGCCGCATCCGGAGTGTCCGCAGACGGTGATGGACTGGACCTGGAGGACATCCACCGCGTACTCGATCGCGGCCGCCACCGAGTCGTCCGTACCGTGCGCGCTGTCGGCGCCGGGCAGCGGCACGAGGTTGCCGACGTTCCGTACGGTGAAGAGGTCGCCCGGGCCGCTGGACGTGATCATGCTGGTGACCAGCCGGGAGTCGGCGCAGGTGAGGAACAGCTGCGACGGCCGCTGCCCCTCCCGGGCGAGCCGCGCCAGCTCGTCCCGGACGCGGGGGGCCGTGTTGCGCTGGAACGAGCTGATGCCGCTGGCGAGTTGACGACTGCTCGCCCCACCGCCCACGGGGCGCCGTCCTTCGAGGTGCGGCTGGGTGACGCGCGGGGCTGACGTGCCGAGGCCCGACGTGCTGTTACGGAGCACCGGGGGGCCTGTGGTCGAGGGGGAGGGAGCGGGGGAGGCGGACGCGGAGGACGGGGTGGGGGAGGCGGGGAAGCGTCCTGGTGCGCCCGTACCGAACGGACCTGCGTCGGACGGACCCGTACCGGATGAAGCCGTACCGGATGAAGCCGTACCGAACGAGATCGCGTCGGAGGCGACCGGGCCTGACGGGCTGGCTCCCGACACCTCGGCGACAGCCGGTTCCGCCGCCGGATGCTCCCCGCAGTGGTGGTTACGCCACGGCGTCCACGGACGGCAGCAGGACTGGAGCTCCGTCGTCGGCTCCGCGATCCGCCCGCCGGCCCGGCCGGTGAACTCCGCCGTCCCTCCTTGCGCGAGATGCGAGGTCTGCCAGTCGTGCAACGCCTCGTACGCCGCGTGGTCCATGAAGGACCCGTCCAGCTCGACCACACTGTCCGCGCGCTGCGGCACCTCCTGGAGGATCCGGCTGAGCCGCGGCACCGCCAGGAACGTCAACTGCCCCCGGACCCGGATGCGGTGGACTCCGTTCCGCTCGGCCACCGTGATCCGTGTCCTGGTCAGCCGGTGCATCGCGACCGCCACCGCGACGGCGATCCCGATCGCCACCCCTTCCAGGACGCCGGTGAACACCACCCCGGCCAGCGTCACCGCGTACACCAGCATCTCGCGGTTCCGCTTCACGCTGCGCAGATGGACGAGGTTGACCATCTGGATCCCCACGACCATCACCAGCGCGGCCAGCGCCGCCAGCGGGATCAGGTCGAGCACCGGCACCAGCAGCAGCGCCGCGACCGCGACCCACAGGCCGTGCAGCATCGTCGAATTCCGGCTCACCGCGCCTGCCGCGACATTGGCGGAGCTGCGCACGGCGACGCCGGTGATGGGCAGCCCGCCGAGCGCGCCGGAGAGGATGTTGCCCGAGCCCTGTCCGAACAGCTCGCGGTCGAGCCGGGCGCGCGGGATCCGGACGGCGGGCTCCTTGCGCATGGCCACCAGCTTGTCCACGGCGACGGCGGAGAGCAGCGATTCGACGCTGCCGACCAGGGTGACGGTGAGGACGGCGGCGATCAGCCCGAGCACCGGGCCCTGAGGCAGCTCCGGCAGGGCGTGGTTGCGCCACGAGGGCAGGTCGACGCGCGGGAGGCCCACCCCGAGCACGGCGGCCACCGAGGTCGCCAGGGCCACCGCGGCGAGCGTGGCGGGGACCTTCCGTACGAACCGGCCGCCGCGCCCAGGAATCCGTGGCCAGGCGAGCAGCACCACGATCGTGAACACGCTGACCGACACCGCGCCGGGATGCAGGTCCGCCAACTGGGCGGGGAGTCCTTTGACGTTGGCGACCGCGGAGCTCTGCGGGGAGCCGCCCAGCACGATGTGGAGTTGGGACAGCGCGATCGTGACGCCGATGCCGGCGAGCATGCCGTGCACGATCGCCGGGCTGACGGCGAGGGCCGAGCGGGCCACCCGCAGCGCCGAGAGGCCGAGTTGGGCGAGGCCGGCGCAGACGGTGATGGCGCAGGTGGTGCGCCAGCCGTACAGCTGGATCAGGTCGGCCGTGACGACGGTGAGCCCGGCGGCGGGGCCGCTCACCTGGAGCGGCGCGCCGCCGAGGCGGCCGACGACCAGGCCGCCGACGGCCGCCGCGACCAGGCCGCCCTGGAGCGGCGCGCCGGTGGCGAGTGCGATGCCGAGCGAGAGCGGCAGCGCGATCAGGAAGACGGTGACGGAGGCGGACAGGTCGGCCCCGGCGATCCGGAACCGGAACCGGGATCGGAACGGGGGCCGGGAGCCGGGGGACGGCGGGTCGGTACGGGCCGGTCGAGCGGCGCCGTCGGCGCGAGTGGGTACGCGGGCAGACATGTTTCCCGTCTCCTCCGGGGCAGCGCGGTCGCGGAACGTGGGGGTCGCGGCCGTGGGTCACGGCGTGCAGCGGCGGGATGCAACAGCGGGATGCTCAGTGCAACTCTTGGTAAACAGATCGTAATGGAGAGTAAAGACTCAGGCATGACTTACGGGGCAAATGGGTCAATCAATCACTCGAACTAGCGATTAGTCATTTTGTACGGCTTGTCGTTTCATCTTCCTTTTGTTCGTGGTGCGAGGTTGGCGGCGCTCGGCGCCGTGCCGGCACCTCGCCGCTCGGCACTTCGGTACGCGAACCCTGAAGGAAGAGGTGGGCGGATGCTGGCCGCCAGAAAGAGAATCACCTTCGGCGCCGCCGTCACGGCGCTCGCCGTCGGTCTGACCGGCTGTTCCGGTGGTGGCCCGGGGGGCGGGCCCGAGGCCGAGAACGGCGCGTACGGCGCCAGGAAGGCGCCCGCGGCGCCCAAGAACGTCGTACGGCTCATCGGCGACGGCTCCACCGCGTACACCGGTGCGCAGCCGCGGCTGCCCAAGCCGCAGCGGTTGAAGCCGGGTCAGAAGCCCCCGCAGTTCGTGGTGTTCTCGTGGGACGGGGCGGGCGAGGACAGCCAGCGGCTCTTCTCCCACTTCCGAGAGGTGGGCAAGAAGTACGACGCGACGATGACGTACTTCCTGAGCGGGGTCTATCTCCTCCCCAAGGAGAAGGCCCGGCAGTACGACCCGCCGCAGCACGCGGCCGGCAGCTCGGACATCGGCTTCAACGACACCAAGGGGATCTCGGACACCCTGCGGCAGCTGCGCGGCGCCTGGCGCGACGGCAACGAGATCGGCACGCACTTCAACGGCCACTTCTGCGGCAAGGACGGGGGTGTCGGCACCTGGTCGGTCGACGAGTGGAAGAGCGAGATCAGCCAGGCCAAGGCGTTCGTGAAGGGCTGGAAGACCAACGCGGGGCTCGCGACCGAGGCGCCGCTGCCCTTCGACTACGACAAGGAGCTGGTCGGCGGCCGTACGCCCTGCCTGGAAGGGCAGAAGAACATGATGCTGGCCGGGCGGACGATGGGCTTCCGCTACGACTCCAGCGGCGTCGGCAACCAGGTCTGGCCGAAGAAGACCGAGGGCCTCTGGGACCTGCCGCTCCAGCTGGTGCCGGTGCCGGGGCGCGCCTTCGAGACGCTGTCGATGGACTACAACTTCATGTTCAACCAGTCGGGGACGACCAAGGGCGACCCGGCCAAGCACACGTACTGGGGCAACCAGATGCGGGACGGCCTGCTCAAGGCCTTCGACCGGGCGTACGACGGCAACCGCGCCCCGCTGATCATCGGCAATCACTTCGAGTCCTGGAACGGCGGCACGTACATGCGCGCCATCGAGGAGACGATCAGGACGGTCTGCGTCCAGCGGGACGTGCGCTGCGTGTCGTTCCGTCAGCTGGCGGACTGGCTGGACGCGCAGGACCCGCAGACGCTGGAGAAGCTGCGCGGCCTCGGCGTCGGCCAGGCCCCGAAGGGCGGCTGGGCCCCGTACATGACGGACCCGACCACCCTCACCCCGTCCCGGGCCCCGGCGGGCCCCGAACAGAAGAACTGACCGACCTGGCCCCGCGCCGGCCGGCACGGTGTCGGCCCGGCTGAGGTCCGGCGGGGTCTCAGCCGGGCTGGGGCACGGCTGACGCTTCGCTGAGGATGAAGGCGGGGTCGACCTGGGAAGCCAGGCAGATTCCTCCTTCTGCGGCCCTCGCGCCGTTCGGCGCCTGGGGCGCCTGCCGGGCTTCGGGCCGCTGCGCCGGACTCCGTCCGCCGGTAGCGCGGCCGGGGTCCGGCGGGGTCTCAGCCGGGCTGGGGCACGGCTGACGCTTCGCTGAGGATGAAGGCGGGGTCGACCTGGGAAGCCAGGCAGATTCCTCCTTCTGCGGCCCTCGCGCCGTTCGGCGCCTGGGGCGCCTGCCGGGCTTCGGGCCGCTGCGCCGGACTCCGTCCGCCGGTAGCGCGGCCGGGGTCCGGCGGGGTCTCAGCCGGGCTGGGGCACGGCTGACGCTTCGCTGAGGATGAAGGCGGGGTCGACCTGGGAAGCCAGGTCGACGCCCGTCTTCGCGTTGCCCCAGCTCTCCGCGTTCCTGAGGTGGAAGTGGACCATCTGCCGGGTGTACCGCTCCCAGTCGCGATTCTCGTACGAGTCCTCCGCCGCGTCCTGGAGGGTCTGGAGCGCGCAGCGGTTGTCCGCCTCCAGCAGCTCGAAGCGGGGCGGGCGGCCCTTCTCCATCGCCCGGACCCAGTTGGAGTGACCCACGGTGACAAGCAGGTCCTCGCCCACCTCCTGGCGGAGGAAGTCCACGTCGTCCTCCCCCTGCACCTTGTTGCCGACGACCTTGAGCGAGACGCCGAAGTCCCGCGCGTACTCCTTGTACTGCCGGTAGACCGAGACACCCTTGCGCGTCGGCTCCGCCACCAGGAACGTCATGTCGAACCGCGTGAACATCCCCGACGCGAAGGAGTCGGAACCGGCCGTCATGTCGACGACGACATATTCGTCCGGCCCGTCGACCAGGTGGTTCAGGCACAGCTCGACCGCGCCGACCTTGGAGTGGTAGCAGGCCACCCCGAGGTCGGACTCGGTGAAGGGCCCCGTGGCCATCAGCCGGATCTCCCCGTCGTCCAGCCGGACGGCCCGCGCGCACGCGTCGTACACCGGGTTGTCCTCGTTCACCCGGAGCAACCGCGACCCCTCGCCCGGCGGCGTCGTCTTGATCATCGCGTCGGCGGACGCGATCCGCGGGTTGCTGCCGCGCAGATAGTCCTTGATCAGCGGAAGATGCGCGCCGAGCGCGGGCAGCGCGGCCGACTCCTCGTCCGTGAGGCCGAGCGCGGGCCCCAGGTGCTGGTTGATGTCGGCGTCCACCGCGACGACGGGAGCCTCATTGGCGGTCAGATGGCGGATGAAGAGCGAGGACAGCGTCGTCTTGCCGCTGCCGCCCTTACCCACGAAAGCGATCTTCATGTTCACGTAGGTTAGCGGCTCACCGTGTTCGCCGGTCACATTCAGTGAAGAAGACCACTCCAAGGTGGGGCGCCCCTCGCGGGCGCGTAGCCTAGCTACTTATGAGTACGACTTCCTCTGACGCCTCTTCCGCTCCGCGGCCGGAGGAACCCCTGCTCGCGCTGGCCTCCCTGCCGGGCGTCCCCGACGCGGTGGATTCCGTGCGCAGGGCGGTCGACCGCGTCTACGGCCACCGGGTGATGCGCCGCCGGAGCAACGAGGTCGCCTCGGAGGCGGCCCTGCGCGCGGCACGTGGTTCCGCCGCGCTGTCCGGCGCCGACTGGGCGCTGGAAGAGGTGCGCAGGCGCAGCGACTTCGGTGCCGACGACGAGGCCCGTACGGTCGGCGCCGCACTGCGCCTGACCGCCGAGGCCGGCCAACTCCTTTCCATCTGGGACCAGTCACCGGTACGGGTGCTGGCCCGGCTGCATCTGGTGGCGGCGGGCGGCGCGGGCCCCGCCGACGACACGGTCGGACGGCCCCGGCTGGCCGGCGAACGTGTGACGGAGACCCCCGGCGCCGATGCCACGGGACCGCTGACCGAGGCGCCGCTGCCCGGCGCCGCCGAGGTGGCGGGACGGTTGGAGGGGTTGTCGGCCCTGGTCGTGGCGGGGAGTTCGGCGCCGGCGCTGGTGACGGCCGCGGTGGTGCACGGCGAACTGCTGGCGCTGCGCCCGTTCGGTTCGTACAACGGCCTCGTGGCGCGCGCCGCCGAGCGCATCGTGCTGACCGGCAGTGGGCTGGACCCCAAGTCGGTCTGCCCGGCGGAGGCCGGCCACGCGGAGCTGGGCCGCGCCGCGTACGCGGCCGCCTTCGCCGGCTATCTGTCGGGCACCCCGGACGGGATGGTCACGTGGATCGCGCACTGCGGCCGCGCGATCGAACTGGGAGTGAGGGAGTCCACGGCGGTATGCGAGGCCCTCCAGCGCGGTGCGGCTTGAACGCGCCGCGTTCTGTAGCTCTCGCGCTTTGAACCGGCCGCGCTTTGAACCTGTCGCGCCCCTGAATTTGCCAGCGCTTATTGCGAACGGCGGTCCGGTCCGCATTCCCGTCGCCCGGACGGACCGGGCAGAATTGCGGCGGCATCACTTTCGATGCCGCCGCCAACACGTCCGCCGAGTTACCAAGCGTCCTCGAAGTAGTGCCCATCAGGTCGGGAACTTCGCCCGTCACCTGGTGCGGCTGGCCCGTAATCGACGGGTCGACGTCGCGTGGGTACTCGACTTCCGTGCTTCGGTCCGTGGGGCCTCAAGCGTTTCTCAGGTGATCCTCTCGGATGTCCTTGGTCTCGCGGGCCGTTGATTCCTTTGTACTCCTGTCCCCAGGGATGCGAAACCCCCGGCTCGACTTCTTTACTTTCATGTTCAAACAGGTGCGAAACGGGCGGTTGGCGATTAGGGAACGGGCAGCGGACGAGGACGAAACGGGCGGCGGGTGGTGGTGAGGGAAATGGGCGCCGTCGGACGGGGGCAAGTGCTCACACGGGCGCCGTCGTCCGGCGGCGGCTCGCGTACCAGACGAGCCCCGCCGTGGCCGCCGCCGCACCCACGGCCGCCGCGGCCACCAACGCCGGGCGCGCCGGCATCGACAGGGCGGGCAGCCGCCGCTTCAGCCGAACAGGCCTGCTGAAGACCAGGATCGGCCAGTCGCGCGCGATCGCCTCCCGCCGCAGCGCGCGGTCCGGATTGACCGCGTACGGATGGCCGACGGACGACAGCATCGGGACGTCCGTGATGGAGTCGCTGTACGCGTAGCAGCGCGACAGGTCGTAGCCCTCGGACTCGGCGAGCGCCTTGACCGCCTCGGCCTTGGTCGGCCCGTACGCGTAATACTCCACCTCGCCGGTGAAGCAGCCGTCGACGCCGACGGCCATCCGGGTCGCCACCACCCGGTCGGCGCCGAGGAGTTCGCCGATCGGTTCGACCACCTCCGCGCCCGAGGTGGAGACGATCACCACGTCCCGGCCGGCGGTGTGATGGTCCTCGATGAGGGATGCCGCTTCGTCGTAGATGATCGGGTCGATGAGATCGTGCAGGGTCTCTGCGACGATCTCCTTGACCTGTGAGACGTTCCAGCCTTTGCAGAGCGCGGAGAGGTACTCCCGCATCCGCTCCATCTGGTCGTGATCGGCGCCTCCGGCGAGGAAGACGAACTGCGCGTAAGCGGTCCGTAGTACCGCCCGGCGGTTGATCAGACCGCCTTGGTAGAAGGGCTTGCTGAAGGTCAACGTCGATGACTTCGCAATGACCGTCTTGTCCAGGTCAAAGAAGGCAGCTGTGCGCGGCAAGGAGCGGATTTCCACGAGGGTGAGCATATGCGCCCACCATTCGGCGTAAGGTCCGGCGCGTGGGTTTGCCTGAGAAGGCCGTCGGGTACACCATGGAAGTCACGGATCGTTCGCGACCGTGCTAACCCGGCCCGACTCCTCCCCCCCCGAGTCTGGCTGTGGGGACGACCCCCGCTCTCCCCCCCGGCGGGGGTCGTCGCATGTCCGGACGCGTTTTCGTCTCTCGAATCCCGTTGTCCCCCCTCTCCTGACTTCGCTCGATTCCGTCTGCGGTGCGGCGTGCGGCGGCGTGTTTCCATTCATACCCCTCACTCTGCGTAGCCGATGCGCTGCGCTGCGGAAGTCACCGGTATGAGCGAGCGGGATATTCACAACCTGTGAGTTGTCCACAGTTTTCGAGCAAGATCCACACGATTTCCTGTTCCCCTGCACGGTGATTCCGACCGCGAAGTTCGCGGAAGCCGGAATCACAGATACCGGATGCCAGCGAGACCGCTGAGAAGCGCTCGCAGATCCGGGATCGAGGCAGAGATGAGGGGGGCGGAGATCGTGGCGGGATCCATGACATCCGATCGGGCACAGGTCGCCGGAGGGCGACGGGCGGGACCGCTGATCGTGACCGAGGACGCGGATCTGCTCGACGATCTGCTGCGGCTGTGTGCTGCGGCGGGCGCGGAGCCGCAGGTGCACCACGGGGTGCCGGAGGCGAAGGGGTGCTGGGAGGACGCGCCCATGGTCCTGGTCGGGGACGACGCGGCGGCGCGCTGCCGCGGTGCCACCCGCAGGAGGGGGGTGATGCTGGTGGGCCGCGATCAGGACGATCCGGACGTGTGGCGGCGGGCCGTGGAGATCGGCGCCGACTGTGTCCTGCGGCTTCCCGACGCGGAGGGCTGGCTGGTCGACCGGATCGCTGACGCGGCGGAGGGCGTGGGCCGGCAGGCGCTCACGGTCGGCGTGATCGGCGGGCGCGGGGGCGCGGGGGCCTCGACCCTGGCGTGCGCGCTGGCCGTCACCGCGGCCAGGGCAGGCCGGCGCACGATGCTCATCGACGGCGATCCGCTGGGCGGCGGGCTCGACGTGCTGCTCGGCGGTGAGCAGACCGAAGGCCGGCGGTGGCCGGATTTCGCGGCCTCGAAGGGCCGGGTCGCCGGGGGCGCGCTGGAGGAGTCGCTGCCCCGGCTGCACGAGTTACGGGTGCTGAGCTGGGATCGCGGTGACGCGGTGGTGGTTCAGCCGGAGGCCATGCGGTCCGTGCTCGCGGCGGCCCGTAGGCGCGGCGGCATCGTGGTGGTGGATCTTCCGCGCCGGATCGACGAGGCCATGGCGGAAGCCCTGGCCCAGGTGGATCTCGGGCTGCTGGTGGTGCCCGCCGAGCTGCGGGCCGTGGCGGCGGCCGGGCGGGTGGCTTCCATGGTCGGCATGGTCCTCCAGGACCTGCGGGCCGTGGTCCGGGGGCCGTACGCGACGGGTCTGGACGAGCGGTGGATCGCGGGCGCGCTCCGGTTGCCGTTGGTGGGCGAACTGCCCTGGGAGCCGGGCCTGGCCCAGGCGCAGGAGGGCGGTGCGCCGCCGGGATCGAGTGCCCGTGGCCCGCTCGCCGCGTTCTGCACCGCGTTCTGGGAGCGGGCGCTGGCCGGCGAGGGGAGTGTGAGCCCGTGAACGGCCGTGCGCGGGACGAGGTCCCGTACGGCGGGGCGCCGGCGGGCGGCCTGCTGGACGCGGTGCGGCAGCGGCTGGCGGAGAGCGGGGCCGAACCGACCCCGGCGCGGGTGGCGGCCGCGCTGCGGGCCCAGGGCCGGCTGCTCGGGGACGCGGAAGTGCTCGGCGCTGCGGAGGAGTTGAGGTGCGAGCTGGTGGGCACGGGGCCGCTGGAGCCCCTGCTCGCCGATCCGTCGGTGACGGACGTCCTGGTCTCGGCGCCCGACCGGGTGTGGGTGGACCGGGGCGGCGGGCTGGAACTGACCGGTGTGGCGTTCGCCGACGCCGCTTCCGTACGGAGGCTCGCGCAGCGGCTGGCGGCGGTGGCGGGGCGGCGGCTGGACGACGCGCGGCCCTGGGTGGACGCCCGGCTGCCCGACGGCACACGGATGCACGCGGTGCTGCCACCGGTGGCGGTCGGTTCGCCGTATCTCTCGCTGCGGGTGGTGCGGCCCAAGGCGTTCTCGCTGGGGGAGTTGATCGCGGCGGGGACGGTGCCGCCGGGCGGCGACCGGGTGCTGCGCGCGCTGGTGCAGGCGCGGCAGTCCTTCCTGATCAGCGGCGGTACGGGCACGGGCAAAACCACGCTTCTCTCGACGTTGCTCGGCCTGGTCGGTCAGCGGGAGCGGATCGTTCTGGCCGAGGACTCGGCGGAGCTGCGGCCGGACCACCCCCACGTGGTGCGGCTGGAGTCCCGGCCGGCGAATCAGGAGGGCGCGGGCCTGGTGACGCTGGAGGACCTGGTCCGGCAGGCGCTGCGGATGCGGCCCGACCGGCTGGTCGTCGGCGAGGTGAGGGGGCGTGAGGTGACGGACCTTCTGGCCGCCCTCAATACAGGCCATGAAGGCGGCTGCGGGACGGTGCACGCCAATACGGCGGCCGATGTGCCCGCCCGGCTGGAGGCGCTCGGGACGGCGGCGGGGCTGGACCGGGCGGCGCTGCACAGCCAGCTGGCGGCGGCGCTGTCGGTGGTGATCCATCTGGTGCGGGACCGCGACGGGCGGCGTCGGCTCGCGGAGGTGGATGTGCTGGAGCGGGACAGCGCGGGGCTCGTGGTGCCGGTGCCCGCGTTGCGGTGGGGAGCGGAGGCGTTCGCGTACGACCGGGGCTGGCCACGGCTGTTGATGCTGATCGGAGGTGCCTTGTGACGACGGTGTCGATGTCGGCGGCGGCATACGCGGCGATGGTCTGCGCGGGGGCGGCGGCCTGGCTGACGGTCGACCGCAACGTGGCGGCGCGACGGGCCACGGTGCTGTTCGTGGACGGTGACGGTGCGGACGCCGGCCGCGCGGGGGACGGCCGGTGGGCGTGGGCGGCGTCGTGGCGGCGGTGGCGGGTGGGCGTGGTCCTGCGGGCGCGGCGGTTGCGTGGGGAGTGGCTCTGTCTGCCGGTGGCGGGAGTGCTTGCCGTGTTGGGGGACTCCGTGCTGCCGCTGATCGGGGGCGCGGTCGCCGTGCCGCTTGTGCGGCGCCGGCTGCGGGCCCGGGAGCGGGCGAAGGCCGCTGAGCGGCGGGCCGGCGGTGTGGTGGCGCTGTGCGGGGCGGCGGCGGGGGAGCTGAGGTCCGGTGCGCAGCCGGTCCAGGCGCTGCTGGCGGCCGCGGTGGCGACCGGGGGCCTGGGGGACGCCGAGGCCCCGGTGGTGGCCGCCGCGCGGTTCGGCGGGGAAGTGCCCGAGGCGTTGCGGCAGGCGGCGCGTGAGCCCGGATGCGAGGGCCTGGCCGGGCTCGCGGCCTGCTGGCGGGTGGCCGTGGACGGCGGGGCGGGTCTGGCCGCCGGTCTCGACCGGTTGGAGGCCGCTCTGCGGGCCGAGAGGGAGCAGCGGGAGGACCTGCGTGCCCAGTTGGCCGGCGCGTGGTCGACGGTCGTGGTGCTCGCGCTCCTCCCGGTGCTGGCTCTGGCGATGGGCTGGGCGCTCGGCGCGGATCCGTTGCGCGTGCTGCTGCACACCCCCGCCGGGCTGGGCTGTTTGGCGGTCGGCGGGCTGTTGGAGGGGGCCGGTCTGTGGTGGGCCGGCCGGATCGTGCGCATGGGGGTGGGGACATGAGCGGGGAGTTGACCCATCGGCTGTGGGCGGTGGGCTGGGCGCTGGCCGCTGTCGGGTGCCTGTTGTTCACGGTGGTGGCGGTGCGGTACGAGCGCCGGGTGCGCAAGCGGCTCGCGGTGGTCCTGTCCGTGGAGTGCGGGCGGCGGCGGCGAACGTGGCCGGACGTGAGGGCCTGGGCGCGGCGTTGGGGCCCGGTGTTCGCCGCTGTGGTCACCGGCTATGTGCTCGTCGGAGGCGTGACCGGCTGGGTCGTGGGATGCGCGGGGGCGTATGGGGTGCGGCGGTGGCTGAGGAGCCGGGCCCCCGACGACGCTGCCGTCGCGGCCGACGAGGCGGAGGCGGCGCGCCAACTCCCGCTTGCCGCCGATCTGCTGGCGGCCTGTATCGCCGCCGGGGCGGGTCCGCGTGAGGCGGCCGAGGCGGTCGGTGAGTCGCTGGGCGGACCGGTCGGGGACCGGCTGGCCCGGACCGCCGCGGAGCTTCGGCTCGGCGGTGAACCGACCGCGGTGTGGGGGAGGTTCGGCGCGATACCGGGCGCGGCGGGGCTGGCCAGGTGTCTGGAGCGGGCCGGCGTCAGCGGGGCACCCGCGGCCGAGCCGGTGGCGCGGCTGGCCGAAGGCCTCCGGGCGGAACGGGCCCGTACGGCGGTGGCCCGCGCCCAGCGGGCGCAGGTGCTGATCACCGCGCCGGTGGGGCTGTGCTTCCTGCCCGCGTTTCTGGCGGTGGGGGTGGCGCCGGTGGTCATCGGCCTGGCGGGCGGACTGCTGCGCGGCGGGTGAATGGAGGCCGCCGTCAATGGCGCCGGGATCTTTTCGTTCTTCGAATTCATGTTCATTTCACGGATCACGGGAGGTAGGCATGCGGGAGTTCGGCATGGGGGTGCGGGCGGGTGTGCGGTGGCTGTGGCTGTGGCTGTGGCTGCGGCTGCGCGGCACGCGGACGGACGCGGGGATGGCGACGACGGAGTTCGCCATGGTGACGCTGGCCGCCGCCGCGCTGGCGGCGGTGCTCTACAAGGTGGTCACGGGCGGACAGGTCTCCGACGCGCTGCGGTCGGTGATCGGGGAGGCGCTCGGTGCGCGGTTCTGACAGTCGGCGACCGGTGAGGGACCAGCAGGGACCGATGAGGGCCCATGGGCGACCGAGGAGGCGGTCCCGCCGATCCAGTACGGGCCCCGGGCCATTCACGGCGGGCCCCGGGCCATCCACGGCGGGCCACGTGGCAGCCGCCACCGGCTGCGGGCCATCCGCGACGGGGCGCGGGCCATCCGGGACGGGCCGGAGGCGATCCGCGACGGGTTCCGGGGTGGCCGCGATGGGCCGCGGTCCATCCGCGACGGAGCAGGGGGCAGCCGCGACGGCCCGCAGGCGATCCGGGACGGGTCCCGGGCGATCCACGACGAGCCGAAGACGGTTCATGACGGGCGACCGGGGGTCCGTGACGGTGGAGGCGGCGATGGCCGTCCCGGCGCTGGTGGCGTTCACCCTGGCGCTGGTCTGGGCCCTGACGGCGGCATCCGCGCAGATCCGGTGCGTCGACGCGGCGCGGGCCGGGGCGCGAGCGGCCGCCCGGTCGGAGCCGGAGGCCGAGGCGCTGGCGGCGGCCCGTTCGGCCGCTCCGGAGGGCGCAAGGGTCACGATGGCGCGGTCCGGGGACCTGTGGCGGGTACGGGTGGAGGCGCCCACCCCCGGGCCGGGTGCGCTGGCCCTGACGCTCGGTGCGGAGGCGGTGGCTCCGGCTGAGGACGCCCAGGACGGAGCTGGAGGCGGCCTTGGAGGCCCTGGGGCCATGGGGGTGGCGTCATGAGCGGGGACCGGGGGGCCGCGACGGTCTGGGTGGCGATGGCGGCGACAGCGATGTGCGCGGTGTTCGCGCTGGTCCTCGCCCTCGGCCAGGCGGTCGCCGCTCGTCATCGGGCCGGGGGCGCCGCCGATCTCGCCGCCCTCGGCGCGGCCGGGCGGGCGCTCCAGGGCCGGGCCGCCGCCTGCGACCGGGCGGCGGAGGTGGCCGCCGCCCAGGAGGCCGAGCTGGTGCGGTGCGCGCTGATGGGGGAGATCGCGGACGTGACCGTACGGGCGCGCTTCGGCCCGTACGGCCTGGAGGTCAGGGCCCGGGCGGGGCCACCACTGCCGTCGCCGGTCCCTGCTCGGGTCCGGGACGGGGATCAGGTTTCGTCGGGGGGCCTGGTTCGGACCGGGGGCCAGGTTCCGAACGGGGGGTGGATTCGGACCGGGCCGGTGGCACGGTCGGCGTGGTCGTGGTCGTCGCTTTCGGCTTGGTTGCCGTCGGCTCCGGACGCGGTGCCGATGTCGGGGCTCGGTCCGGCGTCGGTCCCGGCCCCGGTGCCGCTGTTGTCGGCTCGTGCTCCGGGCGCGCTGTCGGTACCAGGTCCGGCTCCGGGTGCGGTGCCCGCGGCGCGGGCTCCTGGTCCGGCACCGGTGACGGGGCCGGAGGCCGTGTGCCGGGCGCGGTCGTGGCCTCGGGGTCCGCCGGTGCGGACTTGAGCAGTTCGGTGAGGAGGCGGACCGCGCCGCGCTTGTGCAGGGGCTCGTTGCCGTTGCCGCACTTCGGGGACTGGACGCAGGAGGGGCAGCCCGCCTCGCACTCGCAGGACGAGATCGCCTCGCGGGTGGCCGTGAGCCATGCGCGGGCCGTGTGGAACGCCCGCTCGGCGAAGCCCGCGCCGCCGGGGTGGCCGTCGTACACGAAGACCGTCGGCAGCAGCGTGTCCGGGTGGAGCGGTACGGACACCCCGCCGATGTCCCAGCGGTCGCAGGTCGCGAAGAGCGGGAGCATCCCGATCGAGGCGTGCTCGGCGGCGTGCAGGGCGCCGGCCAGCTGTTCCGGGTTGACCCGGGCGGCGTCCAGCTGGTCCTCGGTGACCGTCCACCAGACGGCCCGGGTGCGCAGGGTGCGGGGCGGGAGGTCGAGCTTGCTCTCGCCGAGCACCTCGCCCGTGATGAGCCTGCGGCGCAGGAAGGAGACGACCTGGTTGGTGACCTCGACGGAGCCGTAGCAGAGGCGTCCCGCGCCCCAGGGGATCTCGGTGTCGGTTTCCAGGACGGAGATGGCGGTGGTGTCGCGGGCGGTGGTGGAGTACGGCGGGCTGGCCTCCTCGACCAGGGCGACCGAGTCCTCCAGGTCGAGCTGTTTCACCAGGTAGGTGCGGCCCTGGTGAAGGTGGACGGCGCCGTCGTGGACGGCGGCGTGCGAGGCGGGTTCGTCGACGGTGCCGAGCAGCCGGCCGGTGGCTGCCTCGACGATCTGGACGGGCCGGCCCCCCTCGCCCCGGATGTCCGCGAGATCGGCGGCGCGCTGCCTGCGGGTCCAGTACCAGCCGGACGCGCGCCGCCGCAGCAGCCCGGCGGACTCCAGCTGGGGGAGCAGCCCGGCGGCGGCCGGGCCGAAGAGCGGCAGGTCGGCTTCGGTGAGGGGCAGCTCCGCGGCGGCCGCGCACAGGTGGGGGGCGAGGACGTACGGGTTGTCCGGATCGAGGACGGTCGACTCGACGGGCTGCTGGAACAGCGCCTCGGGGTGGTGGACGAGGAAGGTGTCCAGCGGGTCGTCGCGTGCGACCAGGACGGCCAGCGCCCCCTGCCCGGCGCGGCCCGCGCGCCCCGCCTGCTGCCACAGCGAGGCGCGGGTGCCGGGGTAGCCCGCGATCAGGACGGCCTCCAGGCCGGACACGTCGATACCGAGTTCCAGGGCGGTGGTGGCCGCGAGGCCGAGGAGTTCGCCGGAGTGCAGGGCCCTCTCCAGGGCGCGGCGTTCCTCGGGCAGGTAGCCGCCCCGGTAGGCGGCGACCCGGCGGACCAGGGAGCGGTCGACCTGCGCCAGCCGTTCCTTGGCGATGACGGAGATGAGCTCGGCGCCGCGCCGGGACCGTACGAACGCGACCGTACGGACGCCCTGGAGGGTGAGGTCGGTGAGGAGCTCGGCCGTCTCGGCGGTGGCGGTACGGCGGACGGGGGCGCCCTTCTCGCCGTGGAGGTCGGTGAGCGGGGGTTCCCAGAGGGCGAAGACCAGCTCGCCGCGCGGGGAGGCGTCGTCGGCGACCTCGTGGACGGGCAGGCCGGTGAGCCGGCCGGCGGCCAGGGCGGGCCGCGCCGCGGTGGCGGAGGCCAGGAGGAAGACGGGGTCCGCCCCGTAGCGGGCGCAGACGCGGCGGAGCCGGCGCAGCACCTGGGCCACGTGCGAGCCGAAGACACCCCGGTACGTGTGGCACTCGTCGATCACGACATAGCGCAGGGAGCGCAGGAAGGAGGCCCAGCGGGGGTGGGACGGGAGTATCCCCCGGTGCAGCATGTCCGGATTGGTCAGGACGTAGTTGGCGTACTGCCTGACCCACTCGCGCTCCTCGACGGGCGTGTCCCCGTCGTAGACGGCGGGGCGTACGCGGGTGCCCAGCGGGGCGGCGAGTTCCTTGACGGAGCGGCGCTGGTCGGCGGCGAGGGCCTTCGTGGGGGCCAGGTACAGGGCGGTCGCGCCGCGCCCGTTCGGGGCCTCGGAGCCGTCCAGGAGGGTGCTCAGCACGGGAGCGAGGTAGGCGAGGGACTTGCCGGAGGCGGTGCCGGTGGCGATCACGACGGATTCGCCGTCCAGGGCATGCTCGGCGGCGGTCGCCTGGTGGGCCCACGGATGATCGATTCCGGCCCGCTGGATCGCGTCGATCACCTCCGCGCGGATGCGATCAGGCCAGACCGCATGACGACCCGCCCTCGGGGGCAGGTGCTCCGTATGGGTGATGCGCGCAGCACGGCCCGCCCCCGCGGCGAGCCGGTCGAGGACCGTACCGGGGGAGGGGCGGCTTTCCCCGCTCTCGGCGGGTCCTTGGGGGCGGTGATTCCTGGCCATCGGCATCGAGTGTGTCACTGGCATGACGGACAATGGTCCCAAGGCGTCGTGCATGGCTGCTGGTAAGTGATTGAATGCCATCGCGGCTGGCGATACGTCCCCTGGCTCCGTCGGGGAGACCCGAGGGGCGACCGCTCGATAGCAAGGTGCTGGAGGATCCGTGGACCTGTCTCTGTCGACTCGCAATGTGTCCGGCCCTGGTGGCGACCGTACGGTCGTCGAGGTCGGTGGCGAGATTGATGTGTATACCGCGCCCAAGCTGCGCGAGCAGTTGGTCGAGTTGGTGAACGACGGCAGCTACCACCTGGTTGTCGACATGGAAGGCGTGGACTTCCTTGACTCCACCGGTCTCGGCGTGCTCGTGGGCGGACTCAAGCGGGTGCGTGCGCATGAAGGCTCGCTGCGCCTGGTCTGCAACCAGGAGCGCATTCTCAAGATCTTCCGGATCACCGGCCTGACCAAGGTGTTCCCCATCCACACCACGGTCGACGAGGCCGTGGCGGCCACCGACTGAGGTCGGTCGCCACCTTCCGGAGGAAGGGCGGTGGGCTCCGGGCCGTGTGCCCGGGCGCCCGCGTCCTGTGAGTTTGCACGCTCGTACGTTCGAGGGGGATCGCATGGCCACCGTTGAACTCCGCTTCAGCGCCCAGCCCGAACATGTCAGGACGGCCCGTCTGGTGGCGGCCGCCGTGGCGCGCCGGGCCGGCGTCGATGAAGCTGTGTTGGACGAGGTCAGACTCGCGGTCGGTGAGGCATGCAGCCGGGCGGTCGGGCTGCATCGCAGTCATGGCATCACCGCCCCGGTGAGAGTTGTCCTCATCGAGGAGGAGAAGACCTTCTCCATCGAGGTCGGCGACGAGGTGCCGAGCACGGGCAGCGTCGCCACCGAAGCCCCGGAGGCGGGCGGCGGAGCGCCGGCCGGCGATCTGTACGACCATGACGCCGACGGTGAGGACGAGATGGGACTCGCGGTCATCAGCGGGCTCGTCGACGACGTCGAAGTCACCTCGGACGACGACGGTGGCGTCATCCGGATGACCTGGCCGACGGCCGACGCCGTAGCGCTGCCGTGAATTCCTGATTCCTTTCAAGAAAGGCCCTGCCGAGCAGGGCTCTTCTTGTTTTACGGGGGGCGTTGTCCGCCCGGTCGCCCATCGCCCCGCGCGCAGGTCGCCCACCGCCCCGCGCACAGAAGGGCAGCGAGGTGAGGTGTCTCTCCCCTGTTGCTGGTGCAAATGGCTCCAATGCGACATGAACCGGACGTCCGGCGCGCGGGTGTAGCCCACATGGCGTGTATGTTCCGGGGCCGAGAGCCTTGGAAGGGACCAAACCGGTGAACAAGAAGCTTGTGGCCGCGCTGTCCGGCGGTGCGGCACTGCTCATGGCGCTGACCGGCTGTAGCAGCGGCGACGACAGCGACAACAAGGTGAACGACTGGGCGAAGCAGGTCTGCGACCAGGTGCAGCCACAGCTGAAGAAGATCGCGGACGCCAACGTCTCCATCCAGCAGGTGACCTCGGACAGCAGCAAGCCGGCCGACGTCCAGAAGACGGACTCGGCGGCCTTCCAGTCCATCTCGGACGCCTACAAGGCCCTGGGATCCGCCGTGAACGGCGCGGGCGCGCCGCCCGTCAAGGACGGCGCGACGACCCAGCAGGAAGCCGTCAAGGAACTCAACGCCACCTCGGCCGCCTACGCGGGCCTCAAGCAGAAGGTCGACGCGCTCGACACCAAGGACCAGGCGAAGTTCGCCGACGGCCTGACCGGTGTCGCCGAGGAGCTCGACAAGCTCAGCAAGAGCGGTGACGACGCGCTCCAGAAGCTCCAGTCCGGCGAGGTCGGCAAGGCCATGGCGAAGCAGCCCGGCTGCCAGAAGCCGTCGCCGTCCGCCTCGGACGCCGCGAGCCCGTCCGCGGACTCGTAACCCCGTCCGCGGACCGGTGACCCCGTCCGCACGCTCGTCACCGCGGGGAAGACTCGCGACACCGCGGCCCGCCGCGCCCCTTCCGGGCGGCGGGCCGCGGGCCGTTGTCAGTGACAACCGCCACAATGGTGAGGTGAGTACGACCAGCCTTCCCTCGCCCGACCACTCGTCCCGACTCCGTGAGGTCCTCCTCGCCGCGGACTTCACCGCCGACGGTCTGCTCGACCTGCTCGGCGCCCCGGCCTACACCGCGCTGGCCCGCAGCGAGACCGTGCCCGCCCTGCGTGCCACCGAGGGCCACACCGCGCTCGAATCGCTCGTACGGCTCTTCCTGCTCCAGCGCCCCGTCGCCCGGGAGCACGCGGAGGGCGCCCTGGCACTCCCCGAGGCGCTGGCCGGGGGCTGGATCATCGAGGACGGGGACGAGATCCGCGCCACGGTCGACGTACGGCCGTACGGCGGCCCCGAGGGGCAGGACTGGTTCATCGTTTCCGACCTGGGGTGCGCCGTCGGCGGCGCGGGAGGCGTGGGGGACCACGACGAAGGGGTCGTGCTCGGCGTCGGCGGGGCCTCGACGACCTTGGCCGGAATCACCGTACGGACCCCCGTGGAGAGCGCCCTCGACCTCGGCACGGGCTCCGGCATCCAGGCGCTGCACGCGACCCGGCACGCCACACGCGTGACGGCCACCGACCTCAATCCGCGCGCCCTCGCCTTCACCCGCCTGACCCTGGCGCTCTCCGGGGCGCCCGAGGCCGACCTGCGCGAGGGGTCCCTGTTCGAGCCGGTCGCGGACGAGACGTACGACCTCATCGTCTCGAATCCGCCCTTCGTGATCTCGCCCGGCGCCCGGCTCACCTACCGGGACGGCGGAATGGCCGGCGACGATCTGTGCCGGACGCTGGTGTCGCAGGCGGGGGACCGGCTGAACCTGGGCGGGTACGCGCAGTTTCTCGCCAACTGGGAGCACATGGAGGGGGAGGAGTGGCAGGAGCGGCTGCGCTCCTGGGTGCCGCGCGGCTGCGACGCGTGGATCGTCCAGCGGGAGGTCCAGGACATCACGCAGTACGCGGAGTTGTGGCTGCGCGACAGCGGCGACCACCGGAGCGACCCGGAGGCGTACGCGGCGCGGTACGGGGCGTGGCTCGACGAGTTCGAGTCCCGTGGGACCAAGGCGGTCGGCTTCGGCTGGATCACGCTCAGGAAGTCCGGCGCCGAGCAGCCGTCGGTCGTCGCGGAGGAGTGGCCGCACTCGGTGGAGCAGCCGCTCGGCGACGCCGTACAGGCGCACTTCGAACGACAGGACTACCTGCGGGCGCACGACGACGCGGCGCTGCTCGCCGACCACTTCGTCCTGGCGACCGAGGTCGTCCAGGAGCAGGTGGGGCTGCCGGGCGCGGAGGACCCCGAGCACGTGGTGCTGCGCCAGCACCGGGGGATGCGGCGGGCCACGAAGGTCGACACGGTCGGGGCGGGCTTCGCCGGGGTCTGTGACGGCACGCTCAGCGCCGGGCGGATCCTGGACGCCATCGCGCAGGTCATGGGCGAGGACCCGGTGCTGCTCCGGGACCGTACGCCGCAGTCGATCCGGCTCCTGGTGGAGGAGGGCTTCCTGGAACCGGCTTCCGGGTGAACCTGCGCGTGGCGTTCACCCGAAATTCGTACTCCTGACGTCCCGGGCTGCCAGCCTCGGGCTCCTGGGTCGCGGCGCTCGGGAACGGGCGCCGGGTACGACGGAGTGAACGGGGTGCGGGCATGGAGAGCGGGCCGGCGATCTTCGCGGGGACGGCCTTCGCGCTGTTCGGCGCCGCGCTGCTGCTGTGGACCGGGGTACGGGTCCTGCACCGCGCGCCGGTGGCCCACGGGGTCGGGGCCGCGGCATCCATCACGCTCGCGACCCTCTCAGGCGTGGCTTTTCTCGCGCTCGGCGTCTGGTGCTTCGGCCGCATCTGAGCCCCGCGTCCGAACCGCTCTGGTCCCCACCGACCGATCCCCTCCGAGCCCGCGTCCGATCTCCTCTGATCCGCGCCGTCTGATCCCCGCCGTCCGATCGCCGGCTCTGACCCCCGCGCTCCGATCCGATCCTCGATCCGAGATCTGATCGCCGATCCGAGCCCCGCTTTCCGATTGAGGACCGGAATCTCCCGTCCATGATCGACAGGCGCCTCCGCACAGTGCCCCGCACCCGCCGGACCTGCACCGGACCCTCTCCGTACCCCCGGCGCACGACCCCCCTCCCGGCCCGCCCCGGAATCACCGGGGAAGCGGTCCGACGCGACGGGCCCGGGGGTCCGGGCGGCAGGAATGCCCGGAGTCGGGTTACCGTTCGAGTGGCCGTTGCGGTCTTTTGCCGTTTGACACGGGGGCGGGTTGTACCGTCACACTCCGCAGCGAAGCAGCGTCACCGCTGGGCCGTACCGGTCCCGCCGTGCCGTTCTGCCGTACTGGCGTACGGGCCCACCGAGTGTCGATCCGGAGAGAAGAGCGAAGTTGTCCCCGACCAGCGAAGCCGCACACGGCGGCCGCCGACTCGTCATCGTCGAGTCGCCTGCCAAGGCGAAGACGATCAAGGGCTACCTCGGCCCCGGCTATGTCGTCGAGGCGAGCGTCGGGCACATCCGCGACCTCCCGAACGGTGCCGCCGAGGTGCCCGAGAAGTACACCGGCGAGGTACGCCGACTCGGTGTGGACGTGGACAACGACTTCCAGCCGATCTACGTCGTCAATGCCGACAAGAAGGCCCAGGTCAGAAAGCTCAAGGAGCTGCTGGCCGAGTCCGACGAGCTCTACCTCGCCACTGATGAGGACCGCGAGGGCGAAGCCATCGCGTGGCACCTCCAGGAAGTCCTCAAGCCCAAGGTCCCCGTCCACCGGATGGTCTTCCACGAGATCACCAAGGACGCGATCAGGGCCGCCGTCGCCAACCCGCGCGAGCTGAACACGCGCATGGTCGACGCCCAGGAGACACGCCGGATCCTCGACCGGCTGTACGGCTACGAGGTCTCGCCGGTCCTGTGGAAGAAGGTCATGCGGGGCCTGTCCGCCGGCCGCGTGCAGTCCGTCGCCACCCGGCTCGTCGTCGAGCGCGAACGCGAGCGCATCGCGTTCCGCTCCGCCGAGTACTGGGACCTGACCGGCACGTTCTCCACCGGCCGCGCCGGTGACGCCTCCGACCCGTCCTCGCTGATCGCCCGGCTGAACGCGGTCGACGGCAAGCGGGTCGCCCAGGGCCGTGACTTCGGTTCCGACGGCCGCATCAAGTCCGACCAGACGCTCCACCTGGACGAGGAGAACGCGCGCGCCCTGGCCGCCGCGCTGGAGAACACCTCGTTCTCGGTACGGTCCGTCGAGTCGAAGCCGTACCGCCGTTCCCCGTACGCACCCTTCCGTACGACGACGCTCCAGCAGGAGGCCTCGCGCAAGCTGGGCTTCGGGGCCAAGTCCACGATGCAGGTCGCGCAGAAGCTGTACGAGAACGGCTTCATCACCTATATGCGTACGGACTCCACGACACTCTCCGACACCGCCATCTCGGCGGCCCGCGCGCAGGTCACGCAGCTCTACGGGGCGAACTACCTGCCGGACAAGCCGCGCACGTACGCCGGCAAGGTCAAGAACGCGCAGGAGGCGCACGAGGCGATCCGGCCCTCGGGTGATCGTTTCCGCACTCCCGCCGAGACGGGTCTGTCCGGCGACCAGTTCCGCCTCTACGAGCTGATCTGGAAGCGGACCGTCGCCTCCCAGATGAAGGACGCGGTCGGGAACAGCGTCACCGTCAAGATCGTCGGTTCCGCCTCCGACGGCCGCGAGGCGGAATTCTCCGCGTCCGGCAAGACGATCACCTTCCACGGCTTCATGAAGGCGTACGTCGAAGGCGCGGACGACCCGAACGCCGAGCTGGACGACCGCGAGCGCCGGCTGCCGCAGGTCGCCGAGGGCGACGCGCTCTCCGCCGAGGAGCTGACGGTCGACGGCCACGCCACCAAGCCCCCGGCCCGCTACACCGAGGCGTCGCTGGTCAAGGAGCTGGAAGAGCGCGAGATCGGCCGCCCGTCCACGTACGCCTCGATCATCGGGACGATTCTCGACCGCGGTTACGTGTTCAAGAAGGGCACGGCGCTCGTCCCGTCCTTCCTCTCCTTCGCCGTGGTCAACCTGCTGGAGACGCACTTCGGCCGGCTGGTCGACTACGACTTCACGGCCCGCATGGAGGACGACCTCGACCGCATCGCGCGGGGCGAGGCGCACTCCGTGCCGTGGCTCAAGCGCTTCTACTTCGGTGAGGGCGGGGACGGCGAGGACGTCGGCGCCGCCTCGGCCGCGGGCAACGGCGACGGGGACCACCTCGGCGGCCTCAAGGAACTGGTCACGGACCTCGGCGCGATCGACGCCCGGGAGATCTCCTCGTTCCCCGTCGGCGACGGCATCATGCTGCGCGTCGGCCGGTACGGGCCGTACGTGGAGCGCGGCGAGAAGGACGAAGAGGGCCACCAGCGTGCCGACGTGCCGGAGGAGATGGCGCCGGACGAGCTGACGGTCGAGTACGCGGAGGAGCTGCTGGCCAAGCCGAGCGGCGACTTCGAGCTGGGCGCGGACCCGGTGACGGGGAACCAGATCGTGGCGAAGGACGGGCGGTACGGCCCGTACGTCACCGAGATCCTCCCGGAGAACACGCCGAAGACGGGCAAGAACGCGGTCAAGCCGCGTACCGCCTCCCTCTTCAAGTCGATGTCCTTGGACACGGTCACCATCGACGACGCCCTCAAACTGATGTCGCTGCCGCGTGTGGTGGGGACGGACGCCGAGGGGGTCGAGATCACGGCGCAGAACGGCCGGTACGGTCCGTATCTCAAGAAGGGCACCGATTCACGGTCCTTGGAGACCGAGAACCAGCTCTTCGACATCACACTGGACGAGGCGCTGGCGATCTACGCCCAGCCGAAGCAGCGGGGCCGCGCGGCGGCCAAGCCGCCGCTCAAGGAGCTGGGCACGGACCCGGTGAGCGAGCGCCCCGTGGTGGTGAAGGACGGTCGCTTCGGGCCGTACGTCACCGACGGCGAGACGAACGCGACCCTGCGGACGGACGACAGCGTCGAGGCGATCACCCCGGAGCGGGGCTACGAACTGCTCGCGGAGAAGCGCGCCAAGTCGCCGGCGAAGAAGACGGCGAAGAAGGCTCCCGCGAAGCGGGCCCCGGCCAAGAAGGCGACGACGGCGAAGAAGGCCGTCGCGAAGAAGACCACGGCGACGGCCGCCAAGAAGACGACGGCGAAGAAGACGAGCGCGACGACCAAGGCGACCGCGGCGAAGAAGTCGACGGCTTCGGCGTCGAGGTCGGCCAAGTCGGACGAGTAAGAGCGGACGATTAAGAGCGGCCGACGAGGACGAGTACGAGCGGCCGGTGCGGGTGAGAGCGGCCGGAAAAGCGGACGAATGGGCGGGTGCGGGAGGGCAACCGGGCGGTAATCGCCACGCCTGGACCACCCGCTCCGCACCGGCCGCACGGACTGTCACCGGCTGCGGATAGGCTGGGCGGATGACGCGAGCCGAGCAGCCAACGGTCGTGAGCGCCACCTCCGACTCCGACGCACTTGCCGCAGACTCACGAGAGCGCGCCGTACGCTCACTGCTGCGCCTCCCACCGCTGCGGCGGTTGTGGGGCGCCCAGCTCATCGGCGGTGTGGGCGACGCGCTCGCCGTTCTCGTGCTTCTGCTGCTGTCGTTGCAAGCAGCCATCTCCGAGGGCTCGTTCGGCGCGGGATACCGAGGCGCGGCGTTCGCCGTCGCGGCGGTGTTCGGGGCGCGGGTCGTGGCCACGGTGCTGTTCGGGGCGGTGCTTCTGGGACCGCTGACGGCGTTGGTGACTCCTGGTTCCGGCACGCGTCCCAGGACGGGCACCGGTACGGATTCTGCTGCTCCTGGTGCTTCCGGTGCTTCCGGTACGGGGGAGAGCGACGGGACCGGTGCTTCGGCCGTCGGGGCCGACGGCCGTCCCCCGCGCGGCGGCACCTCCGGCAAGCGCGCCAAGCCGCGCAAGCCGCCGCGGGAGGGCGGGCCGCTCGACCGTCGCTGGACGATGATCGGCGCGGACGTCGTACGCCTCGCACTCCTGATCATCGCCCCGCTGTGGATCGACTGGACCCCCGACCGCGCCCTGCCCATCCTGCTCAGCACGGTCTTCGTGGCCGGGGTCGCCGAGCGTTTCTGGACGGTCGCCAAGGAGAGCGCGGCTCCCGCCCTGCTCCCGGCGCCTCCGATGGAGGGCGCGGCGGTCCGCCCGCTGCCCGACCACTTCGACGCCCTGCACCGCCTCTCGCTGCGTACGGCGTTCCTGGCCGTGCCCGCGGCGGCGGCCGTGCTGCTCGTGGCCACGCTGATCGGCAATCTGCTCGGTACGGGCATCGACTGGTTCTCGCTGCACCAGGCGGCCCTCGGGTCGTACGTGGCGGCGGGGCTCTTCGCGGCCTCCGTGTCGACGCTCTACTTCATCGAGCTGCCCGACGGGCGTACGCCCCGGCCGCGCTCGCCGCTGGAGGGGCTGCGGCGGCCCTCGGCTTCCGTTTCGGGTTCTTCTTCGGCTTCCGGCTCCGGTTCGGCTTCCGGCTCTGGCTCCGCTTCCGGCTCCGGTGCGGGCAAGGGGCGGACGGGCGGCGTGCCGCTGTTCGTCCTCGCCTGCTCCGCCGTGGCCGGCGCCATCGCGGCTGCCGTCTCCGTGTCCGTCCTGCACGCGAAGGACCTCGGCGGCGGCCCCGTCGCGTTCGCGCTGCTCGTCCTCTTCCTGACCGGTGGCACCGGGCTCGGCATCCGGGGCGCGGCCAAGGTGCTGCCCTCCCTGTCCCGCCGCCGCCTGCTCCCGCTGGCGATCGCGCTGACCGGTATCGCGCTGCTCGCCATGGGGCTCGTACCGGACACGGCGACCGTGCTGTTCCTCGCGCTGTTCACCGGCTTCGCCGCCGGCGTCGCGGCGAACACCGGACACACGCTGATCGACCTGGAGACCGAGGAATCGCTCCGTACGCGCGTGACCGGTCATCTCCACGCGGTCGTACGGCTCTTCGTGGCGGCCGGAGTGGTGATCGCGCCCCTGCTCGCCGCGGCCATCGGCCCGCACCGCCTCGCCAACGAGGACTTCGTCTTCGCGCACGGCGGGGCCGCCTTCACGCTCATGCTGGTCGGCGCGCTGCTGCTGCCCGTGGCGGCGGTGGTGCTCGCCAAGACCGACGACCGCGCCGGAGTACCGCTGCGCAGGGACCTGCGGGACGCGGTGCGGGGCGGCGCCGACCCGGCGCAGGCCCCGGCCGCGTCGGGCTTCTTCCTCGCGGTGGAGGGCGGCGACGGCGCCGGCAAGTCCACGCAGGTGGAGGCGTTGGCGGAGTGGATCCGTGGCAAGGGCCACGAAGTGGTCGTCACGCGCGAGCCGGGCGCCACGCCGGTCGGCAAGCGGCTGCGTTCGATCCTGCTGGACGTGTCGAGCGCCGGTCTGTCGAACCGCGCGGAGGCGCTGCTGTACGCGGCCGACCGCGCCGAGCACGTCGATTCGGTCGTCCGGCCCGCCCTGGAGCGCGGTGCGATCGTCATCTCGGACCGTTACATCGACTCGTCCGTCGCGTACCAGGGCGCGGGCCGTGACCTCTCGCCGACCGAGATCGCGCGGATCTCGCGCTGGGCGACGGACGGACTCGTACCGCACCTGACGGTGCTGCTCGACGTTTCCCCGGAGACGGCGCGTGAGCGCTTCACGGAGGCGCCTGACCGGCTGGAGTCGGAGCCCGCGGAGTTCCACCAGCGGGTACGGTCCGGCTTCCTGACGCTCGCGGCGGCCGACCCCGCCCGGTACCTCGTCGTGGACGCGGGCCAGGAGCCGGCGGCCGTCACCACGGTCGTACGGCACCGGCTCGACCAGATGCTGCCGCTGTCCGAGGCCGAGGTGAAGGCCCGGGAGGACGCACGGCGGGCCGCCATCGAGGAGGCCAGGCGCCGGGCCGAGGAAGAGGCGGCGCGCAAGGCGGAGGAGGAGCGGCTGGAGCGCGAGCGCCAGGCGCAGCTGGCCAAGCTCCGTGCCGAGGAGGAGGAGCGCAAGCGCCGCGAGCTGGAGGAGGCGCGGCAGCGCGAGGCCGAACGGCAGGCGGAGGAAGCCAGGCAGCGCGCCGAGGAGGAGCGCCGGCTGGCCGAGGAGGAGCGCAGGCGCCGGGAGGCCGAGCAGCAGGCGCACGAGGCGGAGCAGGCGCGTCTCAGGAGGCAGGCCGAGGACGAGGCCAGGCTCCGTGCCGAGGCCGAGGAGCGGCGCCGGGAGAAGCAGCGCAAGGCGGAGGAGGCGCTGCTGAGGGCCGAGGAGGCGCGACGGCTCGCGGAAGAGTCCGCTGCGGCCGCTGCGGCGGCTTCGGCCAGGGCGGCGGAGGAGGAAGCGGCCGCGGGGCGGGCCGCGGCGGAGAAGGCGGCGGCCGAGCGGGCCGCTGTGGAACGCGCTGCGGCGGAGAGGGCGGCCGCCGAGCGAGCCGCCGCTGAGCTGGCTGTCGCCGAACGGGCCGCTGCTGAACGGGTGGTCGCGGAGAGGGCTGCCGCTGAGGAGGCGGCGCGTCAGGGTGCCGCCCGGGAGGCTGCTGCTGCTCGGGAGGCCGCTGAGGCCGCCGCGCAGGCGGCTGCTCAGGCATCCGCTCAGCCTTCTGTAGAAGCAGCGCGGTCCGAGCCTCCGGCGTACCCGCCGCACGAGACCACGGTGGCGACACCGGCGGTACCGGGCTCGCGCTTCCTGAAGAAGCCGGAGTTCGCTCCGGACGAGGTGACACGCGAGGTCCGGGCGGTCCGTCCGGAGCCGGAGGACGAGCGCCGGACGGCGGGCTCCGACGCCGAGGAGACGGCGGTCATTCCGCAGGTCCAGGAACCGGCGGGGGACGAGACCCGGGTGATCCCGCGGATCCAGGATCCGGCGGCCGACGAGACGGCGGTGATTCCGCCGGTACGCGACGGGCAGGGGGACGCGGACCGGCCGGGGGAGCGGGACGCGCGTGATCGCCGGGACTCCGAGGGTCCGAGGGACGCGGAGGATCGGCGGGACTCAGGGGATTCGAGCGACGCGGAGGATGCGCGGGGCGGGGACGGTTCGGCGGATACCGGGGGTTCGCAGGACGCGCCGGGTTCACGGGACGCGGAGGGTTCGCGGGATCCGCGTGACCCGAGGCAGTCTTGGGACGCGCCGGGTACGCCCGACCCCCTGGGCGGACGGGACGCCAGGGACGCGCGTGAGGTGCGCGCCACCGACGAGACGGCCGTCCTTTCGCCGGTACGGCCCGTACAGGATGCCGTTCCGGCGGACAGGGTGCCGCCGGGCTTCTTCCGCGAGGAGACGCCGGAACCGGCGGTCGCCGAGGGTGCCAACGAGCGCACGCGTGAGCTGCCGCAGCTGTATCCGGACGGCGGACAGGGCCCGGTGCCCGGTTACGCGCAGGCGCCGCCGGAGGCGGAGCGTCCGCGCCGCCGTTCGGACTGGGCGGAGGAGACCCCCTTGGACGACCTCCCGACCCTGGCCGACGAACTGCTCGGCCCGCACGACGACGACCGCGACGAGAACGGCGGACGGCGGCGGCGCCGCTAGCCGGTTTCCGGCGGATCCTCGCGGATCAGCCTGCGGATGACCTTGGTGGGGCCGGGACTGTCAGACCCCGGCCCCACAATGGATTCCGTACGGCACACCACGCGCCGTACGGCACGCATACCGGCACGGCACGGAGGTGATGGCGGCACATGACCGTATGGGACGACCTGGTCGGGCAGGAGCGCGTCCAGGCGACGCTGGCCGCGGCCGCTCGGGACGCGGACGCGCGTGTCACGGCCGAGGCCGCGGGCCTCGCACCCCCCGAGGCGACGAGGATGACGCACGCCTGGCTCTTCACGGGACCGCCCGGCTCCGGCCGCTCCACCGCCGCCCGCGCCTTCGCCGCCGCCCTCCAGTGCACCAGCCCGGACCGCGCGCTGGGCGGAGAGCCGGGCTGCGGGTTCTGCGACGGATGCCATACGAGCCTGATCGGGACACACGCGGATGTGGATGTGATCCGTACGGACCTGCTCTCCATCGGGGTGAAGGAGACCCGTGAGCTGGTCCGCCGCTCGCAGCTCTCCCCGGCCGGCGGCCGCTGGCAGGTCAACGTGCTGGAGGACGCCGACCGCCTCACCGAGGGCGCGGGCAACGTCCTGCTGAAAGCCGTGGAGGAGCCGGCGCAGCGCACCGTATGGCTGCTCTGCGCCCCCTCGCTGGAGGACGTCCTGCCCACGATCCGCTCCCGCTGCCGTCACCTCGTTCTGCGTACGCCGTCCGTGGCGGCGGTGGCGGACGTCCTGATCCGGCGCGACGGCATCGACCCCGAGGCCGCGCACGCCGCCGCGCGCGCGACCCAGGGGCACATCGGCCGGGCCCGCCGGCTGGCCACGGACGAACGGGCGCGTGCCCGCCGCGCCACGGTCCTGAAGATGCCGTTGCGCGTCGACGACATCGGCGGCTGTCTCCGGGCGGCCCAGGAGCTGATCGACGCCGCGACGGAGGACGCCAAGCAGGTCGCCGAGGATGTCGACGTCAAGGAGACGGAGGACATGAAGGCGGCGCTCGGCGCGTCGGCAGGCGGCCGGATGCCGCGCGGTACGGCGGGCGTGATGAAGGAGCTGGCCGACCGCCAGAAGCGCCGTTCGACCCGTACGCAGCGGGACAGCCTCGATCTGGCACTGACCGAACTCACCGGCTTCTACCGCGATGTGCTGGCCCTCCAGCTGGGTTCCCGCGTCCAGCTCGCCAACGTGGACGTACGGGACGCGCTGGACCGGGTCGCCAGGGCCTCCACCCCGGAGCGGACGCTGCGCCGCATCGAGTCGATCAGCGGCTGCCGCCAGGCGCTGGACCGCAATGTGGCGCCGCTGCTGGCGGTCGAGGCGATGGCGGTGTCGCTGCGGGCGGGCTGACCGGGAACCGGACGGCCCGCGATTCACCCGTTCGAGCGTGGAAACACGGGACGCGTCACACGGCGGCTAGGCTCGCGGAATGGACACCAGGCGCCTCTTCCGCATCTCCGCCACCGCCCTCGTGGCGGCCGGTCTCCTGCTCTCGGGTTGCAGCTCCGACTCGGCGTCGGGGGCGGGTACGGGAGCGGGCTCGACGGCGGATCCGGCCGCGCTGAAGAAGTTCTACGGGCAGAAGCTCGCCTGGCGTTCGTGCGGGGTGACCGGCTTTGAATGCGCCAAGATGAAGGCGCCGCTGGACTACACGAAGCCGGACGGGACGGAGATCAGCCTGGCGGTGGCCCGTAAGAAGGCCACAGGCCCCGGCACACGCCTCGGTTCCCTCCAGGTCAACCCCGGAGGCCCGGGCGGCTCGGCCGTCGGCTACCTCCAGGCGTACGCGGGCATCGGTTACCCGGCCCCGGTCCGCGCGCGGTACGACATGGTGGCCATCGACCCGCGCGGGGTGGCCGACAGCGAGCCGGTCGAATGCCTGACGGGCAAGGAGATGGACGCGTACACGCAGGTCGACCAGACCCCGGACGACCAAGGCGAGGAAACACTCCTCACCGCGTCGTTCAAGAAGTTCGCGGCGGGCTGCGAGAAGCGGTCGGCCACGATCCTGCCGCATGTCTCCACGGTCGACGCGGCCCGCGACATGGACGTCTTCCGCGCGGCGCTGGGCGACAAGAAGCTGACGTACGTGGGTGCGTCGTACGGCACCTTCCTCGGGGCGACGTACGCCGAGCTGTTCCCGAAGCACACCGGCCGGCTCGTCCTCGACGGCGCGATGGACCCGTCCCTCCCGGCCCGCGAGCTGAACCGCGACCAGACCGCCGGCTTCGAGACGGCCTTCGCCTCCTTCGCGGCGGACTGCGTCAAGCAGACGGACTGCCCGCTCGGCACGAAGTCCGTCGCGGACGTCGGCGTACGGATGAAGGCGTTCTTCAACACCCTGGACGCCAAGCCCGTGGCCACGGGCGAGAGCCGCCCCCTGACGGAGTCGCTGGCGACGACGGGGGTGATCGCCGCGATGTACGACGAGTCCGCCTGGCCGCAGCTCCGTGAGGCCCTCACGACGGCGATGGCGGGCGACGGCTCGGCGCTCCTCACCCTCGCCGACTCGTACTACGAACGCGACAGCGACGGCTCGTACGCGAACTTGATGTTCGCCAACTCCGCCGTCAACTGCCTGGACCTCCCGCCGGCCTTCTCGGGCCCCGCCGAGGTCACCGAGGCCCTGCCCTCCTTCGAAGAGGCCTCCCCGGTCTTCGGCGAAGGCCTCGCGTGGGCGTCCCTGAACTGCGCGTACTGGCCCACGAAGGCCACCGGCACCGCACACCGCATCGAGGCCAAGGGCGCGGCCCCGATCGTCGTGGTCGGCACCACCCGCGACCCGGCGACCCCGTACAAATGGGCGGTCTCCCTGGCCGACCAGCTCTCCTCGGGCACCCTGCTCACGTACGACGGTGACGGCCACACGGCGTACGGCCGGGGCAGCGACTGCATCGATACGGCGATCAACACCTACATCCTGGAGGGCACACCCCCCAAACCCGCCACAAAGTGCTCCTGACCTGCAAAAACACCCCAGCACCCAGGGGGTGAGGAGCACCCCCGGAAACTGTGTAGACTTGGCCCCGCCGCTGACCGCAGTATGGTCCGGACGGCACGCCGCCTTAGCTCAGTTGGCCAGAGCAACGCACTCGTAATGCGTAGGTCTCGGGTTCGAATCCCGAAGGCGGCTCTGTAGAAGCCCCAGGACATCTCGCCATGACCTGGGGCTTTTGCTATTCCCCCGGATGCGGCGGCGCGGGTCGCGAGCCGCTCGGCCGGCTGTGGTCTCCGTTCTGGTCCCACTCGATCCGGCTCCCTCGCGGCAGGCCGCCGGGGCGGGTCGGGTCAGGCGCCGAGGAGGTGCCGCAGGCCGGAATGGTCTAGCTCGTTGCCGGCGTGGACCGTTTGATCGTCCGGGCACTCCGTGGTGCTACACGGGTAGATTCCTTGCAGGTCGGCGGGCTGTCCGGGACTGGATGCGGATCATGGGCGCTCTCGTGGGGACCGGCGCAATATGCATGACGGTTTGTCAGTTTGTATGGTCGCGTTGAGGTCAGTACTGTCCGCGCTGAGAATGTTTCGATCATGAGCGGGAGTGTGGCCGAGTGATACGTACTAGGCTCTTCGTGGGCGGATTTGCACTGTCGATGCTTCTTGTTGTGGGGAACGCCGCAGTGGCGGCGGCCGTCTGTATGCCTTACAAGAAGACGGCGAGCGCTTTGAGGCAATAGGCCCGGAAGCGGCCCCCGGCCGCTGCTGCCTCACCGGCGGGTAGGGCTCACCGGCGGGTGGGGCTCACTCCCGACCCGGTCGGGCGGCGTTGGCTTGTGTCGTGTTGGGTACGAGTTGGTTGCGGTCCTGGGGGAGTTTGCCCGGGTGAGGGCTGTGGGGGGCAGCATGGTGGCGCATGGGGAGGGACCGGTATGTCGACTTCGTGCGTGCCTGGGCGATCGTTCTGGTGGTGCTGGGGCACTGGGTGATCACTGGGCTGGTTCTCGGGCCCGGTGGGGAGATTGACGCGCCGGAGTTGTTGGCGGTCGAGCCGTGGACGCGGTGGCTGACGCTGGGTTTTCAGATCATGCCGTTGTTCTTTCTGGCCGGGGGCCACGCGGCGGGTGGTTCCTGGGTGCGGGCCCGGGCGGCGGGGGGTACGGCTGCTGGGTGGGTCGGGCGGCGGGGGCTGCGGTTGTTGCTTCCGGCGGCTGTGTACAGCGGGCTCGTGCTGTCTGCCGTCGGCGTGTGCTCGGTTGTTGGTGTGGATCCGGGCACCCTGGCTCTGGTGGGGTGGGCGATGGCGATGCAGTTCTGGTTCCTGCCGGTGTACCTGCTCCTCGGCGTCCTGACTCCGCCGCTGCACGCGGCACACCGGCGCTGGGGACTTCGCGTGCCGGTGGTGATGGGCGCCGTCGCCCTGGTGGTCGGCTGGTGGGGGATGGGTGGGCAGGCGCCGTACGTCGGAGCGGTCAACTACGTGCTGGTGTGGGGCGTGGCGTACCAGCTGGGTTTCTGTTGGTACGACGGGCTGCTGACGGGGCGTCGGCCGGTCGCGGTGGCGGTCGCTCTGATGGTGGGCGGGGGGTTGGTGTTCGCGGCGTTGATCACGTTCGGGCCGTTCCCGGTCAGTCTGATCCGGGTGACCGGGCAGACCCCCAGCAACACCGACCCGCCGTCGGCGGCGATGCTGGCCTGGGTGGTGGCACAGGTCGGTCTGTGTCTGCTCGCCGCGCCGGCGGTACGGCGGCTCCTCGCCCGCGAGCGGGTGTGGCGGGCCGTGCGCCGCGTGGGCGGCGCCAGCATGACGCTCTACCTGTGGCACATGCTGCCGGTGCTGGTGGTCGCCGCCGTCTTCTACCTGCCCGGGATCGCGCCCGACCCCGTGTTCGGGTCCGGGGCGTGGTGGGCGCTGCGGGTGCCGTGGCTCTTGGTGCTCGGTGTGGTTCTGGTCGGTGTGCTGGTGGTGTTGAGGCCGTTGGAGCGGTGGCAGGCGCGACTGTACGAACGTACCCGGCCGCGCTTCGACCTGCGCCGCGCCTGGCCTCTGTGGCTCGGTCTGCCAGCCGGCGTCGCCGCCTTCGCCTACTTCGCCACCCGGGGCTTCGCCCCCGACGGACGGGTCCCGGTGCCGGCCGCCCTGGCCCTCGTCCTGGGCACCATACTCGTGATGACAACCCGCCTGGCGGGCCGGGAAGAACCGGACGATGCCAAGGGCGCTTTGAGGGAAACCGTCTGATCTGCCCTGGGACATCTCGCCCTGACCTGGGGCCTCTTCGGTGAGGTGCGGGCGGGCAAGGTGGCTGCAAGGTGGTTGCAAGGAAAGCGTCGTACGTGTCGGGCATTCCCCCGTCGACTGCTGTACGCAGCCGACAAGCATGGGGGAGCATTGTGTCTGTCAAAACCACTCAATCGGCGCTGATCGAGCAAGGCCGGTGGCTGACCGTACCGGACTGCAAGCAGGTGTTGGTCGTTGCCCACACCGTGGCCTTCGCTCAGCGTCTGCGCGAGGCTTTCTGCCTGTTGGAGGCGGACTTCCGGATCCAGGTGGTCTTCACCGCCGCGCCGCACGCGTTCGGTGGCGGTGTCGCGCGGTACCTGGAGAGTCTGGGGATCGCCACCGTGCCCTGGGAAGAGGCGCTGCGGGCCGAGTTCGACCTGGTGCTCGCGGCCGGGTCCCGGGGGGTGCATGAGCTGAACGCGCCGGTTCTGCGGATGTCGCACGGAGCCGGCCACACCAAACTGCTGACCGACACCTCGTCGCTGGCGCCGGGGGAGACGCGGGCGCCGGGGATGCTGAGTCGTCAGCATCTGCTGCACGAGGGGCGCGTCGGGCCCGCGGCGATCGTCTACGCGCATGAGCGTGATCTGGAGGAACTGGCGCTCTCGTGCCCCGAGGCGCTGGCCGTCGCCCACGTGGTGGGCGACCCCTGCGTCGATCGCATCGTGGCCGGCATGCCCCGGCGCGAGGAGTACCGGCGGGCGCTGGGGCTCGGTGAGGGGCAGCCGTTCGTGGTGGTCACCTCGACCTGGGGGCCCACCTCCACCTTCGGGCGGATCGACGCCCTGCTGCCGCAGCTCCTGAGCCAACTCCCGGGCCAGGACTACCGGGTGGCGTTCCTCTTCCACCCGAACATCTTCTCCGGGCACGGGAACTGGCAGGTGCGGAGCTGGCTGGCCGGCTGCCGTGGACGCGGGATCTCGGTGGTGCCACCGGAGGCGGACTGGCAGTCTCTGCTGATCGCGGCCGACTGGGTGATCGGGGACCATGGCTCCCTTACGGCGTACAGTACGCTGACCGACGCCGCCGTACTGCTCACGCCCGGACCGAGGCGTGAGATCGCCGCGTACTCCCCGGCGGCGCTTCTTGCCACCGTCGCGCCGGTGGTCACCCCCGGGCATCCGCTGGACGAGCAGTTGCGGTACGCGGCGCGACAGCATCGTCCGGGGCAGTACGCCCAGGTCGCCGCCCTGCTGTCGTCTGCGCCCGGAGAGTTCCACCAGCGGATGCGTACGGTCATCTACTCCATGCTGGAGCTGGGCGAACCCGCCAGCGCGCCGCCCGTTCCGCCCCTGCCGCTGCCCTCTCCGCTGGAGCAGTGGGAGGCCGGTTCTCTGGGGATGGCGCAGTGAGGGGCCGGCCTGTCGGGGGGCGGCGTACGGGGAGTGAGGAAGACTCCTCCGAGGCGGCACTGCCCTGCGTGAGGTGGGGGTGGGTTCGCTTCCTCGGTGGGGACCACGCCTGTACGGGTTCCCTCGGCGGGATGGTCGCTGTGGGGGCCTCCGTCGGATGGAGGTCTGTGACGGGGAGCGGTGTGGTGCGTGTACGGGTCGATGCGGCCGTCCCGTTGGACGGGAGGTGGTCGGGGTTCTCCCGCGAACAGGCCTGTGACGTACACCTGTTGGTGAACCCCGACGCTCCAGGGGGAGCCCGCCGCGCGGAGTACGCCGATGTACTCGTCGCGCGGGCGCCGCTGCCGTCGGTGGCGGCTCGCGCCCGTGCGGAACAGCTGGTCGCGCGATGGCCGGGGTGTCTCGTCGCCGCCGTATCGGACAGGGGCGGTGGGTGTGCGCTGGGGGCACGGGGTGGCGGGAGTGTTGTCCTGCCCGCGGGGGCGGCGGTCGGTCGCTTCCCGGCTCCTCCGTTTGTTGTCGCCTCCGTGGCGCACGCCTGGGTTGTCGCCGGGGGTTCGTCGGGGGACTTGAGGTCCGTCGTCCTTGAGGGGGGCGGGGAGTAGGGCGTGTCCGCGAAGTGGCGTCGTTCGCCCGGAGGGCGTGCCGGGCGTCGCGAGCCAGACGCCACTTCGCGGACACGCCCTAGTCTTCTGAGTCAGGAATTCTGTTCAGATATGAGGCGAGGCGTTCGAGGATCTCGTCCGCGGTCTTGGTCCAGATGTAGGGCCTGGGGTCGGTGTTCCAGGCTGTGATCCAGGTCCGGATGTCCTTCTCCAGGGCCTGGACGGTCTTGTGGACGCCTCGCCGTATCTGTTTGTTCGTCAGCTCGGCGAACCATCGCTCCACAAGATTGAGCCAGGACGATCCAGTCGGCGTGAAGTGCAGATGGAACCGCGGGTGGGCCAGTAGCCATGTCTTGATGGCCGGGGTCTTGTGGGTGGCGTAGTTGTCCAGCACGAGGTGGATGTCGAGGCCGTCGGGCACTTCCCGGTCGAGTTTGACGAGGAACTTCTTGAACTCCTCGGCGCGGTGGCGGCGATGCAGGGAACCGATGACCTTGCCTGTGGCGACCTCCAGGGCGGCGAACAGGGTGGTGGTGCCGGCGCGGACATAGTCGTGCGTGACGCGTTGCGGCACTCCGGGCATCATCGGCAGCACCGGCTGCGAGCGATCGAGGGCCTGGATCTGCGACTTCTCGTCCACGCAGAAGACCAGAGCCCGCTCGGGCGGGTCCAGACAGAGGCCGACGACATCGTGGACCTTGTCGACGAAGTACGGGTCTGTCGACAGCTTGAACGTCTGCGACCGGTGCGGCTGCAGACCGAACGCCCGCCAGACCCGCGACACCGTCGACTGCGACAGGCCCGTCCGCCTCGCCATCGACCGCGTCGACCAGTGCGTCGCGTTCTTCGGAGCCGACTCCAGCGTCCTGGTGACCAGCGCGGCCACCTGCTCGTCGCTCACCGTCCGGGGACCGCCCGAGCGGGGCATGTCACCCAGGCCGGCGATCCGATACTCGACGAACCTCGCCCGCCAGCGGCCCACCGCATGCGGCGTCGCGCCGAGCCGGGCAGCGACGTCCTTGTTGGAGGCGCCCTCCGCGCAGGCCAGGATGATCCGACAGCGCAAGGCCCACGCCTGCGGCGTGGAACGGCTCCGCACCCACCCCTCGAGCGCAGCCCGCTCCTCGTCCGACAGAACCAACTCGGCCTTCGGCCGTCCAGTACGTGCCACAGGCCAAGTCTAAACATCTGAACAGAATTCCTGACTCAGAAGACTAGGAATCCGGCACCGGCTGCGGCACCGCTCACAGGTGCCGCAGCCGGTCGTCCACGCGCCGCGCGTCGGCCGGGTCCTGCCGCCCGTACAGCTCCCGGGCCGCCTCGTAACAGCGACCGGCCTCCTCCCCGTCGCCCCGCTGTTCGGCGGCCTGTCCGAGCCATTCCAGGGAACGCGCCTGCCAGTGTTCCGACCGGGCGCCGGCTCCACGGAACATCCCCAGCGCCTCCCGCAGCCGCGCCGTGCCCCCTTCGTGATCGCCGTCGGACGCCAGGACGTGTCCGAGGAGGGCCAGAGCGCGGGCGGCCTCGTAGTGCTCTTCCTGCGCGTCGAGTTCGGCATGTGCGCGGACCAAGTAATCGGCCGCCGTGGAGAGTTCGCCCGCCGCTAGGGCGGTCTCCCCCAAGCGTCTTCGGGAAAGTGCGGCCCCGCGCAGGTATCCGATGGACTCCCGTAGCCGCAGGGCGTTCTCGAAGTACCCGCGCGCCTCGTCCAGTTGTGAGGTCAGCAGGCTGAGGTGGCCGAGACCGTTGAGTGCCTGCGCCTGCTGTCGTACGTCTCCGTCGTACGTCGCGTGCTCCAGCGCCTGCGTGTACCAGTCGGCGGACTCCGCGTACCGGCCGGCGGTGCGCAGGCCGATCGCACCCGAGGTCAGCATGCGTCCCTCGCCCGCTCTGGACCCGCTCGCGCGCGCCGCCGCGAGGCCCTCGCGGTGTGCCTCGATCCACAGGTCCGTGGGCCGGAGGCGTAGGAACAAAGGCCACATCACGTCCACCAGGCGCCAGCAGGCGGTGTGCCATCCGGCATCCGCACAGTGCCGTACGGCGCCCATCAGACCGTCACGGTGGGTGTCGAGCCAGTCCAGCGCCTCGGCCGGCCCCGCGAGGGGGGTCGGTACAACAGCCGGTGCGTCAGGTGAATCTGATGCATAGTCAGAGATCGGCATGCGGTGGCTGGGCGTGAGGATCGTCTCCGCCTCGCTCGCGGTGGCCAGGCACCAGGCCACGTACCGGCGCAGTGTGTGCTCGTACCGCGCAACGGATTCCTCCGCTGTGCCGAGCCGCCGCGCGTGGGGGCGTACGAGGTCGTGGAAGCGGTAGACGCCCGAGCCCGTCTCCTCCAGGAGATTCGCTTCCAGCAGTGCGTCGAGGGCCAGTTCGACGGCCTCCGCGGTGGTGGTGTTGTCGGCGGTGCTCGCGGTCAGCAAGAAGAGGTCGTAGCGGTCCGTGGGCAGCAGACCCATCCGCCGGTAGAGCGTCGCGCTGTCGTGCGGCAGCAGTTCGTACGAGAGGTCAAGTGCGGTACGCACCACGGCTTCTCCATCGATACGTAGGGCGTCGAGCGACCCCTGTCCCTGGGACAGGCTCGCGGCGAGGGCGGATACGGAACGGTTCGGACGGACGGCGAGTTGTGCGGCCGCCAGGCAGACCGCGAGGGGGAGGCAGGCGCACAGGGTGACGACCTCGCGTGCCGCGACCGGGTCCTGTGCGACGCGGCTGCCGCCACCGCCGGCGGCCAGCAGCTTGACGGCCGATTCCGTGGTGAGGGTTCCCAGCCGGTGGAGGGCCGCGCCGTCGACCAGCAGCCCGGTGAGATGGTTTCTGCTGGTCACGACCGTGAGGCCCGTCGCTGAACCGAACAGGAGCGGGCGGACCTGCGCCGCCGTGTATGCGTTGTCCAGGAAGACGCCGAGCCGCAGGTCCGCGGTCAACGAGCGCCAGAGGGCGATTCGTTGGGCGAGGTCCGCCGGTACGGAGGCGGCCCCGAGGGCGTGCAGAAAGCCTTCCAGTACGGCGGTGGGGCGAACCGGCCGGACAACCGGCCCGCCGGCCTCCCTGGTCTCCCCGCCTTCCCTGCCTTCCCCGGCCTCTCCGCCGGTGGCGTGGCCGCCCAGATCGGCGTACAGCTGGCCGTCGGGAAAGCTGTCCGCCTGATCACGCAGCCAGCGGGAGACGAGTGTTGTTTTCCCGACGCCCGCGAAGCCACTGACCACCAGGAGTTGGTGGGTGTGCGGAGGATGCTGCGCGCGGAGGGCGTCCAGGGCTCGTACGTCGCTCTCCCGGTCGACCAACTGCCGTCGTACGGGCGGAAATTGGCGGGGCGCCGGAGGCCGGGGTCTGTCCTGTGGGGCGGAATGGTGCACGTGGATGCCGCCGTGGATGTCGCGTGCCTGCACGGCCGGGCCGTGGATGACGGCGGCCCCGCCGATGGCGTTCGTACGATCCGCGTTCGTACGGTCGGAGTCCGCACGGTCGGAGTCCGTACGGTTCGAGTCCGTGCGGTCCGGGTTCGTGCGGTCCGGGTTCGCATCGTCCCTGCTGACCGTGGGCGGGGTGTGCCGCCGGAGCCAGTCGGTCACCGCCGCCTCCGTGCCGGAATCGCGCGAAGCCAACGCGGCGACCGCCCAGGCCAGTTGCGCCATCGCCGGGGTGACTCCGACAGCGGCCGTGGCCGTTTCCACCGCGCGCCACAACTCGGCCACCCCCTGATCCACCCGAGCCGTCGCGCGGAGAACGTGGGCCAATTCCCGCCACGCGAGGGATTCCCGGTCCCTGGCACACAAGGCCATGGCCGATAACAATGCTTCCGGTGTGCCGGATTCAGGAAATGCCACGTCCGTACCCCCATACGCACTGCCCGGCTCATGCCAACAGCATATGCACCGGACGCGCTTCGTCAGTGACCGTCGTGGAGTCCTTCCCCTGCCTCGGGGGCGGCTGAACGGAATCGTTCTTAGATGAATCAATTTCGGACTTAAATGGGGCCTTGATGGCCACGCATGACTACCGCGTGACATCCTCGGATACCCGGCCAGGAGAGGCCGGACCGGCGGAAGGACGCTGGTGGAGTTCGAGATTCGACTTTCAGGATCGGTCGAAGTACGGGCCCTCGGCCGACGCAATGATCTCGGTTCCACCAAGACCCGCCTGGCGCTCGCCGCTCTGGCCTGGGATGCCAGTCGTACGGTGAGTGTGGATACGCTGATCCACCGGATCTGGGACGACAACCCGCCGGCCAAAGCCAGAGAAGCGCTGCACGCCCACGTATCGCGTATCCGAAAAGCCTTTCGGATCGCCGGGGGTGACGCGCCCGCGATCAACAGCCGGACCAACTCGTATGTCATGCAGGTCGATCCGGACCGGGTCGACCTGCGTCGCTACACGAGTTATGTCGACCAGGCCCGCTCTCTGAAGGACAGCGACGACGAGGACGAGGCCATTCGCCTGCTGGACCTGGCGGCGGGCCTCTGGCGCGGCGAGGCCCTGGCGGGGATTTCCGCGTACTGGGCAGGTCATCTGCGTGCCACGGTCGCCGAGAGCAGCCTCACCGCCGCCATGGTCCGGGCCGAAATCCTCATGGGGGCAGGGAAGTTCGCGGAGGCCGTACCCGTACTGCTGCCTCTGGTCGAGGAGCATCCGGTCGACGAGGCCCTGGTCGAGCGACTGGCCCTCGCCCTGTACGGCAGCAGCCGCTCCGCCGAGGCGACCAAGCTGGTGCAGAGGACGCGGCAGCGTGTCGTCCGTGACATCGGCCTCGACGCGGGCCGTCGCCTGCACCGCGTCCATCAGGGAATCCTCTCAGGAACCCCGGCGGCGGCGCTGCTGGGGCAGTCCGGGATCGGCAGGCGTACCCCTTCCCGGACGACAAACCGGGTTCCTGACAACTTGCCGCGTGATGTCCCCTGGGTGGGGCGGCACGACGAACTGCGGCTGCTCACGGCGGCGCTCTCCGAGACGAGCCGTACCTCGGCGCCGGTGGTCACCATCGAGGCCATCGACGGCATGGGGGGCATCGGGAAGACGTCGATGGCAGTGCATCTCGGGCATCAACTGCGCGAGGAGTTCCCCGAAGGCCGGATTTATCTGCATCTGCACGGCCATGCCCCGGACCGTGAGCCGCTGACGGCCGTCCGCGCGCTCACGGAGTTGCTGCGCCTGCTCGACACCCCGCCGGGCGAACTGCCCAAGGATCTGGACGGGTTGGTCTCGCTCTGGCGCACCACGGTGCGGGACCGCCGCATGCTGGTGATACTGGACGACGCCGCGGGGGCCGCCCAGGTCCGGCCTCTGCTCCCCGGGGCGTCCCCGACGGCGGTGATCGTGACCAGTCGGCAGCGGCTTCCCGGTCTGCCCGGTGTGCGGCCCGTCTCCCTCGACGTGCTGCCGCGTGAGGACGCCGTCGCGCTCTTCGCGCAGCGGCTCGGGGGCCGGCGTACTGTCCTGGCCTCGGATGCGGCGGAGATCGTTCGCATTTGTGGATATCTGCCGCTGGCCGTCGAGCTTGTGGCCAGCCGTCTGCTTTCCCGGCCGTCGTGGACGACGTCCGACCTGCTCAAGCAGTTGACGAGCGGGATGGAGCACCTCTCAGAAATGCGGGACGGAGAGAGGACGTTGTCCCATGTTTTCGGATTGTCGTACCGCGCACTCACGCCTGTGCAACAGCTTGTCTTCCGGCAGGTCGGACTGCACTTCGGCGTGCAGTTCGGTACGCACGCGGTGGCGGCCCTCGCCGACCTCTCCTTCGAGGAGACCGAACGTGCGCTGGAGGAACTCCAGGCTCACCACCTGATTTCCGAGCCGTCGCCGCACCGGTTCACGGTTCACGATCTTCTGCGCGAATACGCCCGAACGCTCAGCGACCATACGGGGGATTCTGATTCCGCTTCCGGCGGCGAAGTCGAAGGGGCCTCGGAGCAGGCACTTCGGCGTCTTGTCGATCACTATGTACGGGTCGCGGACCGGGCCGACCGGTTGGCCTATCCGTTCCGCTGCCGGATCGTTGTCGACGCCGACGGTGGTGGCCACTCCGCCACGCGGGAGCCGGAGATCGCGGACGCGCAGGCGGCCGAGCAGTGGCTGATCACCGAGGGCGCGAATCTGCTGAGGGCGTTGGACTGGACGCGGCGGTACGGCTCCGAGGCCGAACTGGCGCTGCACACGCATGTGTTGGCGGGGTTCTTGGATCTGGAGGGCCATCTGGAGGTGGCCGAGCCCCTGCTGCGTCGTGCCGTCGCGCACTGGCGGGCCGTCGGGGACGACGGTGCGCGGGCGCGGGCTCTGCTGGATCTGGGTGCGGTGTGTGCTCACAGTGGCCAGTACGACGAGGGGTACGCGATGGCGCGTGAGGCGCTGGGTATCGCGCGGTCGTTGAAGGATGAAGATCTGGAAAGCGAAGCGGTTCACCAGTTGTCGATCCCGCTGTGGCACACCGGGCAGTACGTACTGGCTCAGACGCTCCAGGAACGCTCCCTTGATTTGCGACTGCGATCGAACGATCGATTACAAGTGGCGCGCAGTCTGAATTTACTCGGCATCACACATCTTCATCTTGGGCAGAATCAGGTCGCGCTTGAATACTTCCTGCGGGCTTTTGCCGGTTTTACCGATGCCGGCGACGACAGGGGAAGATATCGCACCTTGAACAATCTCGCCGAACTGCAACAGCAGATGGGAAATCTGGAAGCGGCGGAGCGGGCTTATCGAGAAGCGATCGAGGTCTCGGAGACCATGGGGAGCAGGGGTGATCGCGCCACACTCTGGATGAACCTCGCGAGCGTGCTGACCCCTCGCCGGAAGACGGACGAAGCGCTCGCTTTGTATGCCCGTGCGTTACCGGTGCTCCGCGGCGTGGGGGACGTGCGCGGGGAGGGTATCGCTCTCGCCGGCATCGGCAGGGCGTACCGGATGACTGGTCGCAGTGAGCAGGCGTTGGCCCAGCTCATTGCCGCCCTGGCGGTGCTGAGGAGAATCGGCGCCACCGGTGAGGTGGCCGGCGTCCTCTACGACCTGGCGCAGGCCGAACTGGACAGTGGGCGCTTGGAGCGGGCCGAGGCTCGCCTGGAGGAAACACTCACGCTCTGCAAACGGAGCGGTGCTCGCGGTGAGGAGGAGCGGGCCTTGGAGGCGCTCTCCTCGCTGCGGCGGGCGAGGGGTTTCGGGGGATAAGGTCGCCTGTTTCCGCCGCTGGGTCGGCGGGCCGGTGTGCGGGTAGATGGCGGCTCTCGTCACGCGCTACTCTTTCGATCACGTGATGCGGGCTGCGGCTGCCGAATTCGCCACGCCCTCGTGCCTGCTCGGAAAACCCTCAGAAATCAGGAACGGCGCTCTTGATATTTAACGGAAGCAAGAATTCCGATACGCGTGCATTTGCTGCGATGCGGTGGGCAAAGCGCGTACGTCCCGTTGGAGCCTACGTATGCATGCCGTACGTTGTCCTGCGGTTCGTGGATCTGCTGTCGGCGACGGATGCGACCACATGGCTATAAGACCCTGACACCGGCGGAGTGACCACGAAGCCCCAGGACATCGTGCAATGTCCTGGGGCTTCCGCATGCCCGGGAAGTGTCAGGCCGTCAGGGGATCGTCCAGCGGGTCCGGGTCCGCCGCCGATTGTGGTGTGGGCCAGCTGATCCGCGTGCTGCACAGCGATACGACGATCGCCGAGGCCGCCACCGCGCCCATGCCCCACACCAGGCCGCTCCCGTTCGCGATGAAGCCGATCACCGGGGGGCCCGCCAGGAGGCCCACCGTCCCCATCGTGGCCACCAGGGTCAGCGCGTCCGAGCCCTGTGACGCCGCCGCCACGTACACGCAGGGCGTCACGGCCGCGATGCCCAGGCCGACGCAGGCGAAGCCGATCAGGGCCGGGACCACACCACCGGTGAGGAGCGCGACGGCCAGGCCCGCGCCGGCCAGTGCGCTGCCGGTGCGGACGATACGGGCGTCGCCCCAGCGGCTGCGCCAGCCGTCGGCGAAGAGGCGGGCCAGGACCATCATTCCCGAGACGACGGCGATGCCCAGGGGCGCGAGTTCCGCCGACGCCTTGGCGACGTCCTTGAGGTAGATGGCCGACCAGTCGTTCATCGCGCCCTCGGTGACCGTGCCGAACGCCATCGCGGCGCCCATCCACAACGTCATCGCGGCCGGCAGGGCCCACTTGGCGCGGGTCTTCTTCTCCGGTGCGTCCGCTGTCTCCGCCGTGTCCGCCTTCTCCTCCGCCGGCCGCTCCTGCGCCAGCAGCCCCGGCCGCGCGTACGCGGCCAGCAGCAGGAGCAGGACGGCCGCCACCCCGAAGTGCACGATCACGGTGGACGTCACGGTGTTCATGCCCGACGCCAGCAGCGCGGCGGCCAGCGAGCCGCCGCTGAACGTCGCGTGCAGCTTGGACATGGCGTTGCGCTCGTACCTCACCTCCAGCTCCGCCCCCTGCGCGTTCATGGCGACGTTGAGACACGCCACGAGCGCGCCGTCGACCGCCATGATCAGCAGGGCGACGGGGTAGTTCGGCGCTTCGGCCAGCACCAGGAGCAGCAGGGCGAGGCCGAGCGCCGCCACCAGGGCGAGGCGCCGGGAGCCCAACCGCCGCATGAGGACCGCCACCAGGGGGAACGACGCGGCCGCGCCGATGCCGGTGGCCATCAGCAGCAGGCCGACCTCCGCCGCGGTCAGGTCGAGGTGGGTCTTGATCGCGGGGAGCCGCGCGGCCCAGGTGGCGTACTGGAACCCCAGCGAGCTGAACAGGGCGGCGATCGCCAACTGTGCGCGGCGGAAGGGATCGTCGTGAACACGGAACATGGTGTGATCAGCCCACTTCGTCTTGTGCTGCTGGTACGGCTGGCGCTGCTGGTACGGCTGCTTCTTGTACGGCCCCAGCTGGCGAGGCCCCTGCCGGCGAGGCCCCTGCCGGTACAGCCCTGGACATGTACACCGCGCCCGGTCCGTACCCCTCCGTGGGAGCGGCCCCGGGGCGGGCGGTGAATCCGTTCGCCGCCCAGAAGGTGTCGCTGCCGTTGACGGCGATCAGGGAGATCCGCTCGTACCCCTCCGACCGCGCCGTCGCGAGGAGGTGGTGCAGGAGGGTCTTCGCGAGCCCCCTGCCCCGAAGCCCCTCCTCGATCACGAGATCGTGCAGATGCAGGTTCGAGTGGTGTGCGCGTACCGCCGCCGCTTCCTCCGCGCGCGTCAGGTCCGGATACCCGTGCTCCGGGTACGGCAGCGCCAACACATAGCCCGCGAGCCGCTGTTCGGCATCGAGGGCGAAGCAGGTGCCCGGCGACGCGCGCACCCTGGACTCCAGGGCACTCCGCTCCTCGGACAGCCCGAGGGCGGCGTACGCACCGGATTCCAGCGCGACGATCCCGTCCCAGTCACCTTCGGAGACCGGGCGTACGCGCACGTCGTGGTTCATCTACTTCCTCGCCTCCCCGCTCGCCCCCGCCAGGTGGCGGTCGCCGCGTATGCACGTGTAGGGCAGCGGACTGAAGCCGTTGAACCCCTGCGTCATGTAACTGATGGCGTACGCACCGCTGGAGAGCACCCAGACCGGGTCGCCGGACGCGACCGTACGGGGAACGCGCACCAGCCCGTGCTCGCGGGAGTAGGCGTCGTCGCTGTCGCAGGTGGGTCCCGCGACCACGGCCGGTATGTGGACGGCGTCCGTGTGCGTCGGGAAGGTGAGCCGGTACTGCAACTCGTCCATCTCGTACAGGCCGTTGAACTTCCCGCAGCTCAGATACAGCCAGTGCTCGTGTTCCCCGCCGGGCGTCCGCCGCGTGGACAGCCGGGAGACGTGCGCCCGGATCGCCCCGTGGTCGGCGACGAGATACCGCCCCGGCTCCACGATGAACCCCAGGTCGTGCCCCGGCACTTCGCGGCACCGCCGCATGCCCTCCCGGATGACGGCGAAGATCTTGTCCAGCGGCGGGTCCAGCCGCTCGCCCCGCTTGTTGAGGTAGCCGAGCGCCGGCAGACCTCCGCCGAGGTTCACGTGGTCCAGGAAGATGCCCCGCCCGTGCAGGACTTCGAGCACGTCGACCAGCTTGTCGAAGGCGCTGCGCCAGGCTTCGGCGGTCATCTGCTGCGAACCGACGTGCACGGACAGCCCGGACGGGGTCAGACCCGTCTCCCGGGCCCTTTCCAGTACGAGCACCGCGTCGGCGGCCGAGCAGCCGAATTTGTTGGTGAGGCCCCAGAGCGCGCCCTGCCCGTCGGTCGCCAGCCGGCAGAACACGCGGGCGCCGGGGGCGTTCTCCGCGATCGCCGTGACGTCTTCCAGGCTGTCGGTCGCGAAGTCCCTGATGCCGAGACGGTGTGCGTCGAGGATGTTCCGGTCGGACTTGATGGTGTTGCCGTAATGAATGCGTTCGAGCGGCACACCCGAGTTGATCGCCTGCGCGATCTCGTTCGGGTTGGCCGCGTCGACTCCCGCTCCTCTTTCCGCGAGGCAGGAGATCACCTCGTCCACGGGACAGGCTTTCATGGCGAAGCGGACGGCGACGTGCGGGAGTTCGCGGGTGACGACGTCGTAACTCGCCTCAATTCCCGTGAGATCGAAGATGATCCGGTCATCGGTGGCGGCGGCCAGGGCGGTGAGCATGGATATGTTCTCGTGCGTCATCGACAGGTTCAGCCAGACTGCCGTTCGAGCCGGTAAAGGCTCGTGGCTCGGCTCGCGTGCGTCAGCGGGGCCCATGCCTCGATCAGCAGCGCGAAATCATTGATGTCCTGTCGGGCCTCGTCCAGAAGCCGCTCGCGACCCGCGAGAAGGACGTCGGCGAACTCGGCGTATCTGCCGCCCAGTTTCCGGTAGGACCGGTCGAGGGTGTCCAGCCGCTCCACGTTTTCCGTACGGTCGAGCGCGGCGCTCTCCCTGGCGAATTCGGCGATCGTGGGGACGTGTACCCGGTGCTGTTCGTCCAGCAGCGTCTCGCCGGCCGCCGCCATTTTGGCGTAGATGAAATTGAAGTAGAGCATCGACAGGAAGAACTTCGCGAACCTCGTCTGGTACGCGAGGAATCCGGCGTCCGTCCGCCGCTCACCGGTGTAGAAGTTCACGATGTTGCGGTTGTGCAGGACGCCGGGCAGCGTGGAATTCTGGACCAGGTGCAGGAGGAAGTAGTCGCTGCCGATGGTGTCGGTCGCGGGCGGCAGCGGCACCGATTCGTGCACCTGGTGGAAAGCGATGTTGCACATGTCGACGTGCATGGGGTCGACCACGGTCAGCGTCGCGTGGTCCTCGGTGAAGGCCTCGGTGCCGGCGCCCCGGAAGGACTCGTCGGCGAGCTTCTTCTTCTCCTCCGCCGACCACTGGCCGGGCGCCCACAGGCTGACCACGTCGTAGTAGACGTCCCGGTCGAGCCGGTACATCTCGTCGATGTCGACGGACATCTCGCCGACGAACGAACTGCCCACCATCGTCACGGGCTTGTCCGCGTGGCGGGGATCGAGCGTGCTCTCGTCCACGCCGTCGGCCGCGTCGGCCGCGCGCTTTCCGAGCGACATGAGTTCGTGGTGGACGGGAAAGACCGGCACCCCGTCGACGGCCTGATATCGGCTGTCCGAATCCCGGCGGTGGACGGATTCGCAGCCGAGAGCGGTGGCGATGAGGAACGCGCGATTGGTGCACGCGCCGTACGAAAGACGGGCGGGCAGCATGAGGTCGAGCAGCAGCTCCGGCTTGACGGAGCCCGCCCGGTTGATGACCCGCCGGAGAAAGTCCCGCTGTTCCGCCTCGTCCAGATGATGGGTGATCACCCGCGGTACGTCGGAGACCCCGCGTACGACCCGGGCGTGTTCGGCGAAGGTGGCCGCGTCGGACGAGTCGAGGATGAGCAGGTGGACCTCGACGTCGAACTGCCCTGCCGCGTAAGCCGCTTCTTCGGCGATGGCCGAAATCGTCTCGGCGCAGGCCCTGTTGGTCGGAAGGGTCAGACAGATTCTGCGCATGCCCGGTCCCCGGTCGGCAGTTCGCGGTCCTGCTTGCCCCAGGATTCAAGACCCAGCAGTTTGGCACCCAGGTCGGTCAGCCCGGCGGCTCCGTACCGGAGGGATTCGTGCTGGGTGGCGTCGCCGACCAGCGTCTTGTTCCACTCCGGGGTACGGAGATGGCGCCAGGAGTCGACGCGCGAACGGCGCAGTTCCTGATGCGATTCCAGGGCGGGCATCATCGTCAGGTACTGGACCGCCCTGACCCCGTTCTCCGAGGTGTTGGGGGCGACTCCGTGTGCCAGCAGACCGTTCCAGATCAGCAGGTCGCCGGCCTCCAACTCGGGCCGGATCACCGGGAATTCCGTACGGTCGACGGCGGGCCTGATCGGGTCCCGGTCCGCGGGCTGGGCCACCCGCCACGGGTCGAACTGCCGGAACAGCTCCGGGTTGCACTGGAAGCCGCCGTGGTCCGGCCTGGTGTCGTTCAGCGCGATGATGCCCTGCACCCGCTGCGGCAGCACCCCGAGCGTGGTGTCGACGTCCCAGTGGAGGTCGATGTCGAACCCGCGCTCCGTGGGGGCGATGTGCGCGCGGTCGCGGTTCCTGACGTTGGGCGGGTTGAGGTTGAGCCGGTCCAGGCTCACCCACAGCTCTTCGCAGTCCCACACGTCGGCGAACGCGTCGTACACGCGCTGCGTCTGGCGGTTGTCCCACATGAGCTGGTGGTGGTACGCCTCCACGAAGCCGTAGATGTGCAGTTCCCGGTCGAGGTCGGAGCGGAACTCCTTTTCCTCGTACCACGTTTCGGGCCGCTCGGGGTCAAGTCCCTGGAACTCCCAGGCGAAATCGAGGAGGCGTTTCGCCGAAACGGCCGGGATCGCCTCCTTCACGACGATGTAGCCGTACGTCTGCCAGAAGGCGAAGTCCTCCTCGGACAGCACGCGGAGCTTCTGTGTTTTCCGGAGATCCCGCAACTGCGTCTGCGCGAGATAGGTTTCGCCGTCCGAGCTGAAATACGGGACGTCCGAAGGCGCTCGATAGAGATAGTTGTCAGGCTCCGACATACAGTCGCTCCAATGCTCGAATTTCCTTGAGCGGATGGCTCCCGGCCCGAACCCGCGGCGGGACACATCGTCGGTCAGTTGTCGCTGTCAGTACGGGAGTTGATACGCACAGCGGTGAGTCCGGCGCACGGTCCCGTCAGAGGTAGTCCGCCTCACAAGCCCCTTGCGACCCCCGTGTCCCCTGGCGAACTCGCGCCACACAAATTGGACTAGACCAGCGGCTCCGTGTCAACTGTAGAAAGGGGCAAGGATTCCGGGTGCGCTAACAAGGTGATGCGATTCCGGTTTGGCGGTCACGGATAGTGCCGAAGAGGTTACGAGAATGGCCTCGTTATTCGGTGGTCACGGTTGGTGTCGGTGGGGTGACGAGAACGGGCGCACGGGCGGCATGAGTTCGGCGGCCGGGGCCGAGGGGGTGTCTTGACACTGTCGATTGAGCTAGGCGAATATCCGTTGGTCTGTACCAAGGGGCCGGGTCATCCGGCACTACCGGAAGGCCCACCCGATGTCCTCCAGCAAGCACAGCAAAGAGCTGCGGCGACTCGCGCTCTCCGTCCTCCAGCCGGGGTTCGTGGGTACCGAAGCGCCCGACTGGGTCCTGCGCGACATCCGTGACGGCCTGGCCTCCGTCGTGCTCTTCGCCCGCAACATCGTGTCGCCCGAGCAGGTCGCCAACCTGACCGCCCAACTCCGCTCCGAGAAACCCTCGTTGATCATCGCCATCGACGAGGAGGCGGGGGACGTCACCCGCATCGAGTCCTCGACCGGCTCCACCCGCCCCGGCAACTTCGCCCTCGGCGCCGTCGACGACCCCGAGCTGACCGAGTCCGTCGCGCGCGACCTGGGCCGCCAGCTGCACGCGGCCGGCGTCAGCCTCAACTACGCGCCCAGCGTGGACGTCAACTCCAACCCCGACAACCCGATCATCGGCGTCAGGTCCTTCGGCGTCGACGCCGGACTGGTCTCCCGGCACGCCGCCGCGTGGATCCAGGGACTCCAGTCGGGCGGTGTCGCCGCCTGCGCCAAGCACTTCCCGGGCCACGGGGACGTCGCCGTCGACTCCCACCACGGCCTGCCCACGTACGACGCGGACCTGGACGAGATCGCCGCGCAGGCGCTGCCCCCGTTCCGGGCCGCCCTGAAGGCGGGGGTACGCGCGGTCATGAGCGCCCACCTCCTCGTACCGGCGTACGACCCCGACCTGCCGGCCACCCTCAGCAGCCGCATCCTCAACGACCTGCTCCGCAAGGAACTCGGCTTCGACGGACTGATCGTCACCGACGCCATCGAGATGGGCGCGGTGGCGAACCGTTACGGGATCGAGGGCGCCACGGTCATGGCCGTCGCGGCCGGCGCCGACGCCATCTGCGTCGGTGGGGAGAACGCCGAGGAGTCCACCGTCGGCCTCCTGGCCGACGCCCTCGTCCGCGCGGTGTCCGCCGGGGACCTCGCCGAGGACCGCCTGGTGGAGGCGTCCCGCCGGGTCGCCGAATTCGCCGAGTGGTCCACGCGTCTGGGCCAGGGGGTCCCGGTCAACCCCGTCAGCGGCGACATCGGCTTCATCGCCGCCCGGCGCGCGATCCGTACGAGCGGCTCGACGCAGGGCGTTCTCCCGCTGACCGCCGCTCCCCACGTGGTGGAGCTGGTGCCCTCCAACAACCTGGCCATCGGCAAGGAGACGCCGTGGGGTGTCGCCGTACCGCTGCGCGAGCGGCTGCCGGGAACCACCTTCGTACGGGTGCACCACCAGCAGTTGGAGGCCGACTCCACCGTCCTGGAGAAGCACGCGCTGGCACCCGCGTCGGGCCGTCCGATCGTGGTGGTCGTACGGGACGCCTCCCGGAACAAGTGGATCGGACGCGCCCTCGCGGACCTCACCGCGGCCCGCCCCGACGCGATCGTGGTGGAGATGGGCCTGCCCGGCTCCACCGCCCCCGGCGCGGTCCAGATCTTCACCCACGGCGCGACGGCGGCCTCGGGGGTCGCGGCGGCGGAGGTCCTGACCGGCGCCTGACGTACCGTCACCGTTCCGTCATTGCTTGTACGTTGCTCCTCATCGCTCCGACGCCCGTCGCGCGGTCAGCCCTCCAGGATCAGTTTCTCCAGGGCCGCGCGGGCCTCGGCGTCGGAGCGGGAGCGGGCGGCCATGGCCGCGGCCAGGCGGCGGGTCCATTCGTCAAAAGCAACCGGGGTGCGGGACAGGACCACGCCGCGGACCACCTTGGCGACCTCCGCCACCGGGTGGCCGTGGGTCAGGGTGAGGGTGAGGCGCTCGTCCTCCAGGGCGATCTCCACGCGTTCCACCCGGCCCTCGCGGCCGGCGAGGCGGTCCGACAGCGTGCGCCTGCGGTCCAGCGTGATCGACCCGGGCGGGAGCGCCGCCGCCAGGGAGCCGCTCAGGACCTGGCCGTAGATCTCCAGGTCCGCCGCGTCCCTGCGCAGCGCCGCCGCCAGCGTGTCGACCGACTCGGCAGGGGCGGCGGCGGGGAGGCGGGATGCGTTCTCGCCGAGGGCGTTCTCGTCGGGCTCGCTCTCTCCCGGCTGGCTCTCTTCCGGCTCGTTCTCGTGGGGCCCGCTCTCCGTCACGGTGTCACCCGTCCAGGCTCAGCACCATCGTCGGACGTTGGATCTCGTGGTCGGAGCGCAGCGGCCGTACCGCCGTACCGATCGAGAAGAACTCCGTGGTGTGGCCGCCCCAGCGGTGGTTGTGCGCGTTCAGCTGGACGCCGACGACCCCCTCCGCGTCCAGCTCCTCCGCCTCCGCCTGCATCCGGGCCATGGCCAGTTCGCGGGCGTCGTAGAGGGCCTGGGTGAACTTCTCGATCTCCACGTTCTTGCCGAAGTTGGAGAACGTCGACCCCATCCGCTGGTGCGCGATGTGGTACACGCACGTGCCCATCACCATGCCGAGCGGCGCGTAGCCCGCCCGGATCAGGGTCCAGAAGTCCTGGCCCGAGAGGTCCGAAGTGAAGGGCTGGCCCTTGTTGTTGCGCCAGACCGTGCCGCCCGGCGCCGGGTGGTCGGACTTCACCGCCGTGCCGATGGCGATGAACTCGGCGATGTCGTTGCCGAACTCCCGTGCCTCGACGCTCAGCCGGACCCCGACGATGCCGTCCGCGCCCAGCTGCGCGGCCTCGGCCTCCATCCGGGTCATGGCCAACTCACGTGCGTGGTACATCGCTTGGCTGAGGGTCTCCAGCTCCTGGTTCTTGTTCCACCGGCCGAGCTGGATGCCCACGTGGTAGATCGAGCTGCCGAGCACCAGGCCGATGGGGCGGAAGCCCACCTCCCGTACAAGCAGGAACTCGTTCACCGAGAGGTCGCTGGTGAAGATCGAACCGGCCTTCCCCGGCTCCAGCGCCGCCAGCCTGCGCATGGCGTCGACCGGGACCCCCTGTTCGCTGGGGCCGGTGCCGGGGTTCCGCGCCTCCTCCGTGGCGCCACCCTCGTTCGTACCCTCGTCCGCGTAGTCACCGCTCACGTCTCCACCTCTTCTTCCGGGCTGCTCGCGCCGTGCCGTGCCACTGACCGTCCGTCGCCGTTTCTGCCGTCATCCCTGGTCGCCCAGCTCCTCCAGCTCCTCGACGAGCCGGCGCCGCTCGGCCGGATCCCCGTACGGACTGCCCTCCGTCGCCGCGAGCCGGCGCCGCAGCCGGTCGCCCCGCCGGTCCAGCGGCATCACGGCGAGCGTCGGCGGGCGCTCCGCCCGCGCCTGGAAGCGGGCGATGGTCGTGGCCACCATCGTCGACTCGGCCACGTGGTCCTCCGCCTCGGTGCCGTAGCGGGACGCCCGTACGCACGACTCCCGCCAGATCCGCAGGTCACCGCTGGCGAGGATGACGCCGTCGCCACCGGCGTGGGTCCCTTGCAGCTCCAGCTGGTGCCGGGCGTCGGCCCGTACGTCCCCGACCAGCGCGCTCCACGCGCCGACCTCGGTGTTGCTCCAGGAGAACGCCTGCGAGCGGGTGCCGAAGTCGTCGTGGCGGACGCCGATCGACATGCCGACCAGCAGTTCCACCGGCACCCAGCCGGCCGCGACGAGCTTGGCGAAGCCCTGGCCGTCCAGGTGGCAGGTGAAGGGGCGCGGCGCGCGGACGTCGCCCCTGGCCCGGACCGCCGTACCGATCACCTTGAACTCCAGGCAGTTCGGCTGCGACGGGAAAGGGGCCATGGTGAATTCCGCCGCCACGACCCCGTCGCCGCCGAGCGCCGTGCACTCCGCCGCCAGCCTGCTGAGAGCAGTACGGCGCGCCTCGTCGAACACATGAACGAGCCCGGCCGCCGGTGCGCCGTCCCCGGACAGGGCCACCTGGCCGGGCGCCGTCGACATCGTGTAGCCCGCGCCGAGGTAGAGGCAGTCGTAGTACCCCCAGTTCCGGCCCGCGCGTCCCACCTGGTAGACCGTCGATCCCATCGCCTGGCCCACCGGCTCGAAGCCCACCGAGCGGATCGCCGCGAAGGCGCTCGTGGAGAGCGCGGACGACCACGTTCCGCTTCGTTGGGCCTCGGTGATACGCAGCTCGGCGGCCGGAGGCAGGCCCGCGCCGCTCCATGGGACCGTCATCCACCCACCACCTGTCGCCGCCCGTCCCTTTTGTGCCTCTATTCACCCTAATCGAGTCGCCCGGATGGCGCCCGACCCCCGGTCCCCGGATCCCTCTGAAACATTCCGGCCCCGCCGTCGCGTCAGAGAGAGGTAAGGGCGGGAAGCCGGAGCAGTCCAGGTGAACGGGGAAACCATGGGCCTCATGGGAATGAGGGGGCGGGGGCGTCGGAGCGGTGAGGGCGTGCGCGCGGCCCGCGCGGACGATTTCAAACAGTTCGCCGCCGGCCGTACGAACCACCTCTTCCGCTCCGCGTGCCTGCTGACCAGCGGCGACACGCATCTCGCCGAAGACCTGGTGCAGGAGACGCTCGGCCGGATGTACGCGCTGTGGGGGCGCGTCGCCCGGATCGACAACCCGGCGGGGTACGCCCAGACCGTCCTGGTCCGTACGTTCCTCACCCACCGGCGGCGGCGCTCGGCCACCGAACAGCCCGTCGGGGAGATCCCCGAGACGGTCCCCCACTCGGGCGACGACCCCGCGCTGCGCGTGGCGCTCCTCGCCGCGCTCGGCCAACTGCCCCCGAAGGACCGGGCGGTGGTGGTGCTGCGGTACTGGGAGGACCGCAGCATCGAGGAGACGGCGCACGCGATGAATTGCAGCTCGGCCGCCGTACGGACCAGATCCGTACGGGCGTTGGCCAAGCTGCGTGAGCAACTGGGCGGCGTGTTCGCCGAGTTCGCCGACCGCTGATCCTGGCGGAACTCCCGTTCAGGACTGTTCTGTCCCGTGAACCATGAGTAAGGAGTGGGATCAACCATGCCCTTTGAAGAGCCGTACGAGGACAAGATCGGTCACGCGCTGCGTGCCACGGGCGACACCTTCGAGCCCGCCGACTGGTCCACCCTGGTCGACGGCGGACTGGCGCGTGGCCGCCGCAAGGTGGCCCGCCGCCGTTCGGCCGCCGTGACCGGCGGTGTGCTCGCTCTGGCCGTGATCGGCGTCGGCGGGGCGTACGGGGGCGGGCTGCTGGGGGGTACGGAGAGTGGCGGTACGTCCCTCGCCGTGCCGGCCCTGTCCGCCACCGAGGCAGGGCTCTCCGGCGCCGACCTGACCAAGATCCTGACGGGTCTGCTTCCCGGGGGAACGCTGAGCGAGGTGAGCGCCAGGGGAGCCGGGGACACACCCAGCGCCGACGTGTCCGGGGTCTTCGACGACGGCAAGGGCCCGGCCGCGATCGCCGTCGTCCTCACCCGCGTGGGCGGAAAGCCCGCGATCCCGCAGATGCAGTGCCCGGATCAGGTGCTCGTACCGTACGAGTCCTGCTCCCACACCCAGCTCCCCGACGGTTCGGCGCTCCGGATCTTCCAGGGGTACGAGGGTCCGGACCTCAAGGACGGCGTCAAGCGGTGGCAGGCGACGCGGATGAACGGCAGGTTCCTGGTCGACGTCACCGAGTACAACGCCCCCGCCGAGAAGGGCGCCCAGGTCTCCCGGCCCGAACCTCCCCTCGGCACAGCGGAGTTGCGGGCCCTGGTGACGTCGAAGGAATGGAACGGGCCACTGCGCGCGCTGCCCACGGCCCCGCCCGGGAAGGACGCCGAGCGGAAGGTCGGCCCCTCCGAGTTCCCGGAGGGGGCGGGCGGCACGGGGGTGGGCGAGTCCGCCGGGACCGTACAGGGGACGGTCCGTGAGACGTTCCTTTCCCTGCTCCCCAAGAGGGTGAAGGTGCTCGACCACGGCGGCCAGGAGGACGAGTACGCGTACGCCGTCGTGGACGACGGCAAGGGAGCCGGGTTCGTCCAGGTCAATGTGCAGCCCGACATGCTTGATGTCGCGGACGAGCTGTACGGCGAGGGCGCGACGACCCTGCCGGACGGCACGCTCCTGAAGACGACCAAGGAGCCCAGTGAGAAGGGCGGCAAGGGCGCGGTCATGTGGACCGCCGACACCATGCGCCCCGACGGTCTCCGCGTGGTGGTCTCCGCCCTCAACGCCGACGCGTTCCACGCCGACGCGACCCGCAAGGCGCCCGTGCTCTCGATCGGCCAGCTCACCGCCCTCGCCACCAGCGAGAAGTGGCTGACGGCCCGATAGGGCGTGTCCGCGGACGCGTCCAACCGTAGGACCGACATCGCGATCCGCCGAGCCGGGGGGCTCGGCGGATCGCCGCGGTCGGAGGCGCCCGCCCCGCTCACTTCGCGTCGAAGTACCGCTCCACCGTCGCCGTCGTGAACGGAAACCGCACCGGCGTCTCGCCGAAGGCGATTCGGCCGGCCAGCTCCCCCGCCGCCCGGATCGCCTCCGTCACCTCCGTCGTCTCGTCCTCCGGGCAGTGCACGATCACCTCGTCGTGCTGGAAGAACACCAGCTCCGCCCGCATCCCCGCCGTCGCCCGCCGCAGCGCCGCCAGCATCAGCAGCGCCCAGTCGGCCGCGCTGCCCTGCACGACGAAGTTCCGCGTGAAGCGGCCGCGCGCCCGGCCGTTCGTCGACGCGTACCCCGGGGTGAACTCACCGTCCACGGACACCGCCTCCCCCGCGTCCTGCGGGATCCCCGCCTCGCCGTCGTCCTCCGCCCCGGCCGCGCGCGGGCTGGTGCGCCCGAGCCACGTCCGTACGAGCCTGCCCTCCTCGCCCGCCCTCGCCGCGTCGTCCACATACGCCACGGCCAGCGGGAACCTGCGCCGCAGCGCCGCCAGGTTCTTCAACCCGTCGCCCGACGTCTGGCCGTAGATCGCGCCCAGCAGCGCGACCTTCGCGTGGTCGCGGTCGCCCGCGAACGCCCGGTCGGACAGGGCCGTGTACAGATCGCCGCCGTGCCCGGCCACCTCCATCAGCCCCGGGTCGCGGGAGATCGCGGCCAGCACCCGGGGCTCCATCTGGTCGGCGTCCGCCACCACAAGCCGCCACCCCGCGTCGGCGACGACGGCACGCCGTATCACCTTGGGGATCTGGAGCGCCCCGCCGCCGTTGGTCGTCCAGCGGCCGGAGACCGTACCGCCCGGCAGGTATTCCGGCCGGAACCGCCCGTCCCGTACCCAGTCCTGGAGCCACCCCCAGCCGTGTGCCGTCCAGATCCGGTACAGCTTCTTGTACTGGATCAGCGGCTCCACCGCCGGGTGGTCGATCTCCGCCAGCTCCCAGCGCCGCGTCGACCTCACCTTGATCCCGGCGCCCGCGAAGGCCTTCACGACATCGGCGGGCAGATCCGGCCGCACCCGCCGCCCGAACGCCGCCGACACCTCGTCCGCCAGCTCCGCCAGCCGGCGCGGCTCACCCCCGCCCGCGTACCGCTCGCCCAGCAGCTCGTGCAGCACCTCGCGGTGCACGTCCGCCCGCCACGGCAGCCCCGCGCGGTGCATCTCGGCGGCCACCAGCATGCCCGCCGACTCCGACGCCGTGAGCAGCCGCATCCGTCCGGGGTGTTCGGCCGCCGCGTGTCTCTCCCGCTGCCGCGCGTAGACCTCCAACAAGCCCTCGAAGGGGATGTCGGCGCCCGCGTGCGGCTCGAACAGCGACGACTGCGAGCCCGGCGCCGCCGAGCGCGGCGGCGGATCGGGCGGTACGGGCCCGTTGTGCAGCCGTGCCCAGGCCGCCGCCGCCGACCGGGGCTCCCCGAGCCGCCCCTCATGGCCGAGGAGGAGCTGCTCCGCCGCCTCGATGTCGTAACACCGCTCCACCCGTACCCCTGCCGCCAGCAGGCGCGGATACGTCTCCGCCGTCGACCGCCACACCCACCGCCCGACCCCGGGCAGCCGCTCCCTGACCGCCGCGACCAGCTCGGGCTCCCGCTGCACGGGCCCGGCGGGCAGGCCGTCGGCGCCCAGCGGAGCGAGCAGCGCGCCGCCGCCGTCCGTCGGTGCGACAGCCCATCGTTCGGTCATGGAATCGAGTCTCGCAGGAGGGTCTGACAGCCGGGCAGGTCCGGCAGCCGGGCGGGTCCGGCCGCCGGACGGCCCGTGAAGCGGCACGATCGATTCCGTAGACAACACGATCCCCACCCCCACCCCACGGAGACACGCATGAAGGCGATCCAGTTCGAGGAGTTCGGCGGCCCCGAGGTCCTGCACCTCAAGGACATCGGCGAACCACACGCGGGCCCCGGCCAGGTCCGCGTCGCCGTGAAGGCCGCAGGCGTCAACCCGATGGACTACAAGATCCGCCACGGATGGCTGAAAGATTTCTTCCCCACCCCGCTGCCGTATGTCCCGGGCCTCGAATTCGCCGGTGTCGTCGACGAGATCGGTGAGGGAGTGACCGAGTACGCCGTCGGCGACGAGGTGCTGGGGTGGAGCGCCACCGGTTCGTACGCCGAGTACGCCCTCGCCGACGTCGTCGCGCCCAAGCCCGCCGGGCTCGGCTGGGAGGAGGCCGCGGCGATCCCGATCGCCGGGGAGACCGCGCTCCGGGTGCTGGACCTGCTGGCCCTGGCCGACGGCGAGACCCTGCTCCTGCACGGCGCGTCCGGCGGTGTCGGCGCGGTGGCCGTACAGCTCGCGGTGGCACGCGGCGTCAACGTCATCGGTACGGCGGCCCCGTCGAACCACGACTACGTGCGCTCCCTGGGCGCCGTGCCCGTGGCGTACGGCGACGGTCTGGTCGAGCGGGTCAGGAAGGTCGCGCCCCAGGGCGTGGACGCCGTGTTCGACGCGGCCGGCAAGGGAGCGCTGCCCGACTCGATCGAACTGCGCGGCGGTACGACCGACCGCATCGTCACCATCGCGGACGGGGAGGCGGCCGAGTACGGGGTGACGATGACGTCCGGCGCGCCCGACGACGAGTGGAAGCGGGACTCGCTGGTACGGAACGCCGGGCTGGCGGTCGAGGGCGGTCTGCGCCTCCGGATCGCCGAGACGTTTCCGCTGTCCCGCGCGGCGGAGGCGCAGGCGAGGAGCGAGGAGGGCCACCCGACGGGCAAGCTGGTGATCGTGCCGTAGGGCCGTAGGGCGGTAGGGCGGTAGGGCGGTAGGGCCGTACGGCCGTAAATCGGCGGGGGCGGGGGCACATTCCCCCGCCCCCTGCTCCGTCACTCCGTCAGCGCCCTGACCACCCTCGCCGGATTCCCCACCGCCAGCACCCCGGCCGGCAGGTCCTTCGTCACCACGGCCCCCGCCCCCACCACCGTGTTCTCGCCGATCGTCACCCCCGGACAGACGATCACCCCGCCCCCCAGCCAGACGTTGTCCCCGATGGTGATCGGCGCCGCCCTCTCCCAGCCCGCCCGCCGCCGTTCCGTGTCCAGCTCGTGGAGCGGCGTGAGCAGCTGGACGTTCGGGCCGATCTGGACGTCGGCCCCGACGGTGATCGGGGCCGCGTCCAGGAACACCGCGTTGAAGTTGACGAACGTACGGTCACCGACGCTGATGTACGTGCCGTAGTCGCAGTGGAACGGCGGCCGGATGTTCACCCGCTCACCCACCGAACCGAGCAGCTCCGCCAGGATCCCCGCGCGCTCGGCATGCTCGGCCCCTCCGTTCGCGTTGTACGCCGCGCAGAGCGCGAAGCGGCGCTCGGTCTGCGCGCCCAGCTCCTCGTCGTCCGCGATGTACCACTCCCCGGCCAGCATGCGCCGCTTGTTCTCGCCCACGGTCGGTCCTCTCCTCGGACGCGGATACGGAGGCGCCCACGCTAGCCGCACACCCGGTCTGGGATCATTGATCCTTCGGGCAGATACACACGGGCAGATGCACACGCGCAGATACGCACGCGCAGGTACGGGGAGGGCAGTGGCATGAGCGAGGCCGGCACACGGACCGTCGAGCTGGCCCTCGCCGCCCTCCTGGCCGGCGGCGGCCCGGGGAGCGACGGCAGCGAAGGGGTCGACACCGGCGCCTCCCTCCTCGCCGCCGACCCCACCGCCGACGCCGAGCTGCGCCGGCGCGGTGAGGGGTTCGTACGGCTGGCCTGGGAGCGCGGCTGGCAGCCCGCCGACGTCGTACGGCTGGTCCGCCGCGATCTCGACGAGCCGCACGTACGGCTCGTCACCGAGCTGATCACGGCGGAAACGCGGCGGTACGAGCGGCTCCCGCCGCGCTGGTCCGGCCAGCTCGCGGACCTCACCGCCGGGTCGGCGCGGGCACCGGCGACGCCCCGGGCCGACCGCTTCTCCCACGCCACCGCCGTACTGGAGCTGTACCGGCTGCTCATCCGCCTGCCCGCCGTCGAACCGGTCGGTCCCGTACCGGGCACGCCCCTCCATCTGCCGCCCGCCGAGGGCGAGCCCCGCATGCTCACCCGGATCCGCGCGCTGCTCGCGAAGGCGGAGGTGACCGGCTACCCGCCGGAGGCCGAGGCACTGACCGCCAAGGCGCAGGAGCTGATGGCCCGGCACAGCATCGACGACGCGCTGCTCGCCGACCGGACGATGCGGGGCGATGTGCCCGGCGCGTGCCGGATCGGGGTGGACGCGCCGTACGAGACGGCGAAGGCGATCCTGCTCGACGCCGTCGCCACCGCCAACCGCTGCCGTGCGGTGTGGAACAGCGCGTACGGCTTCTCCACCGTGGTCGGCTTCGAGGCCGACCTGGCGGCGGTCGAACTGCTCCACACCTCGCTGCTGGTGCAGGGGACGGCGGCGATGACCCGCGCGGAGGCGGAGCAGCGGGCGGCGGGCCGCAAGCGGACGAAGACCTTCCGTCAGTCCTTCCTGATGGCGTACGCGCACCGCCTCGGCGAACGCCTGGCCGCGGCGGCCGACCAGGTGACGGCGGACGCGCGTGACGAATCCGGTGACGCGGGGGGCGCCGCCCTCCTCCCGGTCCTCGCCGCGCGGGACGTGGCGGTCGAGGACCGTACCGACCGGATGTTCCCCGAGACGGTCGCGACCCGCGTCCGCGGGGTGACGGACGAGGCGGGCTGGACCCACGGCACCTCGGCGGCGGACGCGGCGCGGGTGCCCGGCGGCAGGGGTACGTCTGCCGGCCGCGGCCGGATCCGCCCGGGTACGGACGGACCCTAGGGCCCTCAGCGTCCACCGGGCCCCGGCGTCCACCGGGCCTCCCGGGAGGGCTCGTACCCCGGCAGGGAGCCCCATCCGCGTTACCTGTGTGACCTGTGCGACCCGTGGGGCCGGTGTGATGCCCTCGATCTTTACCTGGACACTGGAGCCAGAAAGCCGTTCTGTGCGTCTGTTCCAGGAGAGCGCACGTGCACGTGTGAAGGAGTAACCGAAGGACCACCCCGCGTGCACGTGCATCTGCTCATGCATGCGCACATGAACACAGCTATGATCCGGGAAAGTTGACACTTGCACCTTGCAACTCGGGGAGCGACCTGTGCACCACGTGTACAACGGCATTGCGGCCACAGAGCTGCACGGCGTCGTCTGGCAGAAAAGTAGGCACAGCAACTCCCAGGGATCCTGCGTGGAGTTCGCCAAGCTGCCTGGTGGGGAGGTGGCGGTACGGAACTCACGCCACCCGGACGGCCCCGCGCTGGTGTACACGCCGGCCGAGATCGAGGCGATGCTGCTCGGTATCAAGGACGGCGAGTTCGACCACCTGATCGCGGAGGGCTGAGAGCGCCGAAACGGGCGAAATCGCCCGGAGAGTATGGCCGGAACGCATGCGTTCCGGCCACCCTCGTGTCCGTCGTTCGGTGGGTCAGTCGGTCTGGAGCTGGAAGAGCGCCCAGACCACCTTTCCGTGCAGCGAACCCGCCAGCGGGTGCCAACCCCAGGTGTCGCTGAAGGAGTCGACCAGGAACAGGCCCCGGCCGGACTCCGCCGCACAGTCCTCGTCCGTCTCCCGTGCCACCGGGCTCGAATGACTGGGATCGCGGACCGCGCACACCAGACGCGACTTCCACCGCATCAGGTGCAGGCGTACGGGGGAGTCCTGAGGCTCCCGCGGGGTGTCCGCGGGCAGGGCGTGCCGCAGCGCGTTGGTGACGAGTTCGGACACGACAAGCGCGACATCGTCGAAGCGGTCGTCAAGTTCCCACTGGTCCAACGTGGTCCGGGTGAACTGCCTGGCCCCGCGCACCGCCTCGTAGCGGGCGGGCAGGGCGCACGACGCCGAGCTGGCCACCCCTGCGGGATCGATGGGGGGAAGCCCCTGCCTTAAAGGCTCGAGCATGGTCGATCCATTCGTCCCCATGCGAGGCACTCCCGGGATTCGCGGCCGTAGCGATACTGCGCGGTGGTCCAGCGTCACAACACGTCAATCACGAACGAGCACACAGGTGCGCGGGGACCATGGTTCCGAATGCGTACGGCAGATGCAAGGGCAGATGCACGTGCACGTGCCGGACCTGTCCCTTCACGTGACGGTTCTTTCACATTTCTCCCACCGACTACTTTTAGGCTCTCCGTAAAGCCTTCTTCTTTCCGTAATCGAATGAGTACGCGCTGAAGCGTTTTGATGGCAGAATCCGGGGCTTGGGGCTCGGGGGTGCCCTGCGGTGAACCACTTGTGATGGGGAGGGTTGGAGACGTGACCGCAGCCGAATCGGGCGGTTCCGTAGTGCGGCGCATTCTGCTGGGCTCACAGTTGAGGCGCCTGCGCGAGACGCGCGGCATCACACGTGAGGCCGCCGGCTACTCGATCCGCGCATCCGAGTCCAAGATCAGCCGTATGGAGTTGGGACGGGTGAGCTTCAAGGCCAGAGACATCGAGGACCTGCTGACCCTCTACGGGGTCGCGGACGAGCGGGAGCGCGGAGCTCTCCTCGGCCTGGCCCGGGAGGCCAACGTCGCGGGCTGGTGGCACAGTTACAGCGACGTGCTGCCCGGCTGGTTCCCGACCTACATCGGTCTGGAGGGCGCCGCCTCACTCATTCGTATCTATGAAGTGCAGTTCGTGCACGGCCTGTTGCAGACCGAGGCGTACGCCCACGCCGTGGTCACACGCGGGATGCGCGACCCCGAGAAGCAGTGTGCCGAGATCGACCGGCGCGTCGCGCTGCGGCTGGAGCGCCAGAAAGTGCTCGTCTCCGAACGGGCGCCCCGCTTCCACGCCGTGCTGGACGAGGCCGCGCTGCGCCGCCCGTACGGCGACCGCTCCGTGATGCAGGGCCAGTTGAGGCACCTCATCGAGATCTCCGAGCAGCCGAACGTCACACTCCAGGTGATGCCGTTCAGCTTCGGCGGCCACGCGGGCGAGACCGGTGCCTTCACGATGCTGAGCTTCCCCGAGTCGGACCTCTCCGACGTCGTCTACCTCGAACAGCTCACCAGCGCCCTCTATTTGGACAAGCGCGAAGAGATCGCCCACTACGAACGGGTGATGGAGCGGCTCCACCAGGACAGTCCCGGCCCCGGTGAGAGCCGCGATCTGCTTCGTGGACTCCTCGAACTCTGCTGATACAGAAGTATGATGACGTGACATCAGTGACATCGGTTACGCGGTAGTCCTGCGACGAGGGGTCGAGTCTCATGTCCTTCTTCACCAGCCTCGCCCACCAGTACATCGACGGTGAGTGGAAGCCCGGGAGCGGCTCCTGGGACATCATCGACTTCAACCCGTACAACGGGGACAAGCTGGCCGCGATCACGGTGGCCTCGGTGGCGGAGGTCGACCAGGCCTACCGTGCGGCGGAACGCGCGCAGGTGCCCTGGGGCGAGAGCAACCCGTACACGCGCAGGCTGGTGTTCGAGCGCGCCCTGCGGGTGGTCGAGGACCGTGAGGACGAGATCGCCGAGACGATCGTCGCGGAGGTGGGCGGCACCCGGCTCAAGGCCGCCTTCGAACTGCACCTCGCCAAGGAGTTCCTGCGCGAGGCGATCCAGCTGTCGCTGCGCCCCGAGGGCCGAATACTGCCCTCGCCGGTCGACGGCAAGGAGAACCGCGTCTACCGGCTGCCGGTCGGGGTCGTCGGTGTCATCAGCCCCTTCAACTTCCCGTTCCTGCTGTCGCTCAAATCGGTCGCGCCCGCGCTGGCGCTCGGCAACGCCGTGGTCCTCAAGCCCCACCAGAACACCCCGATCTGCGGCGGATCCCTGGTGGCGAAGGTCTTCGAGGACGCGGGCCTGCCGCCCGGCGTGCTGAACGTCGTGATCACCGACATCGCCGAGATCGGCGACGCGCTGCTGGACCACCCCGTACCCGCGGTCATCTCCTTCACCGGCTCGGACAAGGTGGGACAGCACGTCGCCACCGTCTGCGCCAAGAACTTCAAGCGCGCCGTCCTCGAACTGGGCGGCAACAGCGCGCTCATCGTCCTGGACGACGCCGACATCGACTACGCGGTGGACGCGGCGGTGTTCAGCCGGTTCGTGCACCAGGGCCAGGTCTGCATGGCGGCCAACCGCATCCTGCTGGACCGGTCGGTGGAGAAGGAGTTCACCGACAAGTTCGTCGCCAAGGTGAGGACGCTGAAGGTCGGTGACCCGGCGGACCCGGCGACCCACATCGGCCCCCTCATCAACTCCTCGCAGGCCGACGCCGTGACGGCGGCGGTCGACCAGACCGTCGCGGCCGGCGCGACGGCGCTGCTGCGCGGCCCGACCGTCGGCAATCTCGTCTCCCCGACGGTGCTGACCGGCCTGGCGGCCGACTCGCCCGTCCTGGGGCAGGAGATCTTCGGCCCGGTGGCGCTCCTCGTCCCGTTCGACGGGGAGGACGAGGCGGTACGGATCGCCAACGACACCCCGTACGGCCTGAGCGGGGCCGTGCACACCGGGGACATCGAGCGCGGGGTGCGGATCGCGCACCGTATCCGTACCGGCATGATCCACATCAACGACGGTACGGTCCACGACGAGCCGATCGTCCCCTTCGGCGGCGAGAAGCACTCGGGGTCGGGGCGGCTGAACGGCGAGTCGATGATCGAGGCGTTCACCACCCAGAAGTGGATCTCGGTGCAGTACGGCCGCTCGCGGTTCCCGTTCTGAGCTTTCCTCTCGGGGCCGGCCTGAGCCTTCGCCCCGGGGCTGGCGCGGGGTGTGCCCCACCAGGGCCATAGCCTGGAGCCATGTCAGCGATCCGTTTGCTCGTGCTCGGCGCGGTGCGCCAGCACGGGCGGGCCCACGGCTACCAGGTGCGCAACGACCTGGAGTACTGGGGCGCGCACGAGTGGTCCAACACCAAGCCCGGCTCGATCTACCACGCCCTCAAGCAGATGGCGAAGCAGGGCGTGCTGCTGGCCCACGAGGTGGCGCCCAGCACGGCGGGCGGGCCGCCGCGTACCGAGTACGAGATCACCGGGGCGGGGCACGAGGAGTACTTCAGGCTGCTCCGCGAGTCGCTGACGGCGTACGACCAGAACGTGGACGTGCTGTCCGCCGCTCTCGGCTTCGTCCTCGACCTGCCGCGGGCGGAGGTGGTCGACCTGCTGGGGAAGCGGGTGGCCGCGATCGAGGCCTGGCGGGACACGGTGACGAAGAACTACGTACCCGAGGCCGGCCCCGAGCAACTCGGGCACATCGGCGAGATCATGAACCTCTGGGTGCATACGGCGGACACCGGCGCGGAGTGGACGCGCGGGCTGATCGCGCGCGTCGAGGGCGGGGCGTACACCTTCGCGGGGGAGGGCGAGCCGTTCATCGGGGTGCTCGGCGAGGGTGAGGAGAATCCGTACGCGACGGGTGTCACGCACGAGGGCGACACCAGCTAATCAAGTTTGACCAACATGCCGCCAGGGGATATCTTTCCCGTGATGGTCAAACTTGACTACCTGGGGTGGAGGAGACGCTGGTGGCTGACCTGACCGATGTGATCGTCATGGAGGGCGTACGGAAGCGGTACGGCGACAAGCGGGCGCTGGACGGTCTCGACCTGACGGTCGCGCGCGGCACGGTGCACGGCGTGCTGGGGCCCAACGGCGCGGGCAAGACCACGGCCGTACGGGTCATGACCACGCTGCTGCGGCACGACGAGGGGGTGGCGCGGGTGGCCGGCTTCGACGTACGGACCCAGGGGGCCGAGGTACGGCGGCGGATCGGGCTGCTCGGCCAGCACGCCGCGGTGGACGAGGAGTTGAGCGGCCGTCAGAACCTGGAGATGTTCGGACGGCTCCACCGGCTCGGCGCCCGGCGGGCCGGCGCCAGGGCAGGCGAACTGCTCGACCGCTTCGGCCTCCGGGACACCGGGCGCAAGGCGGTCAAGCAGTACAGCGGCGGCATGCGGCGGCGGCTCGACCTCGCCGCCTCGCTGATCACCGACCCGGAGGTGCTCTTCCTGGACGAGCCGACCACCGGACTCGACCCGCGCGGCCGGGCCGAGGTGTGGAGCGCGGTGCGCTCGCTGGTGGGCGGCGGGACGACCGTCCTCCTCACCACCCAGTATCTGGAGGAGGCCGACCAACTGGCCGACCACATCTCGGTGGTGGACAGCGGCCGGGTCGTCGCGGACGGCACGGCGGACGCGCTCAAGGCGGCGACCGGCGGCGACCGGATCGACGTCGTCCTGCGGGACGCCGGTCGACTCGGTGAGGGAGCAAGGCTGTTGGCGGGAGCGGCGGGCACGTACGCCGTCGGCACGGACGTGGACCGGCGCCTGCTGAGCGCGCCCGTCACGGACCGGATGGCCGTTCTGACCGAGGTGGTACGGGCGTTGGGCGCGGCGGGCATCGAGGCCGAGGACATCGCACTGCGGCGGCCGACGCTGGACGAGGTCTTCCTCCACCTCACCGGCGGGGACACCCCGGGCCACCACGACCAGCAGCGGGAGGCTCTCGTATGACCACCCTGGACGCGACCCCGACCGTCCCCGTCCCCGCTCCCACCGCCGGCAACCGGCTCGGCCGGGCTCTCACCGACTCGTGGACCATGACCCGGCGCGAACTCGCCCACTGGGCGCGGCAGCCCGTCCAGATCGTCGTGGGCCTGGCCTTCCCGGTGATGCTGCTCCTGATGTTCGGCTTCCTGATCGGCGGCGGCCGGGGCCTCGCCGGGGACTACGTCGACTACCTCGTGCCCGGCATGCTCGCCCTGACGATGGCCTTCGGCCTCGAAGCGACGATGCTCGCCGTCACCCAGGACCTCGACAAGGGTGTCATCGACCGCTTTCGCTCCCTGCCGATGGCGGCGTCGGCGGTCCTGGTGGGACGCAGCGTCGCGGACATGATCCAGTCCGCGGCCGGCCTGGTGGTCATGATCGGCGTCGGCTGGACGATCGGCTGGCGCTGGCACGACGGTCCGGCCGCCTTCCTGGCCGCCGTCGGGCTGCTGCTCCTGTTCCGGTTCGCGATGCTGTGGGCCGGCATCCAGCTGGCGATGGTGGCGGGCCGCCCGGAGATGGTGCAGGCGGTCCAGATCCTCGTCTGGCCGGTCGGCTTCCTCTCCAACGCCTTCGCGACGCCGCAGTCCATGCCGGGCTGGCTGGGCGCAGTGGTCGAGTGGAACCCCCTGTCGGCCACGGCCACGGCGGTACGCGACCTCTTCGGCAACCCGGTCGCGACAAGCGGCTCCTGGCCGGCCGAACACGCGGCCCTGCTGGCGGTGGCGTGGCCGGTGGCCCTGTTCCTGGTGTTCTTCCCCCTGGCGGTACGGCGGTTCGGCCGCCTGAGCCGCTAGAGGTACCGCCGCCGTACGGGTCCGGGGCCGTCGCCGGGCCCGTACGGCCGTCCCTCAGTGGTGGAACGACGTCGCCGCCGTCTTGTCCCGGGCCGGCGGGTGCTCCTGGGCGCGCAGTTCGGGCAACAGCTTCTCCAGGTCGTCGATCAGCAGCTCGCCGAGGTCCGCCGAGAAGCCGTTGCGGCAGACGATCCGCAGGACGTCGAGATCCTCGCGGTTGGCGGGGAAGGTGTACGCGGGCACCAGCCAGCCGCGCTCGCGCAGCCGCCGTGACACGTCGAAGACGTCGAAGTTCGTCACTCCGGGGGCCGTGGTGAAGGCGAAGACCGGCAGCTCGTCCCCCCGGGTGAGCAGGCGGAACTCCGCCATCGCCCCGATCCGCGCGGACAGGTTCGTGGCGATGTCCCTCGCCGTCTGCTGGACGGCCCGGTAGCCGTCCCACCCCAGGCGCAGGAACGTGTAGTACTGCGCGACCACCTGCGCGCCCGGCCGGGAGAAGTTCAGCGCGAAGGTGGGCATCTCGCCGCCCAGGTAGTTCACCCGGAACACCAGCTCCTCGGGCAGCTCGGCGGGTGAGCGCCACAGGGCCCAGCCCACCCCCGGGTAGACCAGGCCGTACTTGTGCCCCGAGGTGTTGATGGACGAGACGCGCGGCAGCCGGAAGTCCCAGACGAGGTCCTCGTCGAGGAAGGGGGCGACCATGGCGCCCGAGGCGCCGTCGACGTGGACGGGGATGTCGAAGCCGGTACGTTCCTGGAGGGCGTCCAGGGCGGCGCACAGCTCGGCGACCGGTTCGTAACTCCCGTCGAAGGTCGAGCCGAGAATGGCGACCACGCCGATGGTGTTCTCGTCGCAGAGGTCGGCGGCGGCCTGCGGGTCGAGGTGGAAGCGGTCGCCCTCCATCGGCACCTGCCGCATCTCCACCTCCCAGAAGTTGCAGAACTTCTCCCAGCAGACCTGGACGTTGATCCCCATCACCAGGTTCGGCCGGGCCGCCGCCGGGTAGCGCGCGGCGTTACGGGTGGCCCAGCGGCGCTTGAGCGCCAGCCCCGCGAGCATGCAGGCCTCGCTCGACCCGGTCGTGGAACAGCCGACGGCCGTCACCGGGTCGGGGGCGTTCCAGAGGTCGGCGAGCATCGCCACACAGCGCCGTTCCAGCTCGGCGGTACGGGGGTACTCGTCCTTGTCGATCATGTTCTTGTCCCGGCACTCACCCATCAGGATCCCCGCCTGGGGCTCCATCCAGGTGGTGACGAAGGTGGCGAGGTTGAGCCGGGAGTTGCCGTCGAGGAGCAGCTCGTCATGGACCAGCTGGTACGCCGTGGAGGGCGGCATCGGACCGTCGGCGAGCCGGTGCAGCGGCGGCGCGGAGGTCATGTCACCGACCGGATCCGCCGACCCGTAGAAGGGGTTGAGCGACAGCCTGCGCATCTCGGCGGAGTGCTGCTCCGACCCGTCCGGCGACGGCGGGGCTCCTCGGTGGAGTGACACTGCGGTCTCCTCGGCGTGGGAAAGGCCCCCTCGGCGAGGATACGGAGGATCGGCGCGGGACGCCCGGCGGGACGGACGAACGGGGCAGTCGTACGAACGGAGCAGTCGTACTGAAGCGGCACACGCGGGGCACGTGTCTCACCGCAGCGCCGTCCCGTCCTCCCGCACCTGCATCTGTGGACGGCCGGTGACGAGCAGCCAGGCCGGGAGCAGCGCCACGCACAGCAGCGGGAGCAGGTTCGGGTCGGCGGTCAGCACGGCCGCCGTGAACAGGCTGAGCCAGCCCTGCCGGGTGACCGCGAGCAGCATCCCGAGCACCGCGCAGACCACCCCGACCGTGGTGTCCACGCCCGGCACCAGGGCGTGGGCGCAGAGCCCGAGCGACACCCCCGCGAAGAGCGCGGGGAAGATCCGGCCGCCCCGGAAACCGCACGCGGCGGCGACGAGCACCGCCGCCAGTTTCACCACCGCCATCAGCGCGAACCGCCCCGCCGACCAGCCGTCGGGATCGGCGGCCAGGGTCTTCACCTCGTCCAGCCCCTTGAAAAGCGTCAGACGGCCGCCCAGGGCCCCCAGAAGGCCCAGCAGCAGCCCGCCGACCGTCAGGGCCAGAACGGGGTGCCGGAGGCGCTGGAAGGCCGTGTGGGCGTACGGGAAGGCGTAGACCATCACCAGGCCCAGCGCCGCCGCGACCGGTGTGATCACCAGTGCGGCCAGCGCGTCGCTCCAGTGGGTGCCGGAATGGTCCGGCAGATCGAGATCGAACGTCGGATGGTCGATCAGTACGGTCATCAGCCCGCCGGCCCCCGCCGCGATCAGCGGACCGAACAGCTTGTCCCACAGCGAGCCGGGACCGGGACGCGACGCGAGCGTCTCGGAGAGGACGAGCGCGGCGGCCACCGGCGTACCGAACAGCGCGCCGATCGTGCCGGCCGCGCCCAGCGAGATCCACAGCAGCGCGGGCGCCCTCGGCGCCACCTTGCGGCCGAGCCAGTAGGTCAGCGCGATGTTCGCCGCCGTGATGGGGTTCTCCGGGCCGAGGCTCACCCCGCCCGCCAGCGCCAGCACGGTCACGACCAGCAGCCCGGGCACCACCCCCGCCGGCATCGGCTTGTCGACCAGGCCGGTGGTGGCCGGGTCGGGCCCCGCGTGCCCGTACACCTGACGTACGACGATCCCCACCGCCAGCCCGGTCGCCGTGAGCATCACGATTATCCAGAGCGAGGAGTACCGGCCGACCCCGAGCGCGTCGGGGAGGCTCTTCCACAGGACGTCCTTGAGCCGGTCCGCGAGCCCGCTCACCCCCAGGAGGACGAGGCTGGCGAGCACGCCGGTCACCAGCGAGGGGACGACCAGGGGCAGCAGCGTGCGCGCGGAGGGCGCGGGCGCCGGCGCGGTGCCGGTCGGCGGAGCGTCGGGGGCCACGCGCCCACCGTACGGGGACGGACGTCCCGTACCCCTGCAAAAGAGGGCATGGCGGGTGGAAAGAACCGCCGGCCGGGACCGGGGGGACGGCGGGCCGTTCCCGGGGTCGTTCGCCCCCCTGTGACCGGGGCGGATCTCATGGGGGCGGGTGGAACCAGGGAGCGCGGGTAGGCGTTGATAGCTTGTGCGCGGCCGACCACGCCGATTCGACGATCGACCGACCAACGACACAGGAGTCCGGAACCCGTGACCACCCTTGCGCTCGGACCCAGCTGGCTGGACCCGGACTATCTGATCGGGACCTTCGGACTGATCGGTGTCCTCGCCATCGTCTTCGCCGAGTCCGGCCTCCTCATCGGCTTCTTCCTGCCGGGGGACTCGCTTCTCTTCACCACCGGCCTGCTGGTCACGGCGGGCACGCTCGACCACCCGCTGTGGCTCGTCTGCGTGCTGGTGGTGCTGGCGGCGATCATCGGGGACCAGGTCGGGTATCTCTTCGGCCGCAAGGTCGGGCCCTCGCTGTTCAAGCGCCCGGACTCCCGGCTCTTCAAGCAGGAGAACGTCGAGAAGGCGCACGAATTCTTCGAGAAGTACGGTCCCAAGTCGCTGGTCCTGGCCCGCTTCGTGCCGGTCGTCAGGACGTTCACGCCGATCATCGCCGGTGTGAGCCGGATGAACTACCGCTCGTTCATCACCTTCAACATCATCGGCGGCACGCTCTGGGGAGCGGGTGTCACGCTGCTCGGCGCCGCGCTCGGCAAGATCGACTTCGTGCACCAGCACATCGAGACGATCCTGATCGCGATCGTGCTGATCTCGGTGCTGCCGATCGCCATCGAGTTCCTGCGGGCGCGCTCCAAGTCCAAGAAGGAGGGCGGCTCCACGGCCGGCCGTCCCGTCCCGGACACCGCCCCGGAGACCGGCGGCCGCGGCCGCCACGCGAAGCGCTGACCGCCCGGCCGACGCCGCTCGTCAGGGATCAGAAGCCGCGCGTCCGCTTGGCCGCGCGGCGGCCGGACGCCCGGCCCGCTCCCGGCACCTTGAGGAACAGCCGGGAGATCTCCCCGCCGAGATTCACCCCGATCGCGATCGCCAGCGCCAGCGCCGCCGCCTTCGACAGGGACGCCAGCCCGTGGTCCAGGTCGTTCTGGGCGAGGCCCAGCAGCCCGAAGTACGTGGCGGAGCCGGGCAGCAGCGGACCGATCGCCGCCGTGACGTACGGCAGCGCGGACGCGAAGCGGTAGCGCGAGAAGAGCTGTCCGAAGAGCCCCACCAGACCCGCCGCCACGGCCGTGGCCGCCACCGGCGAGATGCCCCCGGTGTGGTGCATGGCCGCGTACACCGCCCACGCCACCCCGCCGTTGACGGAGACCATCAGCACGGTGGAACGTTCCTGCTGGAGCAGGATCGCGAAGGCGAAGCTCAGCACGACGGCCGAGAGGATCTGTACCACCGGCCGCTCGGGGGTGTTCAGCGCCGCGTCCGGGTTCAGCTGCGCGTCGAGCTGCACCCCCAGGTAGAGCACGAGCAGCACACCGATGATGATCGCGACGAAGAAGTACATGACCTCCAGCAGGCGCGCGGCCGCGGTGATGTAATACCCCGTCAGCCCGTCCTGCACCCCGGCCACCAGCGCCCGCCCCGGCAGCAGCGCGAACAGACCACCGGTGATGACGGCCGACGGCCGGCCGTCCCAGTGCACGGCCGACCCCAGCAGGGTCAGCGCCACCCCCATCGCGGCCGGCGGCATCGCCGCCACCACGAACTGGTAGAACTCCGGCAGCCCGCGCCCCGCCGCCAGCCACGCCAGCCGGTCGCCGAGCATCGCCCCGAGCGCCGCCGCGACGAACACCACGGGACCACCGCCGACCAGCACCGACGCGGCCCCCGCCAGCAGCCCGCTCGCCAGCGTCAGCGCCCAGCCCGGGTACGGGTGGCGGTTGCGCCGTATCACCGCGAGCCGTCGGTACGCGTCCTCCAGCGTGACGTCCGTGTCCTCGGCCGTGATGTCGTCCACGAGCGTGAAGACCGCCGCGAGCCGCGTGTAGTCCGTCCCCCGGCGCCGTACGGTCCGACTGGCCGTCACCGGGTCCTCCACCAGCGACGGCTGGTACGAGATCGACAGCAGGGTGAAGGTCACCGTCGGCTCGCAGCGGGCCAGTCCGTACGCGCGGCTGACCGCGAACATCGCCGTCTCGACGTCCTCCGCGCCCTCGCCGCCCGCGAGCAGCAGCTCACCGATACGCAGCGTCAGGTCCAGGACCCGGGGGACGGCGGGGCCCGCGTCGTCGTGCCGCTGCACGGTCTCCGGTACGGGCCGTTCGCCGACCGGCATCCGTAGGAGGGTGCGCATCCGGTCCTGCCAGGGCGCCTCTTTCGTCAACCGGACGAGGGGCGTGCCCTCCGCCGGGGTGAGGGCCTGGGACGGCAGACCCGCCTGGGACGGCAGACCCGCCTGGGACGGCAGACCCGCCTGGGACGGCGCACCCGCCTGGGACGGCAGACCGTACGCGCGCGGCCTGTCCACCCCGAGGGGCGGGGCGAAGGCACTGCGCGCCTCGTCCGAAGGAGGCTTGCGGTCCTCAGGACCGTCCGACTCGCCCACCACTGTCTGCTTCCCGCTCTCTTCCACGTCGTCCTGCGTTCCTGTAGTCCCCCGTCCCCCTTACACACGGATGGGCGGCACACCCCCGGAGGGATGCGCCGCCCGTACGGCCGTACACGGTCAGGCGGTCAGTGGTGCGCGCCGCCCTGCGCCTCAAGACGCTTGTACGAGGCCTCGATCTCGGCCTCGGCCTCGGCGCGGCCGACCCAGTCGGCGCCCTCGACGGACTTGCCGGGCTCCAGGTCCTTGTAGACCTCGAAGAAGTGCTGGATCTCCAGGCGGTCGAACTCGGACACGTGGTGGATGTCGCGCAGGTGCTCCACCCGCGGGTCCGACGCCGGGACGCACAGCAGCTTGTCGTCGCCGCCCGCCTCGTCGGTCATCCGGAACATGCCGATCGCGCGGCACTTGATGAGGCAGCCGGGGAACGTCGGGTCGTCCAGGATGACGAGGGCGTCCAGGGGATCGCCGTCCTCACCCAGGGTGTTCTCGACGAAGCCGTAGTCGGCCGGGTAGCTGGTCGAGGTGAAGAGACGACGGTCAAGGCGGATCCGACCGGTCTCGTGGTCCACCTCGTACTTGTTCCGCGAACCCTTAGGGATCTCGATGGTGACGTCGAACTCCACGGGTGCTCCTCCATGATCAACACATGCGTACGGTGAGGTTGCGGCCTCACGGAGAAGCACCCCGTGCCGCGGCCGGACGGGCCGCCGTTGGCCGGGGTGCCGTGCTCGTGGCAAGGCGCAGTGATTAAGTGTCCCCCACGCAGGTGTGTGTTCGCGAAAGGGGCTGGTCAGCCGTGCTTGAGCCGAAAGTGTGGCAGCTCACGGCGGGTTCGGTCGCCGTCGGCCTGGTGCTCGCCGCCGGAGCCGTCTCGCTCGCGGGCCCATGGGACTCCGGCCAGCGTAAGGCCGAGCGGCGCTGGGCCGCCGCCCAGGACCGTACAGGTGGCGCAGATCACGGCCCGCCGGCCGCGCACGGCCCCGCCCGGCAGCCCGCCCCCGCCCCCAGCGCCCCGGCGGTCCTCGCCGCGCTCGGCGGTGCGGCCCCGGCCGCCGCCCGGCTGCCCGCCGGCCTCGCCGAGAAGCTCGGGAAGAAGCTCGGGCCGCTCCTGGACGACCCCGCGCTCGGCACGGTCCGTACGGCGGACGTCATCGACGTCGCCACCGGCCGGCGGCTGTACGGCAGGAGCCCCGACACCCCGATGGTCCCCGCCTCCACCGTGAAGATCGCCACCATGGTCGCCGCCCTCTCCGCGCTCGGCCCCGAACACCGCATCCCCACCACCGTCGTGGCCGGCCGCGACGCGCGGAAGCTGACCCTCGTCGGCGGCGGCGACGCCTCCCTCGACACCCGGCGGCTCGGCGCCCTCGCCGACGACACCGCCCGCGCCCTCGGCGACCGGGGGATCGCCGCCGTCGAGATCGGCTACGACGTCTCCCTCTACTCGGGCCCCCGCGAACACCCCATCGGCCCCAACGACAACATCGCCCCCGTCGTCGCCCTGATGGCCGACGAGGGCCGCCTCGACCACTCCACCAGCGGGCCCGCCCCTCGTAGCGGAGACCCGGCCGGCGACGCCGCCGACGTCTTCGCCGGGCTGCTGCGCGACCGGGGCGTCAGGATCACCGACACCACCGGCCCCCACCGGGCCCCCAAGGGCGCGAAGCCCCTGGCCAGGACGTACTCCGCGCCGCTGTCCGCGCTGGTCGAGCGGACCCTGACCGAGAGCGACAACGACCTCGCCGAGTCCCTGGCCCGCCAGACCGCCCTCGCCGAGGACGAACCGGCGAGCTTCGCGGGCGCCGGACGGGCCGTCACCGAACAGATCGAGGAACTGGAACTGCCCCTCGGCCACGCCCGGTTCACCGACGGCAGCGGACTGAGCCGCAAGGACCGGGTCGGCGCCTCCCTGCTGACCGCCCTGCTGGCCCGGGCCGCCGACCCCGACCACCCGGAGCTGCGCCCCGTCCTGACCGGACTGCCCGTCGCCGGATTCAGCGGCACCCTGCGGGGGCGGTACGAGGGCGACGTACCGGCCAGGGGACTCGTTCGGGCGAAGACCGGCACGCTGACCGGCGTGAACACCCTCGCGGGCACCGTCGTGGACACCGGGGGACGGCTCCTGGCCTTCGCGTTCCTGGCCGGCGCGACCCCCGCGCCCGACCCCGCCCAGACGGCCCTGGACCGCCTCTCCGCCGCCCTCGGCCCCCGCTGAGGCCCCCGGACGGCCCCGTGCGGGGCCTGTTGTCCCCCGGCGGCTCCGCCGTACGGCCCCCGTCGTCCCCTGACGACTCCGCCGCCGACCACGTACGGTTGACGCATGACGAGCATCGGTGGTGCAGAGATGGTCGACTGGAACCTCGCGGTCGCGACCGCGATCCGCCTGGCGCGGCCCGGCCCGGAAGTGACGCGGGACGAGGCGCGCGAGATCGTCGCCGAGCTGCGGCGGCACGCCAAGGCCTCCGAGGAGCACGTCCGGGGGTACACCCGGATGATCCCCGAGGGGCACGAGCCCGCCGACACCCCCGTGCTGGTCGTGGACCGGGCCGGCTGGGTGCGGGCCAACGTCGCCGGGTTCCGCGAGCTGCTCAAGCCGCTGTTCGAGAAGATGCAGGAGCGGCGCTCCGGCAGCCCCGGCTCCGCCGTCTTCGGCGCGGTCGGCGGCAAGGTGACCGGCGTGGAGCTGGGCATGCTGCTGTCGTTCATGTCGTCCCGGGTCCTCGGCCAGTACGAGACGTTCGCCCCGCCCACCCGCGACCTGCCGTCGGGTGCCGACGGCGGCGGCCGGCTGCTGCTCGTCGCCCCCAACATCGTCCACGTCGAGCGTGAACTGGACGTCGACCCGCACGACTTCCGGCTCTGGGTGGCCCTCCACGAGGAGACGCACCGCACGCAGTTCACCGGTGTGCCCTGGCTCAGGGACCACCTCCAGGGCGAGATCCAGTCCTTCCTCGCCGAGACCGACGTCGACCCCATGACCGTCGTGGAACGGCTCAGGGAGGCGGCCCAGTCCCTCACGGGCAGCCGCCCCGAGGGCGAGGACAACGACAACGACAACGGCCGCAGCATCGTCGAGCTGGTCCAGACCCCCGGGCAGCGCGAGGTCCTCGGCCGCCTCACCGCCGTCATGTCCCTGCTCGAAGGCCACGCGGACTACGTGATGGACGGCGTCGGACCGCAGGTCGTGCCGTCCGTCGCCGAGATCCGCGAGAAGTTCCAGCAGCGCAGGGCCAGCGGAGCCAGCCGGCTGGACCAGGCGCTGCGCAAGCTGTTGGGGCTCGACGCCAAGCTGCGCCAGTACCGGGACGGGGAGCGGTTCGTGCGCGCCGTGGTCGACGAGGTCGGCATGGACGGCTTCAACCGCGTCTGGACCTCGCCCAACACCCTGCCCACCAAGGCCGAGATCGCCAAGCCCGCGGACTGGGTGGCGAGGGTGCACCGTAAGACAGATTCCTGACCCGGATCCCGCCGACGGCAGAAGTACGCCTCAGTAATCACCCGTCCGAGGGACCGTGAGCCAGGGGTAGGCGTGCCATGCTCGGGTAATGGCTCGGATCTGTCACCATCTACGCACTCTGCGTGACGGTCTCAGGCCGGTCTCCGACCGAGGCACCCCCCCGAAAAACATCACGAAGGGCACCGGACATGGGTCCCCATCCTGCGGTCGCGGCGATACGCCTGGCGGTCCGCCGCGTACTCCACGACGTACTGCACGACGTCCTCACCGAGCGGCCCGAGACGTCCCGCGTCACCACCCCCCACCGCACTTCGACGCTCGTCGCCGACGACCGCCCGCTCGTCCTCGTCGCCTGCTCCGGCGGCGCCGACTCCATGGCGCTCGCCTCGGCCCTCGCCTTCGAGGCCCCCAGACTCTCCGTCCGCGCCGGCGCCGTCACCGTCGACCACGGCCTCCAGGACGGCTCGGACCTCCGCGCCGCCGAGGTCGTGGCCCGCCTGGGCGGCATGCGGCTCGACCCCGTCGAGTCCGTCGCGGTGACGGTCGGCCGCGACGGCGGCCCCGAGGCCGCCGCCCGCGACGCGCGGTACGCGGCGCTGGACGCCGCCGCGGAGCGCCACGGCGCCGCCGCCGTCCTCCTCGGCCACACCCGCGACGACCAGGCGGAGACCGTGCTGCTGGGCCTCGCCCGTGGCTCGGGCACCCGCTCGCTCTCCGGTATGGCGGCCGTCTCGGGGGCGGCCGGCCGGTACCGCCGCCCGTTCCTCCAGGTCGACCGCCAGACCGCCCGCAAGGCCTGTCTGGTGCAGTCGATCCCCGTCTGGGACGACCCGCACAACACCGACCCGGCCTACACCCGCTCCCGGCTGCGCCACGAGGGGCTGCCCGCCCTGGAGAAGGCGCTCGGCAAGGGCGTGGTGGAGGCCCTGGCCCGTACGGCACGGCTCTCCCGCGACGACGCGGACGCCCTGGACGCCTGGGCGGCCGACGCGGACCGTTCCGTACGGGACGCGTCGGGCCTGCTGGAGTGCGCGAAGCTGTACGCGCTGCCGCCCGCCGTCCGCCGCCGCGTGCTGCGTACGGCGGTCATCGCCGCGGGCGCCCCGGCCGGTTCGCTGTTCGCCCGGCACATCGAGGAGGTCGACCGCCTGATCACGGGCTGGCGCGGCCAGGGAGCCATCAACCTGCCCGGCCGCGTGGAGGCCAGGAGGCAGGGTGGCAGACTGGTCATCCGGCAGGGCTGAGACGACAGCATCTGTGGCGCTGGTCTCCTGGCGACGACGAAAGTGATGCGGGTGGACGACAAGGACTTGGGCACCGATCTTCAATCGGTACTCATCACCAAGGAAGAGATCGACGGGAAGCTGGCCGAACTGGCCGGGAAGATCGACGCGGAGTACGCGGGCAAGGATCTGCTTCTCGTCGGGGTGCTCAAGGGCGCCGTGATGGTGATGGCGGATCTGGCGCGAGCTCTGTCCACCCCCGTGACGATGGACTGGATGGCCGTCTCCTCGTACGGGGCGGGCACGCAGTCCTCCGGCGTGGTCAGGATCCTCAAGGACCTGGACACCGACATCAAGGGCCGGCACGTCCTGATCGTCGAGGACATCATCGACTCGGGGCTGACCCTGTCGTGGCTGCTGTCCAACCTGGGCTCCCGGGAGCCGGCCTCGCTGGAGGTCGTCACCCTGCTCCGTAAGCCGGATGCCGCAAAGGTCGCGATCGACGTGAAGTGGATCGGTTTCGACATTCCGAATGAGTTCGTCGTCGGATACGGCCTGGATTACAACGAGAAGTACCGCAACATGCCTTTTGTCGGCACACTCGCACCGCACGTGTACGGCGGCTGAACCGTTCGGCCCCGGACGGGAACCCCGGCCCCCCTCCCGCCGTTGGAGCATGGGAAGGCCGGTTTGTCAGCCGTCCCGTGCGGTCGCGGGTGACAATGCTGGGGTACCGTCCGAAGAACAGTCTTTTCTCACAGCGGCATTTACCTACGGGCAGGAGGGACGGAGCGTTCTCGCTCCGTATGGATGGACGTGAAGCGATACTTCCGTGGGCCGGTCATGTGGATCGTGCTGGCCGTCCTCGCCGTGGTCGTGTTGATGCAGGTCGTCGGCTCGTCGGGCGGCTATAAGACAGTGGACACCGGCCAGGTGATCCAGGCGATCAACAAGAACCAGGTCCAGCAGGTCAAACTGACGACCGGCGACGATCAGATCATCAAGGCCGAGCTCAAGTCCGGCGTGAAGGTCAAGGACAGCAGCAAGATCCAGGCGAGCTACATCGGCAGCCAGGGCTCGACCCTGGCCAAGACGCTTCAGGCGAAGTTCGACAGCGGCGACATCAAGAAGGGCTACACGGTCTCGCCGTCGAAGCAGAGCCCGTTCCTCTCGGTGCTGTTCTCGCTGCTGCCCTTCGTGCTGATCGTCGTGGTCTTCCTGTTCCTGATGAATTCCATGCAGGGCGGCGGCTCCCGCGTCATGCAGTTCGGGAAGTCCAAGGCCAAGCTCATCACCAAGGACACCCCGAAGACGACGTTCGCCGACGTGGCGGGGTCCGACGAGGCCGTCGAGGAGCTCCACGAGATCAAGGAGTTCCTCCAGGAGCCGGCGAAGTTCCAGGCCGTCGGCGCCAAGATCCCGAAGGGTGTGCTGCTGTACGGCCCGCCCGGTACGGGCAAGACGCTGCTCGCCCGCGCCGTCGCGGGGGAGGCCGGGGTGCCGTTCTACTCGATCTCCGGCTCCGACTTCGTCGAGATGTTCGTCGGTGTCGGCGCGTCCCGCGTGCGTGACCTCTTCGAGCAGGCCAAGGCGAACGCCCCGGCGATCGTCTTCGTCGACGAGATCGACGCCGTCGGCCGGCACCGCGGCGCGGGTCTCGGCGGTGGCCACGACGAGCGCGAGCAGACGCTGAACCAGCTGCTCGTGGAGATGGACGGCTTCGACGTGAAGGGCGGCGTGATCCTGATCGCCGCCACGAACCGGCCCGACATCCTCGACCCGGCGCTGCTGCGCCCGGGCCGCTTCGACCGGCAGATCGCCGTCGACCGCCCCGACATGCTGGGCCGTCTGGAGATCCTCAAGGTCCACCAGAAGGGCAAGCCGGTCGCCCCGGACGTCGACCTGGGCGCGGTCGCCCGTCGTACGCCCGGCTTCACCGGCGCCGACCTGGCGAACGTGCTGAACGAAGCCGCGCTGCTCACCGCGCGCGGCGACAAGAAGCTCGTGGACAACCACGCGCTGGACGAGGCGATCGACCGTGTGGTGGCGGGCCCGCAGAAGCGGACCCGGATCATGTCCGAGAAGGAAAAGAAGATCACCGCGTACCACGAGGGCGGACACGCCCTGGTCGCCGCGGCGTCTCCGAACTCCGACCCGGTGCACAAGATCACCATCCTGTCCCGCGGCCGGGCCCTGGGTTACACCATGGTCCTGCCCGACGAGGACAAGTACTCCACCACGCGCAACGAGATGCTCGACCAGCTCGCGTACATGATGGGCGGGCGCGCCGCCGAGGAACTGGTCTTCCACGACCCGACCACGGGCGCCGCCAACGACATCGAGAAGGCCTCGGCGACCGCCAGGGCCATGGTGACCCAGTACGGCATGACCGAGCGGCTCGGCGCCATCAAGTTCGGCGGCGACAACACCGAGCCCTTCCTCGGCCGTGAGATGGGCCACCAGCGCGACTACTCGGAAGAGGTCGCGGCGCTGGTCGACGAAGAGGTCAAGAAGCTCATCGAGACCGCGCACAACGAGGCCTGGGAGATCCTGGTCGAGAACCGCGACGTTCTCGACAACCTGGTCCTCGCGCTCCTGGAGAAGGAGACGCTGAACAAGGAGCAGATCGCCGAGATCTTCTCCACCATCGTTCGGCGCCCCGCCCGCCCGGCGTGGACCGGCTCCTCGCGTCGTACGCCTTCGACGCGTCCGCCGGTGCTCTCACCCAAGGAGCTGGCGCTCACCAACGGCGCGATCGGCGCCAACGGTTCGAACGGTGGCCTGCCCTCCGTGACGACCGGTGAGACACCGACCGAAGCGATCCCCGAGGACCGCCCGGAGAGCTGATCCCGGACCGTCGAGAAGGCCCGGAATGCATGCCGCGTCCCCCAGGTTTTAGCCTGTGGGGGCGCGGCATTCGTTTGCCCGCCCACAGGACGGCACAGGAACGAGGCACATACATGACCGACCCGGTGACTCTGGACGGGGAGAGCCCGATCCATGAGTACGACGAGAAGCGGGTGGAGAATGCGGTGCGGGAGCTGCTGTTCGCCATCGGCGAGGACCCGGACCGCGACGGTCTGCGAGCGACCCCGGAGCGGGTGGCCCGCGCGTACAAGGAGATATACGCGGGGCTGTGGCAGACACCCGAGGATGTCCTGACGACGACGTTCGACCTGGGGCACGACGAGATGGTCCTGGTGAAGGACATCGAGGTCATGAGTTCCTGCGAGCACCACCTCGTGCCGTTCGTCGGGGTGGCGCACGTGGGCTACATCCCGTCCGCCGACGGCAAGATCACCGGACTGTCCAAGCTGGCCCGGCTGGTGGACGTGTACGCGCGCCGCCCGCAGGTCCAGGAGCGGCTGACGACCCAGATCGCCGACTCGCTGATGGAGATCCTGGATCCCCGGGGAGTGATCGTGGTCATCGAGTGCGAGCACATGTGCATGACCATGCGCGGGGTACGGAAGCCGGGCGCGAAGACGATCACGTCGGCGGTCCGGGGACAGATGCGGGTGCCGGCGACGCGTGCGGAGGCCATGAGCCTGATCATGGCCCGGTGATCACGGCCCGCTGATCATGACCCGCTGAACCGCCGAGGACGTACGGGTCAGGACGTACGGCTCAGGCGCGGGTCGCGGTCGGGTGGTCGTCGTCGTGGTCCTCCGGGAGCTTGCAGACGCGCTCCAGGAAGAAGGCCGCGAGGATCACCGCGACGCCGGCCACGACGGCGAAGCCCGAGTAGATCGCCTGGTCGCGGCGGGCGGGGACGTCCAGCTTGGTCAGCAGGAAGACGCCCACCCCGCCGTACATCCCCGAGACGAGGGCCACGACGAGCGCGCTGGCCTGGCCGAAGACCAGGGCGCGGGCCGCCATCAGCGGGTCGACGCCCTTGGCTCCCGGCCGCCGCTCGCGCTGGGCCCGCAGCCGCGAGCGCAGCGACAGCGCCGTGGCCGCGAGGACCACGGCGATCACCGCGAGCACGATGGGCGCCGCGAGCGGCACGCCCGGCAGGCTGCCGAGGGCGTCCCAGAGGCGGGCGGCGCCCCAGGAGAGCACCCCGGCCACCACGAACAGGCCGGCGAGCACCTTGATCCGCAACTGCTGCACCGAGAGAGCCGCCCTTCGCCTTGCCGTCCTCAGCCGTACCGGAATCCGTTGAGCCTAACGACTAATCGGGCAGGCGGAGTTCCAGGTCGGCGCGGGCCTGTATGCCGTCCGTCCCGACGTAGGCCAGCAGGTCGGCGACGGCCCCGAGGCCCGGCACCTTCGCCTCCGGCTCCACGTCGTGCCACGGGGCGAGGACGAAGGCGCGCTGGTGGGCGCGGGGGTGGGGCAGGGTGAGCACCGGATCGTCCTGGACGACGTCCGCGTACGCCAGGATGTCCACGTCGATCGTCCGGGGGCCCCAGCGCTCCAGTCGGACCCGGTCGAAGGCCTCCTCGATGGCCTGGCCGCGCTCCAGCAGGGACGACGGCGGCAAGGTCGTCTTCACGACGACGACCGCGTTCAGATACGTGGGCTGGGAGTCGGCGTCGACGCCCCACGGCTCGGTCTCGTACACCGGGGACACGGCCTTGACGCGCAGGCCCGGCGTGTCCTCCAGGGCGTCGATAGCCCCCTGGAGCGTCTCCAGCCGGTTGCCCAGGTTGGAGCCGAGGGCGACCACCGCCCGTTTGGGGTTGGACAGCGTGACATCGGCGGCGTCGACCTGGGCGACGACGGAGGCGGGTACCGGCTGGACGGTCGGGTCGCTCTGCGGCCCGTTCGCGTAGGGGGCGGTCATAGTCGGCTCCGGATGATGGTGATGGTCACATCGTCGAAGGGCACGGTGATCGGTGCGTCGGGTTTGTGCACCACCACCTCGACCTCCTGGACGCCGTCGTGTTTGAGGCACCGCTGGGCGATGCGCTCCGCGAGTGTCTCGATCAGATCGACCGGGTCCCCCTGGACGATCTCCACGACCTCCTCGGCCACGACTCCGTAGTGCACGGTCTTGGTGAGGTCGTCGTCCGCCGCCGCGGGGCGCGTGTCCAGGCCGAGCACCACGTCCACGACGAAGGTCTGTCCTTCCTCGCGCTCCCTGGGGAAGACGCCATGGTGCCCACGGGCCTTGAGGCCGCGCAGCGCGACACGATCCACGCGAATCACTCCTGCTGTTGTCGGTCGTCGGGACGTCCCGGCCACGGGTGGGCGCCGGGGTGCCCCTTATTCGAATCTACCTTCGGACACCGACAGTGCCCTCCCACGGGGCCCGGGGACCCCGCCCGCAAGAGGCCCCTACCCACTCAGGCGGACGGCTCCTCCTCTTCTTCCTCGTCGGTTTCCGTCAGCACGGGAGAACCGTGGTGCGACCAGACCTTCCACCCCTCCGGCGTGCGGCGGAACACGTTGGTCGCCACGACCAGCTGCCCGACGAGCGGCCCCAGCTCGCCGCTCTCCTCGGCGGGGCCGCCGCTGAGGATGTTCTCGGTGCAGGTCACGAGGGCGGTGTCGGCGGCGACGGACACGGCGACGTCGGTGAGGAAGAACTGGATGTACTCGGTGTTCGCCATGATCAGGGCGTACGAGCGCAGCACCTCGGCGCGGCCGGAGAGCACGGGCCAGCCGGGGTGGACGCAGGAGATGCCGTCCTCGTCCTCCAGCCAGAGCGCGGTCAGCGCGTCGAGATCCCCCCGCTCCATCGCCTCGTAGAAGGTGGTGTTCGCCTGCTCGACCTGCTCGACGTCCGTGCGGGCGGTCATGCGGCGTCCTCGACGGCGCGCGCCACGCGGACCGCGTCCGCCGTGGCCCGTACCTCGTGGACCCGGACCGCCCAGGCGCCCTGGTGCGCGGCGATCGCGGAGATCGCGGCGGTGGCCGCGTCCCGCTCGCGGGCCGGCGGCGGGGCGCCCTCGGTGGCCAGGACGTGCCCCAGGAAGCGTTTGCGGGACGCGGCGATGAGGAGCGGGCGGCCCAGGGTGCGCAGCTCGGCCTGGTGCGCGACCAGCGCGAGGTCGTGCTCGGCCCGCTTGGCGAAGCCGAGGCCGGGGTCGATGACGATCCGCTCCGGCGCGACGCCGCCGGTGATCACCGCGTCCATCCGGTCGCGGAGTTCGGCGACGACCTCGGCGACGACGTCTCCGTACACCGCGAGACGGTTCATCTCCTGGCTGAAGCCGCGCCAGTGCATCACCACGAAGGGCACTCCGGCGGCGGCGACGACGGGCACCATGTCGGGGTCGCCCAGGCCGCCGCTCACGTCGTTGACCAGGGCGGCCCCGGCCTCGACCGCCCGCGCGGCGACCGAGGCGCGCATGGTGTCCACGGAGACCGTGACGCCCTCGGAGGCGAGCCCGCGCACGACGGGGACGACCCGCCGCAGCTCCTCGTCCTCGTCGACCCGGGTGGCCCCGGGGCGGGTCGACTCACCGCCGACGTCGACCAGGTCCGCGCCCGCGGCGACCAGGTCGAGGCCGCGCTTGACGGCGGCGGTGGTGTCGAACCAGCGACCTCCGTCGGAGAAGGAGTCGGGCGTCACATTGACGACCCCCATGACCGCACAGCGGTCCCACTGCGGCAGTCCCTCGACCGTGCCTCGCCCGCGCAACGTACTCATACCCGACACCCTAGGGGTTGTCGGTAGGAGAGGGGCTTCAGCCGATCTTGCTGATCGTTTCCAGTTCCACGGCGGTACGGGGGACGGCGTGCGCGTCCGCGTCGATCGAGCGGCGCAGCGCCTCGTGGAGCCGGGCCGGGGTCAGGACGCCCAGGAAGCGGCCCGTCCCCTCCTTGTCGATCACCGCGATCCACCCCGCGTCGTGCTGGAGCATCGTGGAGAACGCCTGCTTGAGCGACGCGCCGACGGGCAGCCACGCCTCCATGCGGCGCGCGTGTTCCCGTACGGTCCCCTCCGCGCCGGTCTGCTCGGTGGAGATCCAGCCGTGCAGGTTGTCGTCGCTGTCCAGGACGACCGCCCAGCGCGCGCCCTCCTTCTCCAGCTTCGCGGCGGCGCGCCTCAGCGGGTCGTCGAGGTGCAGGACGGGCGGCTGTTCCAGGTCGCCCTCCTCGATCGGGGTCACGGAGAGCCGCTTGAGACCCCGGTCCGCGCCGACGAAGTCCGCGACGTACGGGGTGGCGGGTGTGCCGAGCACCGCGGCCGGCGCGTCGAACTGCTCGATCCTGCCCTGTCCGTAGACGGCGATACGGTCTCCGAGCCGTACGGCCTCCTCGATGTCGTGCGTGACGAACAGCACGGTCTTGCGGACCGCCGCCTGGAGCCGGAGGAACTCGCTCTGGAGGTGGTCGCGCACCACCGGGTCGACCGCGCCGAACGGCTCGTCCATCAGCAGGACGGGCGGATCGGCGGCGAGCGCGCGGGCCACGCCGACGCGCTGGCGCTGGCCGCCGGAGAGCTGCTCCGGGTACCGGTCGCCGTACACGGACGGGTCGAGGCCGACCAGGTCGAGGAGTTCGGCGGCGCGGGCCCGGCCCTTGTCGCGCTTCCAGCCGAGGAGGTGCGGGACGGTCGCCGTGTTCTCCAGCACGGTCTTGTGCGGGAACAGCCCGACCTGCTGGATCACATATCCGATACGCCGCCTGAGCTGGACCGGGTCGATGGCGGAGATGTCGTCCCCGTCGAGGAATATCCGCCCCTCGGAGGGCTCGATCAGCCGGTTGACCATCTTCATGGTCGTGGTCTTGCCGCAGCCCGACGGTCCGACGAGCGTGACCAGCTCGCCCTCGGAGACCTCGAAGGAGAGGTCGTCGACGGCGGTGGTGCCGTCCGGGTACCGCTTGGTGACGTTCTCGAATCGGATCATGATTCCCCATTGTGCGGCGTCTTATGTGAAGGCCATGTTGCTGGAATGTGGCGGATTTCCGCGAATGTCAGTGGTCGGGGATAGTCTCGCCGGACACACAGACGACACATACGTTCGGACACATAGGTACGGGAAGAGGGGGGAGGCGGGGACGGATGAGCGCACAAGGATGCCTGGCGGCGAACGACTGGATCTGCGGGGAGTATCTCCGCTCCCGTAGCCAAGAACTGACCGACGCGACGGTCCAGCACATCTGGATCACGGCCGTGTCGGTCGCCATCGGGCTGCTCGTGGCCTTCCCGCTGGCGCTGCTGGCGCGGAGCAGACCGGCGTTCGCCGGACCCGTGCTGGGTCTGACGACCCTGCTGTACACGATCCCCTCGCTGGCGATGTTCTCGCTGCTGCTGCCGTTCTTCGGGCTCTCCGCCGGACTCGTGATCACCGGCCTGGTGCTGTACTCCCTGACGATCCTCGTACGGAACATCATGGCGGGGCTGGAATCGGTGCCCGAGGAGGCCAGGGAAGCGGCCCGCGGACTCGGCTACGGCCCCGCGCGGCTGCTCTGGGAGGTCGAGCTGCCGCTCGCGCTGCCCGCCCTGATGGCCGGGCTGCGCATCGCCACGGTCTCGACGGTGGCGCTCACCACGGTCGGCTCGATCGTCGGCAAGGGCGGCCTCGGGAACCTGATCACGGACGCGCTGACCAGCTTCTTCAAGGCACAGGTGCTCGCCGCGTCGGTCCTCTGCGTGCTCCTCGCGGTCGTCGCCGACCTGCTCCTCCTCGGGGTGCAGCGGCTGCTGACGCCCTGGACCCGGGCCGGCACCGGGCGCGCCTCGCGCCGCCCGCGCCTGCTGCGCCGTACGGACCGCGCCGCCCGGCCGGGCACCGGCGGGCCGTCCACGGACGACGACCGCACGACGGCCGGCGACTCCGTGAAGGCGGTGGGCTGACATGGGAGTTCTGGGAGACGCCTGGACCTGGCTGACGACCGGCGCCAACTGGTCCGGCACCAGCGGGGTCTGGAACAGACTCGGGGAGCATGTGTACGTCAGCGGGGTCGCCCTCGTCCTGGCCTGTCTCGTCGCCCTGCCCGTCGCGCTGTACCTGGGCCACCTCGGCAAGGGCGGCGCGCTCGCGATCAACATCTCCAACGTGGGCCGGGCGGTCCCCGTGTTCGCCGTGCTCGCCCTCTTCATGGTCTCGCCGCTGCGCAACTCCGGCTATGTGCCCACGATCATCGCCCTGGTGCTCTTCGCCGTGCCGCCCCTGCTGACCAACGCGTACGTCGGCATGCGCGAGGTGGACCGGGCGGTGGTGGAGGCGGCCCGGGGGATGGGCATGTCGGGCCGCCAGGTCTTCGTACGGGTCGAACTGCCCCTCGCGTACCCGCTGATCATGACCGGGCTCCGCTCCGCCGCCGTCCAGGTGGTGGCCACGGCCACCATCGCGGCGATGGTGGGCCAGGGCGGGCTCGGGCGGATCATCACGGCCGGCTTCAACACGTACAACACCCCGCAGGTGGTCGCGGGCGCGCTCCTGGTGGCGCTGCTCGCCCTGCTGGTCGAGGGCGCGCTGCTGCTGCTCGACCGGCTGATCGACCCCGGCAGGCGCAGCGCCACCGCGCGCTCGCGCCCCTCACAGACGTCCGGTGCCACTGATGCCGCCGGGTCCCCCACGACCGCGTGACTACGACTTCTGTTCTTTTTGGATGGTGAATCTCATGAGCAAGATCTCGCGCATCGCGGGTGCGGTCCTCGGAGCCTCGGTGCTGACCGTCTCGCTCGCCGCGTGCGGCGGCGACAGCCTGGAGAAGGGCAAGAGCGACTCCGGCAGCACCGCGGACACCGACGCGGGTTCCGGCTCCGGCTCCGGCAAGAAGGGCTCGCTCGTCATCGGCGCGGCGGCCTTCACGGAGTCCAAGGTGCTGGCGCAGCTGTACGCCCAGATCCTCGGCGACGCCGGGTACTCGACGTCCGTCACCACGGTGAACAACCGTGAGCTGTACGAACCGTCCCTGGAGAAGGGCGAGATCGACGTCGTACCGGAATACGCGGCGACGATCACGGAATTCCTCAACGCCAAGGTGAACGGCGCGAAGAAGGCCGAGGCGAACCCGCTCGCGTCCAGCGACGCCGCCGCGACCGTGGCCGAGCTGAAGAAGCTCGCCGAGCCGCGCGGACTGAAGGTGCTGGAGGTCGGTCAGGCCGTCGACCAGAATGCCTTCGCGGTCACCAAGGAATTCGCCGAGAAGAACAACCTCAAGACGCTTTCCGATCTCGGCAAGTCGAAGATCAAGGTGAAGATCGCGGCGGGTGACGAGTGCGAGGTGCGCCCGTTCTGCGCGCCGGGCCTCAAGAAGACGTACGGCATCGACGTCGCGGGCATCGACCCCAAGGGTGTCGGTACGCCGCAGTCCAAGCAGGCCGTCAAGGACGGGGTGGACCAGGTCGTGCTGAGTTCCACCACCGACGGCACGCTCGACAGCTTCGGACTGGTGGTGCTGGAGGACGACAAGAAGCTCCAGAACGCGGACAACCTGCTTCCGGTCGTCAATGCCAAGGACGCAGGAACGCCGGAGGTGGCCGAGGTCCTGAACAAGCTGACGGCCGCTCTGACCACCAGCGATCTCGCCGCGTTGAACCTCAAGGTCGACGCCGAGAGGGCGAAGCCGGAGGACGTGGCGAAGGAGTACCTGGAGTCGAAGGGCCTTCTTACGAAGTAGCGCGGGTCGGCGAATGGCGGGGCGGGAAAGCCGAATCGGCGGCGGAACGGCAACGGGCCGGGAAAGATTGTCCGACGGGTGCCCCATCCGGTCTCCACGCACGGTAAATTCCAGGCCATGCCACGTGGACGCCACCGCCATTCCCCACCCCTCCACAAGCTTCTTCCGCCGTTGGCGGTCGCCGGAGCCGCGGTCCTCTGCGCGGCGGGGGCCTGGCTCCTCGCGGATCCGGCGGCGCTGCGCGGTCTGGTCGCCGCCACGGCCGTGGCGGCGCTCACCGGCGCGGTGTTCATGCGCAGTTGGGACGAGAGCGCCGGTCGCCGTGTCGCGGATCTGACCCGCGCGCGGGAGAGCGACCAGTGGAACACCGAGGAGCGGATAGCCGAGCTGGAGGCGGACGTCGACGAATCGCGCGAACTGCGCGTCAAACTCGACGCCAAACTCCGCACGAAGCGGATCGAGTTGGCGGGGCTGCGGGGTGAACACGCGGCGCTGCTGCGGCGCTACGCCACCGCGGAGACCGAGCGCGCCACCGCGCTGGAGGGCCGCCGTCAGCTCGCCCTGGAGGCGGCCGTGGAGCCCAAGGCGCTCCCGGTGGCGGGCAGTACGCCCACCGCGTCCGTCTATCTGCGCGCGGCGCAGGCGCTCGACAACCTGATCAAGACCGCCGAGGACCGGCGGGCGCTCCAGCCGGCCGCGACCCCGGAGGGGGCCGCGACGAACGGCAGGTCCGGGGCCGACACCCCGGCGTCCGGGGCGGACACCGCGAAGGACGTGACGGCGGACGAAGCCGCCGCGGACGGGGCGCCGGCGAAGGAGACCGCGCGGTCCGGCGGCGCGAAGGCCGGCAAGGGGGCGCGCGGCGACGCCCCGGCGGAGGACACCGAGGACACCACCGACGACGCCGGTGACGACGCCGACGGCGCGGACGAGTCCGTCTTCGGCGGCGCGGGCACCGGCCGGAGCGCGGCGGAGCAGCACACCCGCCCGGCCGCGGCGCTCGCCAAGCGGGTGCCGGGCGCGTCCGCGATCGTGCCGTACTCCGCGCAGCGCCGCCCGGCGCGGCGGCCGGGCAGCGGCTTCGACTTCTTCGGTACTCAGGCCGGCGCGCACCCCAAGGGGGAGGACGCGGGTGGCCCGCAGCCGTCCAGGCGCGGCGGCAAGGGGACGAGCGAGGCGGTGGACGCGGCGGACCGTGACGACCCCGCGCCCGCCCCGCTGCCGGGGGACACCCCCGTCGAGCGCGAGGATCTCGCGGACGTCGTGGGCGAGGAGGCGCTCGCCGGGCGCCGGCGCTCCGACGACCCGGCGGTCGGCGCGGTCATCGACCTGACCGAGCCGGACCGCGGCGAGGACAAGGCGGGCGAGGCCGACGACGCCGACGACGCTGACGACGCCACGAAGAAGGACGCGAAGGGGCGGCTCGAAGTGGGCGGCGTTCGCAGCTCCACCGGCTGAGAGCGGCCCTGCCGGTCGGCTACTTGTCGATGTCGCCCACGACGAAGAACAGCGACCCCAGGATCGCCACCATGTCCGCGACCTGCGTCCCGGGCAGCAGTTCGGTGAGCGCCTGGATGTTGTTGAACGACGCCGAGCGGAGCTTCAAGCGGTACGGCGTCTTCTCGCCCTTCGACACCAGGTAGTAGCCGTTGATGCCGAGCGGGTTCTCGGTCCAGGCGTACGTCTGTCCCTCCGGCGCCTTCAGCACCTTGGGCAGCCGCTGGTTGACCGGCCCGGGAGGCAGCTCCGCGAGCCGGTCCAGGCAGGCGTCCGCCAGGTCCAGCGCGTTGTGCGTCTGCTCCAGCAGGCACTCGAACCGCGCCAGGCAGTCCCCGGCCTCCCGGGTCACGACGGTGAGCGTGTCCTGGAGTTCGCCGTACGCCAGGTACGGCTCGTCCCTGCGCAGGTCGAAGTCGACGCCCGAGGCGCGGGCGATCGGCCCGGAGACCCCGTACGCGTGCACCGCCTGGCGCGACAGCACGCCGACCCCGCGCGTACGGCCCCGGAAGATCTCGTTGCCGAGGACCAGCCGGTCGTACACGTCCATCCGGGAACGGACCTCGGCGATCGCCTGCCGGGCCCGGCCCTGCCAGCCGGCCGGGAGGTCCTCCTTGAGGCCGCCGACCCGGTTGAACATGTAGTGCATCCGGCCGCCGGAGACCTCCTCCATCACGGCCTGTATGACCTCCCGCTCCCGGAACGCGTAGAACACCGGGGTGATCCCGCCCAGTTCGAGGGGGTACGAGCCGAGGAACATCAGGTGGTTGAGCACGCGGTTCAGCTCGGCCAGCAGCGTCCTGGTCCACACGGCGCGCTCGGGGACCTCCATGCCGAGCATCCGCTCGACGGCCATCACGACGCCCAGTTCGTTGGAGAACGCCGACAGCCAGTCGTGGCGGTTGGCGAGCATCACGATCTGCCGGTAGTCGCGCGCCTCGAAGAGCTTCTCCGCGCCCCGGTGCATGTATCCGATGACGGGCTCCGCCTCGCGGATCACCTCGCCGTCGAGCACCAGGCGGAGCCGGAGCACACCGTGGGTCGAAGGGTGCTGGGGGCCGATGTTGAGCACCATGTCGGTGCTCTCCGCCGCGCCGCCGATGCCGACCGTCGTCCGCGTGGTCTCCGTCATGGACGACAGTCTCTCAGAGGCCGGGGGCCGGACTTCCGGAGGTGGCGTCAGAGGCCCGGAGCCGCGACGGTGGGGAGGGCGCCGCCGCCCGGTCCGCCCGGTGCGACTCCCACCGGCTGGGCCAGCCAGCCGAAGTCGCCCAGCCCGCCCCGCGCCGTCAGCTCCGCCGCCTCCCCGGCCGCCGCCAGCGCTCGTACGTACGCGGCCGGCTCCGCGGCGGCCAGGGACAGCGGCGGGCGCGCCCCGCTCATCCCCAGGCGGCCCAGCGCCGTGCGCTGGTCGGTCAGCTCCGCGCCGGGCAACGCGCAGGCGTCGAGCGCCACATGGGCGGTCAGGTCACAGCTCCCGTCCGGTACGGGTGCCACCTCCCGGCCCTCCCGGAAGCCCGTCAGCGTCCCGAAGGGCGGCCTGGCGTCCCGTACATGCGCGTAGTCGACGGCGACCGCGAGCCCGCGCTCCAGCGTGGCGACGGCCGCGGCCCAGGCCTCGTCGCGGGGCCGGCCGATCTCCGCGCGGGTGCCGGGCCCGGCCGGCGGCCACCAGCGCGCGAGCCACCGCGCGTCCGCGCCCGCGACCGGCGCGCCCAGCTCCTCCGTACCGTCGGGGCGCACGAGCACGTACCGCACCACCCCGTCCGGATCGGTCTCGGCGATGTCCACCGGGACGTTGTCCAGCCATTCGTTCGCGAAGAGCAGCCCGCCGACGCCGGCCGGGGGTTCCGCGCACCACTCCACGCGCGGGTCGAGCCCCGCGGGCCGGGGGGCGCGCTCCACGGCGTACGGATGCACGATCAGGGCGTCCGGGACCGCCGCGAGCACACCGGTCAGCAACTCACCACGCCCCGCGCCCATGTCGACGAACGCCACCTCGTCCGTCCCCAGCGCCCGGGCGGTGGCGGTCAGCAGCCGGGCGACGGCGGCCGCGAAGAGCGGGGAGGCATGCACCGACGTGCGGAAATGGCCGGCCGGGCCCTCCGGCCGCAGGTAGAAGCCCCCGGGCCCGTAGAGCGCGCGCTCCGCCGCCGCCCGCCACCCCTCGGCCCGCGGGCCGTCCGGGCGGGCGGCCGGGGGATCGTCCGGGCGGACGCGCGCCCCCCGCTGCTTCCCGTTGTCATCCGTCACGGCGTCAAGTCTCCACCTTGGGGAGTACGCTTCCGCCGACCGGATCGACCCTCCGGTTGACCCCTCCGCCTTTTCCGCCTCCCTACGCTGGATAACGTGCAGCGCTTCTACGACTTCCTCCGCAGACACCCCACGGGCGTCGACACCTTCTTGGCTGTCATGCTCCTCGGGGTGTCTTTGCTGTGGGCGGTCACCGCGGTGAACGGGGTCGGGCCGCGGCTCCGGGCCATCGGCGTGGTCGTGCTGCTCAGCCTGGTGGTCGCGCTGCGCCGCCGGGCCCCGGCCCGGATGCTGCTGCTCGTCGTCGCGCTGGGCGTGGTCCAGCTCGCGCTGGACGTCTCCGTCAATCCCGGCGACTTCGCGATGCTGGTCATCATCTACACCGTCGCCGCCGAGGGCGGTCCGCGCTGGGCCTCCCGGCTCGCCCTGGTCGGCGGGCTGTTCGCGGCTCCGCTTTCCCAGCTGCGCTGGCCGGTGGACGAGGCGAGCACCTTCGGCCGGGTCTTCGCGGGTGTGGTGCTGACCGTGCCGTTCGTCCTCGCCTGGGTCCTCGGCGACTCCCTCCGTACCCGCCGCGCCTACTTCGACCAGCTGGAGGAGCGCGCCACCCGGCTGGAGAAGGAGCGCGAGGCGCAGGCCAAGGTGGCGGTCGCCGCCGAGCGGGCCAGGATCGCCCGGGAGCTGCACGACGTCGTGGCGCACAACGTGTCCGTGATGGTCGTGCAGGCCGACGGCGCCGCGTATGTCCTGGACGCCGCCCCCGACCAGGCCAAACAGGCTCTGGAGACCATTTCGAGCACCGGCCGCCAGGCCCTCGCCGAGATGCGCAGGCTCCTTGGTGTCCTGCGGACCGGGGACACGCGGGAGGGCGGGGAGTACGTGCCCCAGCCCGACGTCGACCAGATCGAGGACCTGGTGGAGCAGGTGCGCCGGGCCGGTCTCACCGTGGACTTCAAGATCGAGGGCACCGCGCGTCCCCTGCCCAGCGGGGTCGAGCTGACCGCGTACCGGATCGTGCAGGAAGCCCTCACCAACAGCCGCAAGCACGGCGGACCCGATGTGGGCGCGAGCGTGCGGCTGGTCTACTTCGACGACGGCCTGGGCCTGCTCGTCGAGGACGACGGCCGGGGCGCCGCCCACGAGATGTACGAGGACGGCGGCGCGGACGGCCGGGGCCACGGCCTCATCGGGATGCGGGAGCGGGTCGGGATGGTCGGCGGCACGCTGGACGCCGGGCCCCGCCCGGGCGGCGGCTTCCGGATCAGCGCGCTGCTCCCGCTGAAACCGGCACACTGACATGCCGGGCCGCTCCTCCACTCCCCCGCGCATGAGCCCCCACCCCACGGACAAGGAACCCCCGATGTCGATCCGCGTCATGCTCGTCGACGACCAGATGCTCCTGCGTACCGGTTTCCGTATGGTGCTGGCCGCGCAGCCCGACATGGAGGTCGTCGCGGAGGCCGGGGACGGCGCCGAGGCGATCGAGAACCTCCGTGCCACCGCCGTGGACGTCGTGCTGATGGACGTCCGCATGCCCCGCCTCGACGGGGTGGAGGCGACGCGCCGGATCTGCGCCGAGCCCGACCCCCCGAAGGTCCTCATCCTGACCACCTTCGACCTGGACGAGTACGCGTTCTCCGGGCTCAAGGCCGGGGCCAGCGGCTTCATGCTCAAGGACGTGCCGCCGAGCGAGCTGCTGAGCGCGATCCGCTCGGTGCACAGCGGCGACGCCGTGGTCGCGCCCTCCACGACACGGCGGCTGCTCGACCGGTTCGCCCCGCTGCTGCCGAGCGCGGACAAGCCGCGCAACAAGCAGATGGAACGGCTGACCGAGCGGGAGCGCGAGGTGATGCTGCTGGTCGCGCAGGGGCTGTCGAACGGCGAGATCGCCGGGCGGCTGGTGCTGTCGGAGGCGACCGTGAAGACCCACGTCGGCCGCATCCTCACCAAGCTCGGTTTGCGCGACCGGGTGCAGGTGGTCGTGCTCGCGTACGAGTCGGGGCTGGTACGGGCGGGCGGCGGCGGAGCCTGACCCCCACCGGGCCGCTGTCGCTGTCCTGGACGCCGCCCCCACGAAGATCCGCCGGACACGCCCTAGGGCGTGTCCGCAAAGTGGGGCCTGGCTCGCGGGGTCTGGCACGCGCGCTCGCGGCGTTGTCGGACCCACCCCGTACATCCAGTACGGGGTGGGTCCTCCGCCTTGCGATCGCACGCACCAGACCCCGCGAGCCCCGCCCTCCGGGCGGACGACCCCACTTTGCGGACACGCCCTAGCCGGTCACCCGCCTCACGAACTCCGCCACCGCCGCCTTCACGTCCTGCGCCGTCCACTCCAGGCCCGCCTCCGCCACCGTGACCTCCGTGACCGGGACCCCGGGCGGCCCCGCGCCCGCCTCGCGCCAGAGGCGGAACAGCGTCACCTTCGTCTCCTCCGCCTGCCGCAGCCCGGCCTCGTTCAGCACCTCCCGGTCGTACGGCAGCCACACCTGGAACTGGTGCGTGTGCGGCGGCTCCGGATGGACGCGGAACCACGGCACCGCCGATTCCGCGAGTCCTTCGGCGAGCGCCGCCGCGACCACACGCGCGTGCGTCACGTACGACGGCAGGCGCGGCAGCTCCCGCTCCAGGCCGAGCAGTGCCGACAGGGCCGCCGGGTACTGCTGGAACAGCTGGCCCCCGTAGCGGTGGCGCCATACGCGCGCCTCCGCCATCAGGGACGCGGGTCCGGCCAGCACCGCGCCCGACATCCCGCCCAGCGACTTGTAGAAGGACAGATAGACGCTGTCCGCGAGCCCGGCGATCTCCGCCAGGGGCCGTCCGAAGTGGGAGGCGCACTCCCACAGGCGCGCGCCGTCGAAGTGCACCACGGCGTCCCGCTCTCGCGCCGCGCCCACCACCGCGACCAGCTCGTCCCACGAAGGCAGGACAAAACCCGCGTCCCTGAGCGGCAGTTCCAGCATCAGCGTGCCGAAGGGCTCCGCCAGGTCGTGGACCTCCTCGGCGGTCGGCAGCCTCGGCTCCCGGGTCGGGTGGACCGTACGCAGCCCGCTGACGACCGACAGCGCACCGCCTTCGTGGACTTCCGGATGCGCGAGCGGGTGGAGCGCGACCGTACGGTTCCCCGTACGCCCCGCCCAGCCGCGCAGCGCGGCCTGCTGCGCCATCGTGCCTGTCGGGAAGAACGCCGCGGCCGGAAATCCGAGCAGCGCGGCCACCCGCCGCTCCAGTTCCGCGACCACCCCGTCCCCGTAGATGTCGGGGCCCTCGTCCAGGTCGTACACCGAGCCGCCGGCCGCGACGAGGGCGGCCAGCGTCTCGCCCATGGGCCGGCTCGTGAAGTCGTTGCTCAGTTTCCGCTCCGCGCCGCGCCAGGCGGCCCGCCGACGGTCCCGCTCGTCGTCGGGGGAACGGTCCCCGCCGCCGGGGAGGCCGTCCCCCACCTCTCCGGGAGAGGTGTCCCGTACGTCCTCGGCCTGTTCGCTCGTGTCACCCATGCACCGATCATCGCCCAGCCGCCGTCCGGCGCGCACAGCCCTGTGGACAACTCGGTCCTGGGGCTGTGGACAACCGGGGAGGCGGGCCGGACGCTGGCGTAGCATGGCCAGAAATCGTCCGGTACCCGCCGCGGACTGGAACGGAAGGCTCCGACGCGTGAACCCAGCAGCACAGGAACCGCTCGACCCACGGGACCGTCCCGCCCGCCTCACGGTCGGCGTGGTCGGGGCCGGCCGGGTGGGCCCGGCCCTCGCCGCCGCCCTGAGCCTCGCGGGGCACCGTCCCGTCGCCGTCTCCGGCGTCTCGGACGCGTCCGTGCGGCGCGCCGCCACCCTGCTCCCCGACGTCCCCGTGGTCACCCCCGCCGAAGTCCTCGCGCGCGCGGAGCTGGTCCTTCTGACGGTCCCGGACGACGCGCTGCCCGCGCTCGTCCAGGGGCTCGCCGAGACCGGGGCCGTACGGCCCGGTCAGCTGCTCGTCCACACCTCGGGGCGGTACGGCACCAAGGTGCTCGACCCGGCCCTGCGCGCGGGCGCCCTCCCGCTGGCCCTGCACCCGGCCATGACGTTCACCGGCACGTCCGTGGACGTGCAGCGGCTGGCGGGCTGCTCGTTCGGCGTGACGGCGCCCGAGGAGCTGCGGCTGGCGGCGGAAGCGCTGGTCATCGAGATGGGCGGCGAGGCCGAGTGGATCGCGGAGGAATCGCGTCCGCTCTACCACGCGGCGCTGGCGCTGGGCGCGAACCACCTGGTCACGCTGGTCGCCCAGTCCATGGAGCTGCTGCACAAGGCCGGGGTCGAGTCCCCGGACCGGATGCTGGGCCCGCTCCTCGGCGCGGCCCTCGACAACGCGCTGCGCTCCGGCGACGCGGCCCTGACCGGCCCGGTCGCGCGCGGGGACGCGGGCACGGTCGCCGCGCACGTGGAGGTGTTGCGCGAGCACGCGCCGGCCGCTGTCGCCGGCTACCTGGCGATGGCCCGTACGACCGCGGACCGCGCGCTCGCCCACGGCATGCTCAAGCCGGAGCTGGCGGAAGACCTCCTGGACGTCCTCGCGGACGGCGACAGCCTCGGGGACACCCGCGGAGGCGCCGGCGGGGGCGCCCGATGAGCCTCGCCCCGGTCCTCTCCCGCGCGGACCTGGACCGCCTGCTGGACACCTGGCACGCCGAGCACCCCGGCCGGCGGGACGGAGTCGCGGTGGTCATGACCATGGGCGCCCTCCACGAAGGGCACGCCACGCTGATACGGGCGGCCCGCGCGCACGTCGGCCCCACCGGGTTCGTCGTGGTCACCGTCTTCGTCAACCCGCTCCAGTTCGGCGCGGGCGAGGACCTCGACCGCTACCCCCGCACCCTCGACGCCGACCTCAAGACCGCCGAGCACGCGGGCGCCGACGCCGTCTTCGCCCCGTCCGTGGACGAGGTGTACCCGGGCGGCGCGCCCCAAGTCAGGATCACGGCGGGCCCCATGGGCGAACTGCTCGAAGGGGCCTCGCGCCCCGGCCACTTCGACGGCATGCTCACGGTCGTCGCCAAGCTGCTCCACCTCACCCGCCCCGACATCGCGTTCTTCGGACAGAAGGACGCCCAGCAGCTCGCCCTGATCCGCCGCATGGCGCGCGACCTGAACTTCCCCGTCGAGATCATCGGCGTACCGACGGTCCGTGAGGACGACGGCCTGGCCCTGTCGAGCCGTAACCGCTTCCTGTCCGTGGCGGAACGCCGTACCGCCCTCGCGCTCTCCCGCGCCCTGTTCGCGGCCCGCGACCGCCTCGGCGCCCAGCACGCGCTGCGCGCCCGCGCGGAGTGGGCGCCCGCGCCGGACGCGCGTGCCGCCGGACTCTCCGCCCTCGGCGAGCCCCGGCTCGCGGCCGACGCACACGCGGTGGCGCGCGGCGGGGCACCGGCCCGCCCCTGCGGGGCGGACGCCGTAAGGGCGGCGGCCCGCGCGGTCCTCATGCCCGCCGCCAGGGCCGTGCCGCCCCTGACGCTGGACTATCTCGCCCTGGTCGACCCCGCCGACTTCACGGAAGTCCCCGACGACCACACCGGCGAGGCGATCCTGGCCGTCGCGGCACGGGTCGGCGGCACCCGGCTCATCGACAACATCCCCCTGACCTTCGGAGCTTCCCAGTGACCGCAGAGTCCTCCCGGGGGACGCTCCCCGGATCGTCAGGATCCGCGCCTTCCCAGGAGATACCCGCCGCTGCCGGAGCGCCCGGAGCCGCCGCCTTCCACGGAAGCGCCGTCGCGACCGGGATACGGCTGGCCGCCCCCGCCCCCGGCTGGGCCCTGGACGCCGACGTCGTGGTGGTCGGCTCGGGCGTCGCCGGGCTCACCACGGCCCTGCGCTGCACCGCCGCCGGACTGCGTACGGTCGTCGTCACCAAGGCCCGCCTGGACGACGGCTCCACCCGCTGGGCCCAGGGCGGCGTCGCCGCGGCGCTCGGCGAGGGCGACAGCCCCGAGCAGCACCTGGACGACACGCTGGTCGCGGGCGCGGGCCTGTGCGACGAGGAGGCCGTCCGTACGCTCGTCACCGAGGGCCCGGACGCCGTACGCCGGCTGATCGGCACCGGCGCCCACTTCGACACCGGCGCGGGCGGTGAACTCCAGCTCACCCGCGAGGGCGGCCACCACCGGCGCCGTATCGTCCACGCGGGCGGCGACGCGACCGGCCTGGAGATCTCCCGGGCGCTCGTCGAGGCGGTCCGTGACGCCGCGCTCACGACCGTCGAGAACGCGCTCGTCCTCGACCTGCTGACCGACGAGCACGGCCGTACGTCCGGGGTCACCCTCCACGTGATGGGCGAGGGCCAGCACGACGGCGTCGGCGCGGTCCACGCGCCCGCGGTCGTCCTCGCCACCGGCGGCATGGGCCAGGTCTTCGCGGCGACGACCAACCCCGCCGTCTCCACCGGCGACGGCGTGGCACTGGCGCTGCGGGCGGGCGCCGAGGTCTCGGACCTGGAGTTCGTGCAGTTCCACCCCACGGTGCTCTTCCTGGGCGCGGGCTCGGAGGGCCAACAGCCGCTGGTGTCCGAGGCGGTACGGGGCGAGGGCGCCCACCTCGTGGACGCCGACGGGGTCCGCTTCATGCGCGACCAGCACGAACTGGCCGAGCTGGCACCCCGTGACATCGTCGCCAAGGCGATCATGCGGCGCATGCTGGAAAAGGGCGCCGAGCACATGTACCTGGACGCCAGGCACTTCGGCGCGGAGATGTGGGAGACCCGCTTCCCCACGATCCTGGCGGCGTGCCGCTCCCACGGCATCGACCCGGTGACGGAACCGATCCCGGTGGCCCCGGCGGCCCACCACGCCTCGGGCGGCGTCCGGACGGACCTGCGCGGGCGGACGACGGTCCCGGGGCTGTACGCGTGCGGTGAGGTGGCGTGCACGGGCGTCCACGGCGCGAACCGGCTGGCGTCGAACTCGCTCCTGGAGGGGCTGGTGTTCGCGGAGAGGATCGCGGCGGACGTGGCGGAGCGCCGCTCCCCTGGAGCGAGTGCCGTCTCTTCTACTGAAGACACTATCCCCGACGCCCCCGTCCGCCCCTCCGACCTCTCCCCGCCCGCCTCCCGCCAGCTCCCCCTCATCACCCCCGAGGCCCGCATCCGGATCCAGCGGATCATGTCCGAGGGCGCCGGAGTCCTCCGCTCGGCCCACGGCCTCGGCACCGCCGCCCAGGCCCTCGAAGCCGTCCACCTGGACGCCCTGCGCGCCGACGACCAGCCGGGGGAGGGCGAGGCCAAGGCCGCCGTCCCCGGGGTGGACTCCTGGGAGACGTCGAACCTCCTCTGTGTCGCCCGCGTCCTCGTCGCAGCCGCTCTGGAGCGCGAGGAGACCCGTGGCTGCCACTGGCGCGAGGACCGGCCCGAGCGCGACGACGCGGAGTGGCGCCGGCATCTTGTCGTCCGTTTGGCACCGGACCGTAGTTTGACGGTCCGGCGTACCGGAACGGCTGCGTTCCCGCCCGTCGACCCCGTATACGTACATGCAGAACCCGACGTCCCCAGGGAGCCGTAACCGTGAGCACGCCCGAAGACAGTCCGCGCCCCGAGCCCGTGGACGTACCGCTGATCCAGATCGGCGCCCCGGCCGGGGCGTCCGCCGGGGGTGGCTGCGGCGACGGCTGCGGTTGCTCCGGCGGCGCGGACGGCTTCGGCCCCGACGACCTGGAGTGCGGGCTCGACCCCGTGCTCGCCCAGCTCCTCGCCGAGTCCGGCCTCGACCCCGTCCAGGTCGAGGACATCGCGCACGTCGCCGTGGAGGAGGACCTCGACCACGGGGTGGACGTGACGACCGTCGCGACCGTCCCCGAGGACGCCGTCGCCACCGGTGACTTCACGGCCCGTGAGAGCGGCACGGTCGCCGGCGTGCACGTCGCCGAGGCCGTGCTGTCCGTCGTGGCCACCGACGAGTTCGCGGTGGAACGGCACGTCGCGGACGGCGACCGCGTGGAGGCCGGGCAGAAGCTGCTCAGCGTCACCGCCCGCACCCGCGACCTGCTCACCGCCGAGCGCAGCGCGCTCAACCTCCTGTGCCGGCTGTCCGGCATCGCGACGGCCACGCGCGCGTGGGCGGACGTCCTGGACGGGACGTCGGCGAAGGTACGGGACACCCGCAAGACCACGCCGGGGCTGCGGGCCCTGGAGAAGTACGCGGTGCGGTGCGGCGGCGGCGTCAACCACCGGATGTCGCTGTCGGACGCGGCGCTGGTGAAGGACAACCACGTGGTCGCGGCGGGGGGTGTCGCGGAGGCCTTCAAGGCGGTACGGGACCGGTTCCCCGGCCTGGCCGTCGAGGTGGAGGTCGACACCCTCCACCAGGTCCGTGAGGTGCTGGACGCGGGCGCCGACCTGATCCTGCTGGACAACTTCACCCCGGCCGAGACGGCGGAGGCGGTGGGCATCGTCGCGGGACGGGCGATCCTGGAGTCCTCCGGGCGGCTCACACTCGACACCGCGCGTGCGTACGCGGAGACGGGGGTCGACTTCCTCGCGGTGGGGGCGCTCACGCACTCCTCCCCGATCCTGGACATCGGCCTGGACCTGCGCGAGGCCGAGCCCTTCGACGCGGAGGCCCTCGCCGACTTCGTGTCGGACGCCGAGGCGCACGACGGACCCGACGGGGCGGGCGCCTGATGCTGCTCACCATCGACGTAGGCAACACCCATACGGTCCTCGGCCTGTTCGACGGTGAGGACATCGTGGAGCACTGGCGCGTGTCCACGGACGCCCGCCGTACCGCCGACGAACTCGCCGTCCTCCTCCAGGGCTTGATGGGGATGCACCCGCTGCTCGGCGACGAACTGGGCGAAGGGGTCGAGGGGATCGCGATCTGTTCGACGGTCCCGTCCGTCCTGCACGAACTGCGCGAGGTGACCCGCCGCTACTACGGGGACGTTCCCTCGGTCCTGGTCGAGCCGGGCATCAAGACGGGGGTGCCGATCCTCATGGACAACCCCAAGGAGGTCGGCGCGGACCGCATCATCAACGCGGTCGCGGCGGTCGACCTCTACGGAGGTCCGGCGATCGTGGTCGACTTCGGTACGGCGACGACGTTCGACGCCGTCAGCGCGCGCGGGGAGTACGCGGGCGGGGTCATCGCCCCCGGCATCGAGATCTCTGTCGAGGCGCTCGGGGTGAAGGGCGCGCAGCTCCGCAAGATCGAGCTGGCCCGGCCCCGGAGCGTGATCGGCAAGAACACGGTGGAGGCCATGCAGTCCGGCATCGTGTACGGCTTCGCGGGCCAGGTCGACGGGGTGGTGACCCGGATGAAACGGGAGCTGGCCGACGACCCCGACGAGGTGACGGTGATCGCCACGGGCGGGCTGGCGCCGATGGTGCTGGGCGAGGCGTCGGTGATCGACGAGCACGAACCGTGGCTGACGCTGATCGGGCTACGACTGGTGTACGAACGCAACGTCTCGCGCATGTGACGCCGTCCGCCGGTCCGCCACCTCGGGGGGCCGCGCGGGTCCGTGTGGACCCGGGCACGGCCCCCGGGCCGCGCCCGGGAAGGACCGTTAAGCGGATTTTGTCCCCCCAGCGCGTAGGGTCGCCGCATGCCCACGCCATACGGATCCCGTGGCGGCATGGCGTTCGGCGCTGACGAGCTGCGTGTGCTCCGACGCGCCCTCGCCGTCGCCCTTCGTCCCGCCCCGCTTCCCGACGAGGACGTCCGGGCCTGCCTGCGGCTCGCCGAGTCCGTGGACGAGGCGGAGGGGGAGGCCGACCGCATGCGGGCGTTCCTGCTCGCGGACCTCGCCCGGTACCGCGCCGCCCTGCCCGGCTCCGTCGGGGGCTATCTGGAGCTGCTCCAGGACGCCCTCGCCGGCGATTACCTGCCGGGGCCCGACGACCTCGCCGCGCTGCGCGCCCTGCGCGGCAACACCCTCGCCGCCGCCCTGCTGGACCGCTGCCAGGACCTCCCCGCCCGCCGTACGCGGCTCTTCTCGCTCCCCGGCGGCCGCGCCGCCGACGAACCGAAGCAGCCCAGGCAGCCGCAGCCCGCCCAGCCGAACCAGCCCAAGCCGTCGCGCGACCCCCGCGAGCCGCGCAAGCCCGGCGAGCCCGCCCGCCCCATGCCCAAGCCGTCCGAGGTCTTCCCGCCGCGCCGCCGCCCGAAGCCCCCGCCCGAGGAACGGGCGGCCGGGTAGCTAGTCTGGTCGGCATGGACTACGTATCCGCGCTTGTGCCCCCTGTGGTGATGGCTGGTTTCTTCATCGCGCTGGTCCGGACGATCGTCAAGAGCCAGGGCGGTGCGAACAAGGCCAAGGAGGACGCGGCCGTCGACGCCGCGCTCTCCCGCGCCGAGGCCGCCCAGCAGGGCCGTACCCCGGACACCCACAGCGCCTGACGTGTCCCCGGCCGGGCGGCGCGCCGTCCCGGCCCCGTCGCCGGTGACCTGGACGTACGACTGATTCCCAGTCGTACGTCCTTTTTGTTACGTCAATAACCGGCCATTCCGACATCTCCTACTATGGTGGCGCTGTGCCCCGCCAATTGGGAGACCTTGAGGACGCCGTCATGACACGCGTCTGGCAATGGAACCGCCCGGTCACCGTCCGGGAAGTGCTCGAAGACCTTCAGCGGGAACGGTCCATCGCCTACACCACCGTCATGACCGTAATGGACAATCTCCATCAGAAGGGCTGGGTACGGAGGGAAGTCGACGGCCGCGCCTATCGATATACGGCGGTCTCCACCCGCGCCGCCTACGCCGCCGCCTTGATGAACGAAGCATGGTCGAAGAGTGACAACCCGGCCGCCGCCCTTGTCGCGTTCTTCGGCATGATGTCGCCCGAGCAGCGCCGATCTCTCGAAGACGCCGTCCGTATGGCCCGCGCCGACCGCCCGGAAGGCGACGACGCGGAAGGCGGCCCCGGGGAAGGGGAAGCCCCACCGGAAGCCGCTCCGGGGGAAGGCCGGCCCGGGGAACGGCAGGCCGAGGGCGCCGACGGGACGGCGGAGGCGGGGCGATAGCGTCCGGGCATGTCCTCAGCCGTTCCGCTTCCCAATGCGTCCGCGAATGCCCTCACGGTCCGGCGGGCCAGGACCGTGGATGTGCCGGCGGTCCGCCGACTCGTGGACCCTTACGTACGCCAAGGCATCCTCCTCGACAAAGCGCCGGTGACGCTTTACGAGGACATCCAGGAGTTCTGGGTCGCGGAACGCGACGAGGACGCGCGTGTCATCGGCTGCGGCGCCTTGCACGTCATGTGGGAAGACCTCGCCGAAGTGCGCACCCTGGCCGTGGATCCTGCGGTCAGAGGCCTGGGAGCGGGCCATCTGTTGCTGGACAAGCTCCTGGAGACGGCCCGGTGGCTGGGAGTGCGGCGCGTATTCTGCCTCACCTTCGAAGTCGAGTTCTTCGCGAAGCGCGGCTTCGCGGAGATCGGTGGGACACCGGTCGACCGAGATGTGTACAGGGAGCTGCTGCGTTCCTATGACGAGGGTGTTGCGGAGTTCCTCGGTCTCGAACGGGTGAAGCCGAACACCTTGGGCAACAGCCGGATGCTTCTGCACCTGTGACCGTCCGATGTGCCGGAGCCCTATGTCCGAATCGCGCACGTTTCCCGTCTTCTCGTGCCACTGAACCTCTGCCGAGGGTTTGTGTTTTCCTGAGAAAAGCGGTTTCCTTTCCGCGTACTGCATTTTTCGATGAAAGGAAATCCGGTGGCACAGAAGGTTCAGGTCCTTCTTGTCGATGACCTCGACGGTGGCGAGGCAGACGAGACAGTGACGTTCGCTCTCGACGGCAAGACCTACGAGATCGACCTCACTACCGCCAATGCGGACAAGCTGCGGGGTCTCCTCGATCCGTACACCAAGGGCGGCCGGCGCACCGGCGGCCGTGCCGCGGGCAGCCGTGGCAAGGGCCGTGTCGCGGCGGGCGGTAACAAGGACACCGCGGAAATCCGCAAGTGGGCCAAGGAGAACGGCTACAGCGTCAACGATCGCGGCCGCGTTCCCGCCGAGATCCGCGAGGCTTACGAGAACGCCAACGGCTGAGCATTCGTACGGAGCGTAATTCTGTGCAGCAGCCGGGCCCGGTGGCACTCGGTGGCCGCCGCGTCCACGAGGCGTACGAGATCGGGGGCATCCCCACTGCCCCCGTTGCCCGTGGCCCGTCCGAACGGGACGAGCGCCGGCAGTGTCGCCTCCACCTCGCGTCCGGGCTCGGGGGGCCGCAGCCATACGGCGGCCCCCTGCGCGACGCCCTCCGCCGGCCACCACGGCGGTACGGGCGCCGGCGTCCGGCCTCCCGCGCCGAGCGCGGTCAGGCCGAGCGTTACGGAGCCGATCGCGCCCCATTCCAGCCAGTCGAGCAGCCCCGGCAGCTCGTCCGCGCTCCCCGCGGCCACCAGCAGCCGCATCCGCCCGTCGCCGAGCGCCACAGGCCCGGTCGGGCCGATCCGCCGCAGCAGGGCCGTACCAGCCCCCGCGGGCAGCTCCAGCACGTCGAAGCGCACGCCCGTCAGCAGAGCGAGCGGGGGTCCCCCGTCCGTGGGCCAGCCGAGTCCGCCGGGCCCGTCGCCGTACCACCGCGCCCATGCCGAAGCCCGGGGGACGCGACCGCCCTGGAGCGGTGCGCGGCGGGGGAGCGGGACCGTGGCCGTCATGCCCGGGGAACTCCCGGGAGCGACCCGGAGTTACGGAAAGTGTGCGGCGACTCGCGCCGGGTGCCCGACTTGCGGGCGTACGGGCGCATTGCGCGGCGCAAGGTTGTTCGCCCGTAGCGGAGGGAATCGGCGTGCGCCGCATGGACTGTCAGTCTTTGCGGGTAAGACATTCCTAGTGGGGAGGGGCGACACGCGGTTTCGGGCGTCTCACGTTCGCCATCGGCGTACTGCCGATGAGGGTATCTGCCTGGCCTGCGGGAACATCGTCTCGCACCATCAGGTTGGAGCTGTTGACGGCGTCCGGGGCTCACGGCCGAGGACGCGGGACCCGGCAGTTGGAATGAGCGGTCCCCGCTTGCGGGACTAAGCTGCGGAAGGACAGGGAGGGGACCGACCCCTTTACTGCCTGACCGCTCTGAGGAGCGATTAACGATGTTCGAGAGGTTCACCGACCGCGCGCGGCGGGTTGTCGTCCTGGCTCAGGAAGAAGCCCGGATGCTCAACCACAACTACATCGGCACCGAGCACATCCTCCTGGGCCTTATCCACGAGGGTGAGGGTGTCGCCGCTAAGGCCCTGGAGAGCCTCGGGATTTCGCTCGAGGCGGTCCGCCAGCAGGTGGAGGAGATCATCGGGCAGGGGCAGCAGGCCCCGTCCGGCCACATCCCCTTCACTCCCCGTGCCAAGAAGGTCCTGGAGCTGTCGCTCCGCGAGGCCCTTCAGCTGGGCCACAACTACATCGGCACGGAGCACATCCTGCTCGGCCTGATCCGCGAGGGCGAGGGCGTCGCCGCCCAGGTCCTCGTGAAGCTGGGCGCCGACCTCAACCGGGTGCGGCAGCAGGTCATCCAGCTGCTCTCCGGATACCAGGGCAAGGAGGCCGCCACCGCCGGCGGTCCTGCCGAGGGCACGCCCTCCACGTCCCTGGTCCTCGACCAGTTCGGCCGGAACCTCACCCAGGCCGCTCGTGAGTCCAAGCTCGACCCGGTCATCGGGCGCGAGAAGGAGATCGAGCGGGTCATGCAGGTGCTGTCCCGCCGTACGAAGAACAACCCTGTGCTCATCGGCGAGCCCGGCGTCGGCAAGACGGCGGTCGTCGAGGGACTGGCGCAGGCCATCGTCAAGGGCGAGGTGCCCGAGACCCTCAAGGACAAGCACCTCTACACCCTCGACCTGGGCGCGCTCGTCGCCGGTTCCCGCTACCGCGGTGACTTCGAGGAGCGGCTCAAGAAGGTCCTCAAGGAGATCCGCACCCGCGGCGACATCATCCTGTTCATCGACGAGCTCCACACCCTGGTGGGTGCGGGCGCCGCCGAGGGCGCGATCGACGCGGCTTCGATCCTGAAGCCGATGCTGGCCCGTGGTGAGCTCCAGACCATCGGTGCGACCACGCTGGACGAGTACCGCAAGCACCTGGAGAAGGACGCGGCCCTGGAGCGCCGTTTCCAGCCCATCCAGGTCGCGGAGCCGTCGCTGCCGCACACGATCGAGATCCTCAAGGGGCTGCGCGACCGTTACGAGGCGCACCACCGCGTGTCCATCACGGACTCCGCGCTGGTCGCCGCCGCGACGCTCGCCGACCGTTACATCTCGGACCGCTTCCTGCCGGACAAGGCGATCGACCTGATCGACGAGGCCGGTTCCCGGATGCGCATCCGCCGGATGACGGCCCCGCCGGACCTCCGCGAGTTCGACGAGAAGATCGCGGGCGTCCGCCGCGACAAGGAGTCGGCGATCGACTCCCAGGACTTCGAGAAGGCGGCGTCTCTCCGCGACAAGGAGAAGCAGCTGCTGGCGGCGAAGACCAAGCGGGAGAAGGAGTGGAAGGCCGGCGACATGGACGTCGTCGCCGAGGTGGACGAGGAGCTGATCGCCGAGGTCCTGGCGACGGCCACCGGCATCCCGGTCTTCAAGCTCACCGAAGAGGAGTCCTCGCGGCTGCTGCGCATGGAGGACGAGCTCCACAAGCGCGTCATCGGCCAGAAGGACGCCATCAAGGCGCTCTCGCAGGCGATCCGCCGTACGCGAGCGGGTCTGAAGGACCCGAAGCGCCCCGGTGGCTCGTTCATCTTCGCCGGTCCGTCCGGTGTCGGTAAGACCGAGCTGTCCAAGACGCTCGCCGAATTCCTCTTCGGCGACGAGGACGCGCTGATCGCGCTCGACATGTCGGAGTTCAGCGAGAAGCACACGGTCTCGCGTCTCTTCGGTTCGCCCCCCGGTTACGTGGGTTACGAAGAGGGCGGCCAGCTCACCGAGAAGGTGCGCAGGAAGCCGTTCTCCGTCGTCCTCTTCGACGAGGTCGAGAAGGCCCACCCCGATATCTTCAATTCCCTTCTCCAGATCCTGGAGGACGGTCGCCTGACCGACTCCCAGGGCCGGGTCGTGGACTTCAAGAACACGGTCATCATCATGACGACCAACCTCGGGACCCGGGACATCTCCAAGGGGTTCAACCTGGGCTTCGCGGCGCAGGGTGACACCAAGAGCACGTACGACCGGATGAAGACGAAGGTCAACGAAGAGCTCAAGCAGCACTTCCGGCCCGAGTTCCTCAACCGTGTCGACGACACGGTGGTCTTCCACCAGCTCACCGAGGAAGACATCATCCAGATCGTCGACCTCATGGTCGACAAGGTGGACGAGCGGCTCAAGGACCGGGACATGGGCCTGGAGCTCAGCCCGGCCGCCAAGTCGCTCCTCGCCAAGAAGGGCTACGACCCCGTGCTGGGCGCCCGGCCGCTGCGCCGGACCATCCAGCGTGAGATCGAGGACATGCTGTCGGAGAAGATCCTCTTCGGCGAGCTGCGCTCGGGTCACATCGTGGTCGTGGACACCGAGGGCGAGGGTGAGGCGAAGAAGTTCACCTTCCGCGGCGAGGAGAAGTCGGCGCTGCCGGACGCCCCGCCGATCGAGCAGGCGGCGGGTGGCGGCCCGAACCTGACGAAGGACGTGTAGTCCTCGCGAAGGCGCGTACGCACGAAGGGGCTGCCCCGGACCGTTTCCCACGGTGCGGGGCAGCCCCTTTTGCTGTGCCCCCGTGCCCCCTTTTTTGTTTTTGCTGTGCCCCCTTTTGCTGGGCTCGCGGGGACAGGCCCTTGGTCCTGAAACGGACAGGGCTTCGGTCCGGGGGTGGTGACAAGCCGCACAGGGCGTTTCGGGGCTACTAGGGGGCGTAGTGCCGGGTGCGGGGCGGGGTGGGCCCAGGGGGCCGGGGCCGGGCGGGGCGGGGTCCGCGTCAAGGGGCTTTATGCCGTTCCGACTCCTACGACGGCATGTCGTAGATGGGGTGTTTGGGCGGAGATGGGGGTCTGGGTTACCAAGGTGGGGACCGCCCGGCATCCGTGTCGGGTCCCTTCATGCCCGGAGGTTTTCCCCGCATGTTCCAGCGCGACCAGTTCCGTCTCTCCCGCCTCCCGTCCACCCTGCGTACCCGTACCGGCCTGGTGGCCGCCGGCCTCGGGGTGTCCATGGCGTGCGGGGCGGGGGCCGCGGTCGCCGCGACCGGTGGCGACGGCGCCGATGGCGGAGTGAGCCGTACCGCGACCGCCGCGACCGCCTCCGTGGCGTCCGGCGCGGTGGCCGAGCAGGCCGCCGCCCAGGCCAAGGCCGCGGCGCATGCCAAGCAGGCCCAGGCCGATCGTGCGAAGGCGGAGGCGAAGAGGGCCGAGTCCGGGGCGAAGAAGAAGGCCGCGAAGGTGAAGGCGGACCAGGCCAGGGCCAAGGCGAAGGCCGACAGGATCAAGAAGGCGCACGGCTGGACGGACCCGGTCGACCGCTACCAGCTGAGCGCGACGTTCGGCCGGGGCGGCACCATGTGGTCCCACAAGCACTCCGGCCAGGACTTCGCCGTACCGACCGGCACCTCGGTCAAGGCCGCCCACAGCGGCACGGTGGTCAAGGCGGGACCGAACGGCGCCGGTGACGGGTCCGCGTACGGCAACGCGATCGTGATCCGGCACAGCGATGGGAAGTACTCGCAGTACGCGCACCTGTCCAAGATCAAGGTGTGGGTCGGCCAGCACGTGAAGGCCGACCAGCGGATCGCGTACTCGGGCAACACCGGCAACTCCAGCGGCCCCCACCTGCACTTCGAGATCCGTACGACCCCGAACTACGGCTCGGCGATCAACCCGCTCACCTTCCTGCGCCACGCGGGTGTCACGGTCTGAGCCGGTCCCGCCGTCGGCAGGGCCGTCTCAGAGTCCGACGTGGTGCGCCTGGGTGATCAGGTCGGTGGAGACCTCCAGGATGGCCAGGCGCTTCTCCTCGGGGTCCGCCTCGATGTCCTTGAGGGCGAACAACCCCGCGTGCATGGTGAAGATCGCGCTGGTGCACCGTACCCGGTTGACCATGGTCGCGTCCGGGTCCAGCAGCAGCTCCATCAGGGCCATCATGCGGTCCTTGAAGGTCTCGCCGACGCTCAGGTCCCGGATCGTCGCCTGGTTCTCCTGCATGAAGCGGAAGAGCGGGGAGGCGCCGCGCAGAGCGGCGCTGTAGCGGCGCAGGATCTCCCGCTTCGTCTCCAGCGTGGCGGGCTGGGGCTGGGCCCTGCCCCACTCGATCAGCGTGTCGATCGGCTGCGTCACGTCCTGGAAGACGCTGATCAGGATGTCTTCCTTGGTCTTGAAGTGGTAGTAGAGCGCGGCCTTGGTGACGTCCAGGTGCTCGGCGATCTCCCGCAGCGAGGTCTTCTCGTATCCCTGTTCGGCGAAGAGCTCCAGGGCGACTTCCTGGATGCGCTGACGGGTGTTGCCCCGCCGGGGGTGCTGAGTGCTGCCCACGGTGCTCTCCTTGGGAAAAAACTTACTTGACGCCCGGCAAGTTAGCCGTCTACCTTCTGAGTGTAATGCTAGCTTGCCGGGCGGCAAGTAAGTCAGGGGAGTAGGGGACGATGAGTCAGACGAGCCGTCAGACGGGGAAGGCCGAAGAGGCCGCGGCACCCGGGAACCCGTCAGCCGGGACGTTGACGCCCGGCAAGCCGGAGCCGCAGCCGCGCAGCGTACGGATCGTGCTGCTCGCGCTCATGATCGCGATGCTGCTGGCGATGCTGGACAACATGATCGTCGGTACGGCCATGCCGACGATCGTCGGTGAGCTGGGCGGTCTTGAGCACCTGTCGTGGGTGGTCACCGCGTACACGCTCGCCACCGCCGCCTCGACCCCGATCTGGGGCAAGCTCGGCGATCTGTACGGCCGCAAGGGCGTCTTCCTCGCCTCCATCGTGATCTTCCTGATCGGTTCCGCGCTGAGCGGGATGGCCCAGGACATGAGCCAGCTGATCGGCTTCCGCGCGATACAGGGCCTGGGCGCGGGCGGTCTGATGGTCGGCGTCATGGCGATCATCGGTGACCTGATCCCGCCCCGCGAGCGCGGCAAGTACCAGGGCATGATGGCCGGCGTGATGGCCCTCGCCATGATCGGCGGACCGCTGGTCGGCGGCGCCATCACCGACCACCTCGGCTGGCGCTGGAGCTTCTACATCAACCTGCCGCTGGGCGCGGTGGCGCTGGCGATGGTCACGGCCGTCCTGCACCTGCCCAAGAAGGACCGCTCGAAGGTCAGGATCGACTTCCTCGGCGCCGGGTTGCTGACGGTCGGCATCACCTCGATCGTGCTGGTCACGACGTGGGGCGGTACGGAGTACGACTGGAGCTCCGCGATCATCATGGAGCTCATCGCGCTCGGTGTGGTCGCGCTCATCGGCTTCGTCGTCGTCCAGAAGAAGACCGCCGAGCCGCTGCTGCCGCTGCACATCTTCCGCAGCCGCAACTTCACCCTCATGTCGGTGATCGGCTTCCTCACCGGCTTCGTGATGTTCGGCGCGGTGCTCTTCCTGCCGCTGTACCAGCAGGCCGTGCAGGGCGCCTCCGCCACCAACTCCGGGCTGCTGCTCCTGCCGATGCTGCTGTCGATGATGGTCGTCTCGCTGATCGCGGGCCGGGTCACCACCAACACCGGCAAGTACCGGATCTTCCCCATCCTGGGCGGCGCCCTGATGACGGTCGGCCTGTTCCTGCTCGCGCAGATGGACACCGAGACCTCGCGGCTGACGTCCGGCCTCTACATGGCGGTGCTCGGCGCGGGCATGGGCTTCCTGATGCAGATCACGATGCTGGTCGCGCAGAACAGCGTCGAGGCCAAGGACATGGGCGTCGCGTCCTCCTCGACGACCCTCTTCCGTACGCTGGGCAGCTCGTTCGGAGTCGCCATCATGGGCGCGCTCTTCAACTCCCGCGTACAGGACGAGATGGCGGCCAGGGGCGGCAGCACCAGCGGCGGCCTCGCGTCCGCGCAACTGGACGCGGCCAGCCTGGCGAAGCTGCCGGACGCGGCGCGCGAGGCGTACCAGCACGCGGTGTCCACCGGCATCCACGGCGCCTTCACGCTGGGCGCGGCGATCGCGGTGATCGGCTTCGTCGCGGCGTTCTTCGTCAAGGAGGTCCCGCTGCGGGGCGCGGGCCCGAAGCCGGCGGACGACCCGTCCCCGGCGGACGGCAGGGTCCCCCAGTCGGCCTGACGCCCGACCGCCTCAGCTGTACGGAACGCCCCCCGACGCGCTCGCCGGGGGGCGTTCGTACGCCCGCCGTACGAACGGATCGAGGGTCATGAGGGTCGCCGCACCCCCCAAGTGATCCTTTATGACGGCGCGCGCCTGGGCGCGGTGATGGCAGAGATACCGCAGTGTCTCGGATTGCTCCGCCGGGGCCAGGGTCTCGAACCATTCGATGCCCTGTGACATCGAGCGCAGTCCTTGGGCGAGTTCGTTGAGTATCACGTCACGTTCGGTCATGGCTGCATTCTGGGCGGAGCTGCATCCGGGACGTTCAGAATGCTGTGGTGGTCGGAGACGAGCAGAGCGGCGCGCAAACGGGTTCATTCCTGATGTGGGTGACGGAGGTGGCTCGGCTGCTGGGGTATGAGGATGTCGCCGTGCGGCCGGAGGACCGGCACGTGCGGCACCTTGCCGGGGCGTTGCGTAAGCCGTTGCTCGAACGGGCCACTCTGCCTGAGGAGTTGTTCGGTCCGTTGATGGCGGCGGCTGTTCACGATCCGGATCCCAGTTTCTGTCGCTGGTTCGTCGAGCCGGCGGTCTACGCGTTCGGGCGCCGCCGGGTGCGGGCGGCGTTGGTCGACTATCTGCGGAACGGCACGGATGCCGAGCGGGCGGGGGCTGTACGGGCCTGGTACTGCGCCTGTGTGTCGGTGTATCCGGAGCGGTCTCCGGCGTACGGACCCGGTGGGGTGCGTGATTCCGCTCTGGACGAGTCGCGAGACATCGCGGCCGCCCGGGATCATTCCGACCCCCACCTTCGTGGATGGGCCGCCACGGCGGGGCGCGGGGTGGGCTGAGTCCGCCGCGTCACCTCGGGTTCGGGAGGTGGAGGATCGGGAAGCTGCCCGTGGTGGTGGGGGCGTGTTCCGGGAGCCAGAGGACCGCTATCGCTCCGGGGGGTGTTTCCGGGGTGGGGGTGGGTTCTTGGGATGCGTTACGGAAGGTCAGGCGGGCGCCCAGGACGCGGGCCTGGCCCGCCGCGATGGTCAGGCCCAGGCCGTGGCCGTGGCCCGCGCGGTCGCTCGCGCCCGTGCGGAAGCGGCTCGGGCCCTCGCGCAGGAGCGCGTCGGGGAAGCCGGGGCCGTGGTCCCGTACCCGTACCACCCGGCCCTCGACCGTGACCTCCACCGGCGTCCCGCCGTGCTTCGCCGCGTTGGCCAGCAGATTGCCCAGGATGCGTTCCAGGCGGCGGGGATCGGTGTTCACCCAGGAGTCGTTCGTCACGTGCACGCTGATCGTCCGGTCCAGTGCGGTGACCCGCCGCTTCACGAACTCGCCCAGCTCGATCTCCTGGAGTTCCGCCCGCTCCGAGGCGCTGTCGAGCCTTGCTACTTCCAGGACGTCTTCCACCAGTGTTCGTAGCGCTTGTGCTCTGTCTCTCACCAGCTCCGTCGGGCGGCCCGGCGGCAGCAGTTCCGCCGCCGTCAGCAGACCCGTCACCGGGGTGCGCAGTTCGTGGGCGATGTCCGCCGTCACCCGGCGTTCCGCCTCGATCCGCTCGTTCAGGGCGTCGGTCAGCGCGTCCACCGCGCGCGCCAGTTCGTCGGTCTCGTCGCGTACGACCCCGCCGACCGCGTCCCCGACCCGTACGTCCGTGTTGCCCTGCGCGACCCGGCCCGCCGCGGCCGCCGCCCTGCGCAGCCTGCGCGACAGCTGGCCGCCGATCAGCACGCCCAGCGCGCAGCCGCCGAAGACCACCGACACCGAGCCGATGATCAGCGCCCGGTCCAGGTCCTTCATGATCGTCGTACTGCGGTCGGCGAACTTGTTGTGGAGGGAGAGCACCGTGCCGTTCCCCAGCGGGACGGCCGCCCAGACGTCAGGCACCCCCTCGCTGACGTCCTGCACGTACGTCGCCCGCCGCCCCTGCGCCATCTTCTCCCGCAGATCGTGCGGCAGCGCCGGATCGTTGACCTTCGTGCCGAACTTGGGCTCCTTGGTCGTGTCGTACATCCGCTGCGCGAACAGCAGCCGCTCCAGCTGCACCTCGCGCGCGTTGTCGAGCATCGAGACCTGCGCCGCGTTGTGCACCACCAGGCTCAGCGCCACCGCGACCAGCGCGCCGACCGCCGCGATCGCGATGCTGATCTTCCAGCGGACCCCGGTCCGCAGCGCCAGGCGCCTCATGAGCGGAGCCTCATGCCGTCCATACGCGGAGCCTCATGCCGTTCATACGCGGAGCCTCATGCCGTTCATACGCGTCATACGCGCGGCCTCATGCCTCATGCCTTGAGCTTGTAGCCGAAGCCGCGGACCGTGTCGATCCGGTCCTGCCCGATCTTGGTACGCAGCCGCTGGACGTGGACGTCCACCACCCGGGTGTCCCCGCCCCAGCCGTAGTCCCAGACCCGCTCCAGCAGCCGGTCGCGGGACAGGACCGTGCCCGGCGCGGTCGAGAACTCCAGCAGCAGCCGCATCTCCGTCGGGGTCAGCGCGACCGGCACCCCGCCCCTGCGTACCTCCATGCCCTCCGTGTCGATCTCCAGCTCGCCGAAGGTCAGCACCCCCCGCTCGTCGGGCCCCTCCCGCCCCGCCGGGTCCCCGGCCGCCCGGCCCGCGTGACCGAAGCGGCGCAGTACGGCCCTGATCCGGGCCACCAGCACCGCCCCGTCGAACGGCTTGGTGACGTAGTCGTCCGCGCCGGCCTCCAGGCCCAGCACCACGTCGATCGCGTCGGCGCGCGCCGACAGCATGATCACGGGCACGGTCGACTCGTCGCGGATACGGCGGCACAGGCTGACGCCGTCCAGGCCCGGGACCATCACGTCGAGCAGCGCGATGTCGGGGCGGTCGGCGCGGAACGCCTCAAGACCGGAGAGCCCGTCGGGCATCGCGGTCACCACGAAGCCGTCCCGCTCCAGCGCGAGCTGGGTGGCTTCGCGGATGACGTCGTCGTCCTCGACGAACAGCACATGGGTATCTGCCATCGGGCGGCTCTCTCTGCTCTCTGTCTGGGGGGGCAGCGGACTCAGTTCTGGCGCGGCACCGTCGGGTCCACGACGTCCGGCGCCTCCACCGCGCCGTCGCCGACCGCGCTGCTGTAGTTGTTGCGCACGCGGTAGCGCTCGGTGAACTTGGTGTCGCTCCAGCTGTACGTGACCACGTCCTCCCCGGAGGGATACGCCACCGGATCACCCTTCGCGTACACCTGCTGGGTGAGGACCAGCTCCCCCCGGTCGATGGTGGCATAGACGGCCGGTTCCTCGACGGCGAAGACGTTCTCGTACGTCTCGTCCTTCTCGCGGTACACGTACGTGCCGATGCCTACCGCGTCCCCGCAGGTCATCACGTTCACGACCACGTCGGGGACGGATCCGCCGGTCAGATTCCCGTACGAGGTGTCCACCGGGTAGGCGCCCTCGGAGCACGGTTTGAGGTCGGCCTTGATCCGCTTGCTGACCTCGGGGTCCTCGCGCAGCAGCGAGGCCGCGTCCACCGTCCTCACCGGCGGGACCGCCGAGGCGCGCGGCGTGGGCACCCCCCGCTCGACGGGCGCGGTCACGGCCGCGCCCTCGTCCCGCGTACCCGTACCACCGGTCGAACACCCGGCGGCCAGCAGGCACAGCACCGCCGCACCGGCCATGGCCGCCGCGAGCCGTCCCCCCGTGAGCCGTTCCCCCGTGAGTGGTCCCGCCGTCACCGGCCGGACCGGGCCCCTCAGGCCACGCACCGCTCCCGCCCCCGATCCTGGCGGCCGATGAGGCCGCCGCCGTGCTCCGCCCGTTCCAGCATGCGCGCCTCCGCCTCGTCGGCGGACCGGCTCTCCAGCTCCTCGCGGAGCCGGGCCAGCGCCCGGTGCAGCGTGCTCTTGACCGTACCGGCCGACATTCCCAGCGCCGCGGCCGTCTCTTCCGTACTCATCTGCTCCCAGTGTCGCAGCACCACCACACTGCGCTGCTTCGGAGCCAGGACGGAGAGGATGTCCATCAGCAGGGCGCGGTCGGCGCGCTGCTCGGTGCCGTCCTCGACGCTCGCGTCGGGCAGCTCCTCGGTGGGGACCTCTTCGAGCCGGCGCGCGCGCCACCACTCCGTACGGGTGTTGATCATGACGCGGCGCAGGTAGGCGTCGGCGAGGGACTTGTCGGCGATGCCGTCCCAGCGGCCGTACGTACGGGCCAGGGCGGTCTGGAGCAGGTCCTGGGCGTCCACCGGGTCGGGCACGAGCCGCCGGGCGCTGCGCAGCAGGGCCTCCTGCCGGGTCCGTACGTACTCCTCGAACCCCAGCACCTCTCCGAGCACTTCGCCCTGCGCCATGCCAACCGCCTCCGACCCCGTGACCGTTCCCGCGTTCTTCCTTGCGCCACCGAAATTACGGAGCGGTTGTCACGGGGCTGTGCGGGGCAGCCGTCGGCAAACGCACGGCTGTCCATCGGTTGTGTAACGGAAGGCGGGGCGGCCCCGTGGAGTTCCGCACTCCACGGGCCGCCCGCGGCTCAGCTCAGGGGCAGGCGGTACACCCCGTTCTCCATCGGCTCCACCAGGCCGTCCGCCACCAGCCCGTCCAGCGCGCGGGCCCGCTGCACCGGCTCCTCCCACACCGCGTCCAGCATGTCCTGCGGCACGGGCGTGAGCGCCTCGCGCAGGACGGCCAGCAGCTTGCCGCGCACCTGGCGGTCCGTGCCCGCGTACGTCTGCCCGCGCCGGGCCGGTCCTTCGTGCGCCGGCTTGCCCGCCAGCCGCCACGCGCACCGGTCCGCGATCGGGCACCGTACGCACTCCTCGCCCTTCGCCGTACAGACCAGCGCGCCCAACTCCATGGACGCGGCGGCCCACCGGGCGGCGGTCGGCTCGTCCGGGGGCAGCAGGGAGCGGGCCAGCTTGCGCTCGGCGGCCGTGGTCGCGTTCGGCGGGAACTGGACACCGGTCACCGCCCGCGCGAAGACCCGGCGCACGTTCGTGTCGAGGACGGCATGGCGCTGTCCGTACGCGAACGAGGCGACGGCCGCCGCCGTGTACTCGCCGATCCCGGGCAGCGAGATCAACTGGGCGTGCTCGCTGGGCACATCCCCGCCGTACCGCTCTGTTATCGCCTGCGCTGCCCCGTGCAGGCGCAGCGCGCGGCGGGGGTAGCCGAGCCGCCCCCACGCCCGGACCGCCTCGCCGGGCGGCTCCTTCGCCAGGTCGGCGGGGCGCGGCCAGCGCGCGAGCCACGCCTCGTAGACCGGGAGCACCCGGCTCACCGGGGTCTGCTGGAGCATGAACTCGCTGACCATCACCCCCCAGGCCCCCGCTTCCGGGCGGCGCCAGGGCAGATCGCGAGCGTGGGTGTCGAACCACTCGATGACAGGGGCGTGGAGGGCGGCGGCGGAGGCCGTGGCCGGGGCCGGCGGCGTCGCGGGGGTCTCGGGAGTCGGAGAGGTAGCAGTCATGGCACCTCCGATCCTGGCATGTTCCGACCTGCGGACGGCGCATCGGACGCGTGTGCGGCGGGGTGCCTTCGGCGCGCGGCGGGGTGTCTCCGGCACCTGACCGGCACCTGACCGGCCACCGTCAGGACGATCGCAGGCTGATGATCCGTAAAACTTGCGAAGACGGACGGCATGGGGGCGGGAGTTGGCGGAGATCTCTCGTACAGTTTGCGACGTGGGATCTTTGCGTAATCCGGTCGGGCCGCTCCCCTCTCCCATCTACTGGCGACGGAGGGCAGTAGCGGCGACGCTGATCGCGCTGCTCGCGTTGCTGGTCGTGTGGATCGTCACCTCCGGTGAGGACGGCGGCAAGAAGAACGACGACCGGTCGGACGGAGCCAACCCCGCCACGTCCATCACCCCGGGACCCTCGGGATCGGGGCCCGCCATCAGCGAACAGCCGGGCGGGCGCGACGAGTCGGGCGGCACGGGCGGGAGCGGTGGCGACGACGGTACGGACGCCGGCGCGGGGGACAGCGGCAAGAACGGCGACCCGGCGGGAGCGGGCGGCGCGGGTTCCGGCGGCGGCGCTGCCACGGGCGGTGCTGGTTCCGGCGGTGCCGGTTCCGGTGGTACGGCCGGAGCCGCGAACGGCGGTACGGGCGGCGCCGGTACGGCCACGGCGGGCACGGGCGGCACCGGGGGCGGCGGGAGCGTCAACTCCGGGCGGCAGGTGCCGGCCGGCTCCACCCTCCCCACCTGCGTCCGGGGCTCGCTGATCCTGCGCCTCGACGTCAGCAAGAACGCGTACGAGCCCGGCGAGAAGCCCGCGTTCCGGCTCATCGCCACCAACACGTCCCCCACCACCTGCAAGGCCGACTTCGGGCCGAGGGCCGTGGTGCTGAGCGTCACCGACGCCGAGGACGAGCAGCTCTGGTCCTCCAAGGACTGCCCGAAGACGGGCCGGGCGCTGTTCGAGATCCCGGCGGGCGCGACGATCACCCGGACCGTGGAGTGGGATCGGAAGAAGAGCGCCCCGAAGTGTGCGAAGGCGCCTGGCGGCGCTGTGGCTCCGGGGACGTATCTGGTGGAGATCACCACGGCGGGCGCGTCGGTGCAGCAGGGGCAGAAGTCCATCCGGCTGGAGAAGGACTGACCCTGGCGGGTGGCGCGGCCCGGCCTTCGGCCGGGTGTCCTCAAGCGCCGCACGGGCTGGATTACCGGACGGGCTGGATTAGACGTACCGCTCCAGGATGGACGACTCCGCCAGCCGTGACAGGCCCTCGCGGACGCTGCGCGCCCGCGCCTCGCCGACGCCGTCCACCGTCTGGAGGTCGTCCACGCTCGCCGCGAGCAGCTTCTGGAGTCCGCCGAAGTGCTCCACGAGCCGCTCGATGATCGTGCCCGGCAGCCTCGGCACCTTCGCCAGCAGCCGGTAACCCCGCGGCGAGACCGCGGAGTCGAGCGTCTCGGGCGAACCGCTGTACCCCAACGCCCGCGCCACCACGGCCAGTTCCAGCAGCTCGGCGTGGCTGGGCGAACCCAGCTCGGCGAGCGCCTCGTCCACCGTGCGGGACCGCTTCGCCGTCGGCTCCGGTACGTAGTCCCGTACCACCAGCTCACGCTCCGGCTCCACGCCCGCGATCAACTCGTCCAGCTGGAGCGAGAGAAGGCGGCCGTCGGTGCCCAGCTCGACCACGTACTCCGCGATCTCGGTGGCGATCCTCCGTACCATCTCCAGGCGTTGCGCGACCGCCGTCACGTCCCGGACCGTGACCAGGTCCTCGATCTCCAGCGCGGAGAGCGTGCCCGCCACCTCGTCCAGGCGGAGCTTGTAGCGCTCCAGGGTCGCCAGCGCCTGGTTCGCCCGCGACAGGATCGCCGCCGACTCCTCCAGGACCCGGCGCTCCCCGTCCACGTACAGCGCGATCAGCCGCATCGACTGCGACACCGAGACCACCGGGAACCCGCACTGCTTCGAGACGCGGTCGGCGGTCCTGTGCCGGGTGCCGGTCTCCTCGGTGGGGATGGAGGACTCCGGGACCAGCTGCACACCGGCCCGCAGGATCTTGGTGATGTCCTTGTCGAGGATGAGTGCGCCGTCGAGCTTGCACAGCTCACGCAGGCGGGTCGCGGTGAACTCCACGTCCAGCACGAACCCGCCCGTACACATCGACTCGACGGTCTTGTCCATGCCGAGGACGATCAGACCGCCGGTGTTGCCGCGCAGGATCCGCTCCAGGCCGTCACGCAGCGGCATCCCGGGCGCGACGGCGCTCAGGGAGGCGCGCATCAGCGCCTCGTTGCCGGAGCCCGCGCCGGACTTTCCGGGTGCTGATGCCCGGTCGTTGGCTGCCACTGCACTCCTCCGGCTCGTACGGATGGGCGAGACCAGGGCAAAGTCTACCGGCGAGCGTTGTTGTCCCGTGGGGCGTCCGCACGACCTCGGCGCGGCAGCACCCTCAGAGCATCCCCCATGTCGGCGACTTCCGTGACCTTCATACCGGCGGGAATCCGTCCGGGGTCGCTCGGCACGAGGGCTTCGGTGAAGCCCAGCCGGTACGCCTCGGCCAGCCGGCGCTGCACTCCGGTGACCCGTCTGACCTCGCCCGCGAGGCCCACCTCGCCGATCGCGACCAGGTTCTTCGGCAGGGGGGTGTCGCTGGCGGCGGAGGCCAGGGCGAGGGCGATCGCCAGGTCCGCGGCGGGCTCCGTGAGCTTCACGCCGCCGACCGTGGCGCAGTAGATGTCCCGCTTGCCGAGGGCCGTGATCCGGCCGCGCTGCTCCAGCACGGCGAGCATCATCGACACCCGGGACGTCTCCAGCCCCGACGTGGTCCGCCGGGGGGAGGGGATCTGCGAGTCGACGGTCAGGGCCTGCACCTCGGCGACCAGCGGGCGGCGGCCTTCGAGGGTGACCGTGAGGCACGTGCCGGGGACGGCCTCGGCGCGGCGGGTCAGGAAGAGCCCCGACGGGTCGGCGAGGCCGGTGATCCCCTCGTCGTGCAGCTCGAAGCAGCCGACCTCGTCCGTCGTGCCGTACCGGTTCTTGATCCCGCGCACCAGCCGCAGCCTGGCGTGCCGGTCGCCCTCGAAGGACAGCACGACATCCACGAGGTGTTCCAGCAGCCGGGGCCCGGCGATCGCGCCGTCCTTGGTGACGTGGCCCACCAGCATCGTGGACATGCCGCGCTCCTTGGACGCGCGGATGAGCGCGCCCGCGACCTCGCGGACCTGCGCCATCCCGCCCGGCGCCCCGTCGATCTCCGGCGACGCCACGGTCTGTACGGAGTCCACGATCAGCAGGGAGGGCTTGACCGCGTCGAGATGGCCGAGGACGGCGGAGAGGTCCGTCTCGGCGGCGAGGTAGAGGTGGTCGTCGATGGCCTTGATGCGGTCCGCGCGCAGCCGCACCTGGCTCGCGGACTCCTCGCCCGTCACATAGAGCGTGCGGTGCTCGGAACTGGCCGCCTTGGCCGCCACGTCCAGCAGGAGCGTGGACTTGCCGACGCCGGGCTCGCCCGCGATCAGCACGACGGCCCCGGGCACGAGCCCGCCGCCGAGGACCCGGTCGAACTCGTCCACCCCGGTCGAGCGCGCCGTGGCCGTACGCCCGTCGACCTGGCCGATGGGGAGCGCGGCGGTGGACACGCGGCCGGCCGCGGTGGTCCGTACCGCCGGCGCTCCGTACTCCTCGACCGTCCCCCACGCCTGGCATTCGGGGCAGCGCCCGAGCCATTTGACGGTCGTCCAGCCGCACTCGGTACAGCGGTAGGACGGCCTGTCCTTGGCGGATTTCGTGCGGGCGGTTGCCATGACGCTCACCGTATAGGGCACCACTGACAACCCGTCCGGCACGGGGTCCCGCCCCGATCCGGTGACTTCTGGCGGACGGGCGCCGAAATGCCGCTCCTGACCGGTCGGTCCGGGGAAAATCCAGGTGTAGGCCGGAGGAAATCCGGAGGGAAGAGTGACGAGCGGCCCGTCCCGGGCCGGAGGGTCGTGAGGGTGAACAGGACGCTGTTGTACGAGCGGTCGGCCACGGAGGCCGTCCGTCCGGGCTGTCTGACGGTGGCCACCTCCGCCGTGCATCCGGAGCGGGGGGCGGTGCGCTGTTCGGCCGCGCCGCTCGTCGCGGCCGACCTGGAGCGGCTCGGGCATTCCGCGTATCCGGCGCCGTTGACGTTGACGCCGACGCCGGGGGCCGGGCGTCCGGGGGACGGGGCGGGGAGCGCCGTCGTGTTCGCCGCTACGTACGTGGACGTCGACGGCACGGTGGCCGGGGTGGCCGTGGCGGGTCCCGCGGATCTGGGCGCGGACGTCCTCGGCGCCGCCGAGCGGTCCGTACGGGAGTGGGCGGCCCTCTTCCGTACGCGCCGGCTGCTGATCGCAGAGACGGCCGCCACCTGTTCCGGTAAGGAGGCGGCTTCCGGTACGGAGGAGGCTTCCGGTACGGAGGCGGCGGCGTCCTGCGCGGGGGCGGCGCGCACCCGGGAGACGGTGGCGGAGTTCCTGCGGCGGGGCGACACGGTGGTCCGGATCGGCTCGGGGGAGCCGGACAGGGGCGGCCCCGCGGGCCCGCGCGGGGGTGACGGCCCCGAGCGGCTCGTCGCGTTCGACAGCACCCGCGAGGTGGAGCGCCAGCTGACCCGGCTGCGGGCGGTCGCCGACCCGGAGAGCGTGTCCTTCGTAGTACGGCCCTGCACCCCGGTCGACGACGTCGTGCCGGCCGTCAGGGCGCTGCGCGAGGCCTTCCCCCGGCTGCGCGGACAGCATCCGGACCAGTGGTGCTACCGGTCCGCGGACCGCAGGGACGCCCTGCGGGCCCTGTCCGCGGCGAGTGACGTGGTCCTGCTGCTCGACCGGCCCGACCCGGTCCTCCTGGCGGGTCTGCCGGGCCCGGCGGCCGTCCGTCCTGTCGCGGCCGTACGGGACATCCGGCGCGAGTGGCTCGCGGGCCGCGCCACCGTCGGGGTCGTCGCGGGGCCCGGTGCGTCCGCCGGTCTGCTGGCCGAGGTCACCGAGGCGCTGTCGGGTCTCGGGCCGTACAGCGTGGTGCGCCAGGAGGCCCACCGCCGGGTCGTGGGCCGGGGGTCCGGGCATCTGCCCCAGCAGGGCGGGCGCTCGGCCGTGTGGCGGTGACGCCTCATCGGAATGGCGGTGACGCCTCAACGGCGTGGCGGTGACGCCTCAACGGCGTTGCAGTGACGCCGCCCGCTGGATGAGGGCCTGGGCGGTGGGCTGGCGCCGGTGCACCCGGGTCAGCGATCTCATCGTGGTGAGCGCCGTGTCGGCGCGGGCGGAGGACACCGCCGGATATCCGTCGAGGAAGCTGTGCCAGGTCGCGCACGCGGCCTCCAGATGGCCGCGGGCGAAGTGCAGTTCGGCAAGAGCCGCGCAGGTGATGACCCGCGAGCGCGGTTCGGTGTCGGGGCGCCGGTCGAGGGAGGCCTGGAGGGCGGAGACGGCCCGGGTCCCGTCGCCGAGATGGGCGGCGACCGTCGCGTGCTGATGGGCGAGGGACGCGCTGTGATAGGCGCCTACGGCCGGTTCGTTCCGGTCGGCGTTCTCCAACTCCCGCGCCGCCTCATCCAGTCGGCGGGTCGATGCGGGTCCCCCGCCGGTCGCCGCCTCGGCCACGGCCAGCTGCCCGAGTATGCCCGCGCGGACCTGCGCGGGGGTACGGGCCGTCACCCGGCGGTGCGCCTCCTCGGCCAGGTCCAGGGCGCGCCGGTGGTGTTTGAGGGTGTGGGCCTGGATGCTCAGCGCGCGCAGGGCGAGGGCCTGGGCCGTGGGATCACCGGCCGCCTCGGCCAGCTCCAGGCTGGTGCGGTAATAGCGCTGGGCCGGTCCGTGCAGCTCGTCGTCGAAGTGCATGAAGGCGCACAGATAGCTCAACGTGGCGCCGGAGCAAAGGAGTTGACGCCGCAGCGGTGAGGGGCCCGGGGCACGGAGCAGGGGCGCCACACTCTGGCTCAGATACGCGGCCAGCGCGGCCCTGGCGAAGCCTCCGCCGTGCGTACGGTCGGCCGTCGAGAAGACGTCGATCATGGCGGCGACGGCGGCGGTGGCGGCGGGGGTCAGGCGATGCGGGGCGGGCTGCGGCGAGGGGTGTGGGGCGGGGAGCGAGGGCGGGGCGGCGGGGTACCGGTCGGCGGGGGAGGGGCGCGGATCGTGTTCGTACACCAGCGCGGCCGCCGCCCGGTCGCGCTGGGCGACCCGACGCCCCAGATCCACCAACTGCCTTGCGGGGGTGGGTTTTTCGACCGGCGATCCGGTCTCCGCGGCCACCGGATCCGCTGCGGGCGTGGTCGCCCCCGGCAGCACGTCGGCCACCGTGATCCGCCGGCCGAGCCGGCGGGAGAATGCCTCCGCGAGCAGTTCGGGGGCCGGGGGTCTGGGGCGGATCCCGGCCGCCCACTGGGAGACCGAGGCCCGCTGGTAGCGGAGGGTCAGGCCGGACTCGGCGCCGAGGCGATTGACGGCACGCGCCAATTCCTCACCGGTCCAGCCTGTTTCGGCCAGGAGGTCCTTGAACAATCCGTTCGGCGGACGCCGTGACGTCATGGGAAACCTTTCGGACTCATCTTTCGGCGCTTTTCGACACTCAAGGAAACGCGCACGTGACCACGATATGAATTTACTGGCCTGTAACCGATTCGAACGGCGGCCTTATTGTGGAATGTGCCGGGTGCGTGCGCCTCGTTGTCCTCCGCGGCCCTCACATGTGACACGTTCGACAGGGAACAGGCCGGTGTCCGATATCCACAACCGGGTTTTCGGACAGCCGCCCTCCGGTGTCCGATTCGCGTCTCATGGCCCCTGTGGTCTGCGAGGGGACCGAGTGCCGCTCTGTCCCACGTGTCTCTTGAATCGACTGTGGATCACTGGCGGATCACTGGTGGGTCATGGGTGGACCGCCGGTGGAGCGTTGCGTTCCGTGCTCTTTTGACAGTGGTGAACATTTAACAGGTCAGGCCTCCGGAAAATTCTTGGGCGCAGGGCACGTACTCCACTCTGGAGGAAGATCGCCGATCGGCCAGCCCGTTCACCGGGGCGCCGAGCGCATGTTTCTCTTTCCTTCCGACAGGAGGCACTGGGCAATGCCCGCCTCATCTTCCGGCACCGTTCCGCGTGCCACTCTCCATCTCTTTCCCGGCCAGGGCGATTTCGCTCTCACTCCTCTGGTGAAAGGACTGCGGGCCCATTTACCTCTGCGCGACGCGGTCGCCGGGGTGTTCGAGGAGGTCGACCGGGTCGCCGTCGAGCACGGGCTCGCCCCGCTGGGCCCGCGCCTGGTCTCCGACGCTCCGCCCAGCGGGCGCGACCTGGCCGAAGGGCCGCCGGGGACCGCCCAGTTGGCGCTGTTCGGGGCCTCTCTGTCCGTGCACCGGGCGCTGTGCGCGGCCGGGCGGGTCCCCGAACGGCTGCTGGCCGTCAGCTTCGGCGAGATCCCCGCCCTGGTCGCCGCCGGCTGCTTCACCGTGCCCGACGGCGCCCGGATCGCCCTGCGGCTGGGGCAGTTGCTGCACGACTGCCCCGGAGGACTGACACTGCTCGGCGCGGGCGAGGAATCCGCCCACGCGCTCGTGCGGACGGCCGGTGTCGCCCTCGGCCCCTCCCGGGACCGGGTGGTCGTGGCCTGTGTCAACGACTCCCACGAGACCGTGCTCGCCGGCCCGCTGCCCGCCCTCGGACTCGTGGAGAAACTCGCCCATGAGCGCGGGCTCCCGTCCACCCGGCTGCGCCTGCCGTTCCTCTCCCACCACCCGTCGCTCGGCCGCACGGCGACCGCGTTCGCCGCCTTCGTCGGGACCCTGCCCGCCCGGCCGCCCCTGCTGCCCGTCCACTCGGCCGTCGCCCAGGGCGTCCACGGCCCCGGCACCGATCTCGCGGCCGCGCTGGCGCACTGCCTGACCCGACCCGCCCGGCTGCCCGAGACCCTGCGCCGCGCGGCCCCCGGCCCCGCCCTGCTGCTGGAGGCGGGGACGGGCGGCGCGCTGACCCGTAACGCCCGGCACATCGTGCCCGGCGCCCTGGCCCGGGCGCCCCTGGCCGACCCCGGCTTCGGCTGGTCGCCGCACCCCGTACCCGTACCCCACCCCGGAGCCGTCGGATGAACCCGCCCGTCACCGCGCCCACCTCGGCAACCGCCCCCATCACCGCCCCCTTCGCCGCCTCCGAAGCGGCGCTCGCCGAACTCGCCCGGATCACCGGCACCTCCTGCCCGCCCGGCCTGCGCGAGCGGATCGTGGCCGCGCTCGCCGGCAGCCCCGCCCCGCTCCCCGCCGAGGCCGGACTCCCCGGCGACCACGCCGTCCACCTGCGGCTGCGCCGCCTCGCCGAGTCCCTGCCCGGCATTCAGGAGGTCTTCTCCGACACCGAGCTGCTGGCCGAGGTCAGCGCCTGTGCCGCCGCCGCCGACCCCAGCCTCTACATGGCGGTGCTCTCGCACTACATCCTGTGCGCCGGGTCCGTCCTCACCCTCTCCGGCGGCGACCGGCCCGCGCCCGCCCTGGCGCGGCTCGAAGGGGCGCGCGCCCGGGGCGTGTTCATGGTCACCGAGATCGGCGACGCCAGCAGCCACCTCGCGATCCGCACCACCGCGACCTTCGACCGGGAGCGGCGGGAGTTCGTCCTGCACACCCCCGACGCCCGCGCCGCGAAGTTCTCCGCCGTCGCCGTGCTCGGCCTCCCGCAGACGGCGGTCGTCTGCGCGCGGGTCCTCTCCGGCGGCCGGGACGCGGGGGTGTTCTCGTTCGCCGTCGAACTGAGCGACGACGACGGCGTGACCGTGCCCGGCGTCCACATCTCCGGCCCGCTCTCCGCGCACGCGCTGCCCCTCGCGTACGCCGTGGTCCGCTTCGACCAGGTCAGGGTCCCGTACGACAACTGGCTGCGGGACAGCGCCGATCTCGACGCGGACGGCGTCCCGCACGACCCGCTCGGCACCCCCGACGCCCGGCTCCGGCGGACCCTGTCCGTCGGGCAGGCGCTCTGGGCGACCCTGCCGTCCGCGATGGCGGCGATGGCCCGCGGCGCCGCCGTGACGACCCTGCGCCACTCGGCCCACCGGCGCTCCCACGGCAGGTTCGCCCCCGGCGCGCCGGTGCTCACGTACCGCACCCAGCAGCACGCCGTGCTCGGTGCCCTGGCGGAGGCCTTCGCGCTGAGCTGTACGGCGGGCACGGCCCGCGACACGTGGAGCGCGGCCCACCGGCCCCCCGAGGGAACGGCGGCGCTCCCGGGCCAGGTGCGCGCCGGCGCGAAGATGACCTTCGCGCCCTGGTCGGCCGTCGACCGTCCGCTGGCGGCCTACAAGGCGTTCACCGTACGGGAGACCGCCCGGCTCGCCGCCTCCTGCCAGCACCGCAGCGGACTCGCCGGGTTCCTGGACGTCAACCGGCTCCAGTCCTGGCAGGGCTTCGCCCACGCCTTCGACAGCGCGGGCGGCGACAGCACGCTGATCATGCTCGACACCGGCCGTGCCCTGGCCACCGACGACGTACCGCCCGAGCCGGAGCCCGGCACCCCGCACCACGCCCTCTCCCCGGCCGACCCCGCCTGGTGGCCGGCGGTCACCCGCGCCCTGCAACGCCGGCTCACGGCCGACCTGCGCGGCGCCCTGCGGGCCCGTACCGAACAGGGCCTGGAGGGGCTGGAGTTGTGGAACCCCCTGCTCAGCCGGGCGCAACAGCTGGGGGAGGTGTACGCGCACCGGCTCGCGGCCGAGAACCTCACCGCCGCCGTGAACGGCGCCGGGGAGCCCGGGGTGAAACAGGCACTGCCGTTGCTCGCCGCGCTGTACGGACTGCTCCAGGCACACCGCCTGTCCGGCGTCCTCCAGTCCACGGGGGTCCTGGACGCCCCGACCGTCACCGCGCTGCCCGCCCTCATGGACGACCGGTGCGACGAACTGACCCCGCACCTCCCGCTGTTGGCGCGGGGCATGGCCCTGCCCGACGGGCTCGCGCCCGCGCCGCTGGGCGCCGACGAGTACGCGGCGGCGCTGGTCGAGGGGCTGGACGGGGGCGCGTACGGGACCGACTCGTACAGGACCGACTCGTACAGCACCGATCCGTGCGGGACCGAGTCTCACGCGACGGACTCGTACGGGACCGATCCGCATGCGAGCCACCACACCGACACCCGACGAGGCAGGGCCACATGAGGGCGCGTACCGATCCCTCCATCGGCGTCCTCGGCATGGGCGCCCACCTCCCCGCCCGGCAGCGGGACAACGAGGAGATCGCCCGGTCCGCCGGGGTCACCCCGCAGTGGATCGCCGAGCGCACCGGCGTCCGCACCCGCCACGTCGCCGCCCCCGACGAGGCGGCCTCCGACCTCGCGGCGGCGGCCGTCCGCGCCGCCGCCGACGCGGCCGGCCTCGGGACCGACGAGATCGGCCTCCTCGTCTCCGCCACCTCCACCCCCGACGAACTGGGCCCCTCGACCGCCTGCCGGGTCCAGGCCCTCACCGGCGCCCACCACGCGGTCGCCCTCGACGTCAGCGCCGCCTGCTCCGGCTGGCTGTTCGCCGCCAAGGTCGCCCACGACTGGCTGCGCGGCGACTCCCGGGCGCGGTACGCGGCGGTCGTCGGTGTCGAGACGTACTCCAAGTTCCTCGATCTCACCGACCGGGGTACGGCGGTCCTCTTCGCCGACGGCGCCGCCGCGGCCATCCTCGGACCGGTCGAACAGGGCCGTGGATTCCGGGAGTTCCGCCTCGGCTCCGACGGCCGCGGCGCCCACCACGTCCTCATCCCCGCCGGTGGCAGCCGCAGGCCGGCCACCGCCGCGACGCTCGACAGCGGCGCCCACTTCATCCACATGGACGGCCGGGCCGTCCGCGACTTCATCGTGGACGTCTTCCCCCGGCTGGTCGAGGAGACGTTGAAACGCAACGACCTCGTCCTGGACGACATCGACACGTTTGTCGTCCACCAGCCCAATCCCGTGCTGCTGCGACGCCTCGGCGCCGAGATGGGCATCCGGCCCGAACGCCTGGTGATCGTCGGCGACCAGGTGGGCAACATCGGCGCCGCCTCGGCACCGTACGCCCTGGCGACCGCCGCCGCGCACGGACTCGTACCGGACGGCGGCCGGGTCCTGATCACCGTCTTCGGCGCGGGCCTCACCTGGGGCAGCGCCCTCCTGGACTGGACCGGCGCCCCCGGCGCCGGGATCCCCGCCGCACCCTCTCCCCCTCCCACGGACCGTCGAAGGAGCCATCAGTGACCACCAGCGCGAGCGGTACGAGCACCAGCCGCGTCGGCAGCACCGTCCTGTCCACCTTCCGCGTCGACGGCGCCCGCGCGCTGGTCACCGGCGCCTCCCGGGGCATCGGCCGGGCCGTCGCCCAGGCCCTCGCGGAGGCGGGCGCCGACGTCGCCCTCTCCGCCCGTACCGGCGACGCCCTCAAGGAGACCGCCACCCTCGTCCAGGAGCAGGGGCGGACGGCCGTGCTCGTGCCCGGCGACCTCGCCGACACCGCCCAGGCCGTCCACGTCGTGGACCGGGCGGCGCGGGCGCTCGGCGGCCTCGACATCGTCGTCCACAACGCGGGCATCCTGCCCATGGAGGCCGACGGGTCGCCGGTCGTCCTGCCCCTCCAGGAGTCCTTCCAGCGGGACTGGGACAGCGTGCTGCACGTCAACCTCGGTGCCACGGCCGCCATTTGCCGGGCCGCGTACCCGTACCTCGTGGAATCCCCCCGGGCCAGTCTGGTGCTGATGTCGTCCGTGGCCGGGGTGGTCGGGGCGCCGCGCATGGAGGCGTACGCGGCCTCGAAGGCGGCGCAGATCTCGCTCGTACGGAGTCTGGCGACGGGCTGGGCGCACCAGGGGGTCCGGGTCAACGCGCTCTGCCCCGGCTGGACCCGTACGGACATGACGGCGTTCGCGTACGGCAGCGGGCCGCTCTCCGACTGGCTGATGGGGCATGTGCCGCTGGGGCGGTGGGCCGAGGTGGCGGACGTGGCGGCGGCCACGCTCTACCTGGCCTCGCCGGCGTCCGCGTATCTGACCGGCCACGCGCTGGTGCTGGACGGCGGGATGTCCGTACCGGACGGCGGTCTGGCGGGGAACCCCAAGCCGCCCTCCCCGTTCGTGGCTCCGGTGCCTTCGCCCGCCCCGGCCGACGAGCCGCTGCCGTTCCCGGATCCCACGCGGTGAACGTGTCCCCGGTCTCCGCCGTTTCCGCCGTGTCCCCCGTCTCCGCCTCCACCGCCGTCGTCTGCGGCATCGGCTCCTGCCTCCCGCCGCGCTCGCTCACCAACGAAGAGATCGTGGCCCGGGGGGAGTTGGCGACCACCGACGCGTGGATACGCTCCCGCACCGGCATCGCCCGCCGCCGCCACGCGGCCCCCGGCGTCAGCACCGGCGATCTGGCCCTCGCCGCCGGGGAGGCGGCCATGCGGTCCGCGCCCGGCATCCGGCCCGATCTGGTGCTGATCGCGACCACCACCCCGGACCGGCCGTGCCCCGCCACCGCCCCCGACGTCGCCCACCGGCTGGGCCTCGGCCCCGTACCGGCCTTCGACCTCGCGGCTGTCTGCTCCGGCTTCCTGTACGCCCTGACCACGGCCAACGCCCTGATCGCCCACGGCACGTGCCGCTATCCGCTGGTCATCGGCGCCGAGAAGTACTCGGCCATCGTCGATCCGCAGGACCGCGACACCGCCCCGATCTTCGGCGACGGCGCCGGGGCGTTCCTGCTGCGGGCGGGGGACCGGGACGAGCCCGGCGCCCTCGTCGCCGCCGACCTCGGCGCGGACGGCTCGGGCAGCGACCTGATCGCCGTCGCCGGGGGCGGCTCGCGGCTGCCCGGCACGGCTCAACTCGACCGTGACGAGCGGTACTTCCGGATGCGGGGGCGTCAGGTGTACGCGCAGGCCGTGACGCACATGACGCGCTCCGCGCAGACCGCGCTCGGCCGGGCCGGCTGGCCCGCCCCGAGCGTCGAGGCGTTCATCGGCCACCAGGCCAACCAGCGCATCCTCGACTCAGTGGCCGAACGGCTCGGAGTCGCCGCCCACCACCGCTTCGGCAACATCGCGGACGTCGGCAACACCGCCGCCGCGTCCATCCCGCTGGCGCTCGCCGACACGGCGGCCCGGCGGCTCGTCAGGCCCGGCGCGCGGGCGTTGCTCACCACCTTCGGGGGCGGGCTGACCTGGGGGGCGATCGCGCTCACCTGGCCGTCCGTCCTGCCGTTCTCCACCGACCCGACACCCCGTCCCCTTTCTCTTTCCGACACAGACCGGAGTCATCCGTCATGGAAACTGTCAGCCAGTACCTCGTGACCCTGCTCGTGGACAAGTTCGACGTCGACCCCGATGCCGTCAAGCCCGGATCGACCCTCGCCGAGCTGGAGTTGGACTCCCTGGCGGTGGTGGAGCTGCTCGTCACGGTGCAGGAGCGGTGGGGCGTCGAACTGGACGACGGCGACGCGGCCGCTGAGCTGTCGATCGACCACCTCGCGCGCCTGGTCGCGGACCAACTGCCCGAGGGCGGCGGCCCGGTCGACGCCGCCGCCGACACCGGAACCGCGCGGTGACCGGTCGCGCGAGGGCCGACCGTACGGAACCTCTCGCCGTCACCGGCATCGGCCTCGTCACCCCCGCGGGCATCGGCACGCGGGCGACCTGGGACCGGGTCTGCGCCGGCGTGCCGACCGCCGCCACGGACCCCGAACTGGCCGGCCTCCCCGTCCCGTTCTCCTGCCGCGTCCCGGGCTTCGACCCCCGCATCCATGTCGGCGTACGGCAGGCGTGGCGGCTCGACCGCTGTACGCAGTTCGGCATCACGGCGGCCAGGGAGGCGGTCGCGGACGCCGGGCTCGACCCCGCGTCCTGGGACGGCGCCCGGGTCGCGGTGGTCATGGGGTCGGCGGCCGGCGGAGTCACGACGTACGAGAGCCAGCACACCAGACTGCTCCGTACCGGCCCGCGTTCGGTCTCGCCGCTCACCCTCCCGGCGTTCCTGCCGAACATGGCGGCCGGGCAGACGGCCATCGCGCTCGACGCGCGGGGTCCCGTCCTGCACACCGCCACCGCCTGCGCGTCCGGGGCCACCGCGCTGATCGTCGCCGCGATGCTCCTGCGCGAGGGGGCCTGCGACATCGCCGTCGCGGGCGGGACCGACGCCATGGTCACGCCGCTGTGCGTGACGGCCTTCGCCCAGATGGGCGCGTTGTCCGGGCGCGCGGGGAATCCGGCCGCCGCTTCACGGCCGTTCGACGCGGACCGGGACGGATTTGTCATCGCGGAGGGCGCGGGGGTGCTGGTGCTGGAACGTACGGCGGACGCCGCCACCCGGCGTGCGCCGGTGCACGCGCTCTTCGCGGGGTACGGCTCCACCACCGACGCGCACGACCCGGTCGCCCCGCATCCGGAGGGGCGCGGACTGCACGAGGCGCTGGTACGGGCCCTGGCGACGGCGGGAGCCGGTCCGGAGGAGGTGGACCACATCAACGCCCACGGCACGAGCACCCCGCTCAACGACGCGCGGGAGGCAAGCGTGTTGCGCCGGCTCTTCGGCGCGCGCCCGCCGACGGTCACCTCCACGAAAGGGGTCACCGGGCATCCCATGGGCGCGGCGGGCTCCATCGAGGCCGCGCTCACCGCGCTGACGGTCTCCCACCAACTGGCCCCGCCCACGGCCAACTTCCGGCGTCCCGACAGCGGAACGGGCGAGCTGGACCTCGTCACCGGCGAGGCGTACAAACATCCGCTCGGGCTCGCGCTCAGCACGTCGGCCGGGTTCGGGGGCCACAACACCGTCCTTGCCTTCCGCCCGCCGGAATGAGGGACAGCTGTCCCCTTTTGAGGGATACCGTCACTCGTTAGGATTAAGTGGGCTCAAGGAGTGAGATGGGCGCGGGCGGCTCTGTCTAACGTCACCGGGTGACCAGCAGCAGTCCGGAAACCTCCCCGCACACCACCGGCGCACATCGCGCGCCCCGCCGCGCCCCCCGCCCCCTGGAGCGGCGGCCGCCCGTACGGTACGAGCCCTATCTGGACGGCCTGTTCACCTACTGCCTCTCCGTGCTCTGCGACCACGACGCGGCGACCGAGGCGCTAGGGGACGTCCTCGCCCTCTCCGAACGACAGTTCGGCCGCTCGCCGTCCGACGCGGGGGAGCGCAAGGCGTGGCTGTATGCGCTGGCCCGCTGGGCGTGTCTGCGCAAACTCACCGAACAGCGCCGGGGGGCGCATGCGCCTGCCGGCGCCCCGGGCGCGGGGTCGGCCCCGCCGGTCACCGACCAGGCGACGGGCGGACCGCCCGGCCGGAACCAGAGCCACGGCTCGGGCTGGTCCCACCGGACCGGCCGGGGCGGGCCAGGCGCGGCGGCCACGGCGGGTGGGCCGAACGCGGCGGCCGGCCCGGACGCGGCGGCCGGCCCGGACGCGGCGGCTTGGGGGGATCGGTCGGGTGCGGGGGGCGCGGTCGGCGGTCCGGATGCCGCAGCCGGGCCGACGGCCACGAGGGTCGGGCAGAACGCGGTCCGCGGCCCGGACGCGACGGCGTGGGCGGACCGTTCAGGTACGGCGGACGGGCCCGGCAGTCCCGATGCCGCATCCGGGCGGGGCCGGTCCGGTGGGGCGGACGGGTCCGGCAGGGCGGACGGGGCGGACCGGGCCGGTGTGGCCGGCGGCCCCGGTGGGGTGGACAGGACGGGCTCGGCGGGCAGGCGCGACGCGTCGGCCCGAGTGGACCGGTCGGATGCGTCTTACGGCGTGGCCGGGCCGGACGCGGCGGACGCCTCTGGCGGGGCGGGCTGGTCCGGTGGTCCGGACCGGCCGGGTACCGCCGCAGACGGGACCGGCGGGATCGGCACGGCGGGTCGGTGGCGCGCGTCGGGACGAAGGGACTCTCCGGGCGGGTGGGCCGCGGCGGGGCGCGTGGGCGCCGACCCGGCGAATGGCCCAGGCCCCGCCCCCAGCCCGTCCTCCACCTCCTCCACCTCCTCCACCTCCTCCACTTCCTTCACTTCCTTCACTTCCTCCACCTCCTCCACCACCGATCCCGTCGCCTCCGCCGCGACCGAGGAGCGTCGGCGTCACGAACTCGCCCAGCTGGCCTGGCCCGAGGCCGCCGGTACGACGCCCGAGCAGCGCGAGATCCTGGAGTTGGCCGTACGCCACCAGCTCGGCCCGCACGAGGTGGCCGCCGTCCTGTCGATGGAGCTGACGGCGGCGCGCGAGCTGCTCGCCTCCGCCGCGTGCGAGGTGGAGCGCACCCGCGCCGCCCTCGCGGTCGTCGAGACCGGCGGCTGCCCCTCGGTGGCCCGGCTCACCGGCGACAATCACGTCCTCCTCTCCGCCACGCTCCGGCGCGAACTCGTCCGGCACGTGGACGACTGCCCGCGCTGCCGCCGGGTCGCCGAGCGCGCGGAGGCGTCGGCGCCGTGGCCCGGTTCCCGTACGACGCCCTCGGTCCGTACCCGTACCTCACCGGCCGTCCTCCCGCTCATCGAGGCGCCGAGGGCCGCCGCGTACACCGCGATGATCCGCGCCCCGCGCGGCCGCGCGACCTCCCCGCGCTTCGGCCGCAACGGCTTCCCGATGGACCCCAAGGACCGCGCGGCCCGCCGCGACCGGCTGCGGGCCCGTGCCGTGACCACCACCGTCGTGGCGACGGTCGTCGCCGCGCCCGTGTTCGCGCTCTGGGCGGCGTACCGGAGCGGGCCGCAGGCGGAGGAGGGCCGGGGGCCCTCGGTCAGCGCGCGGGACAGGGACGGGGCGCCGGGTGAGGACCGTGCGTACGAGCGTTACGAGAACGCGGGCAACGCGGAGGTCCGGGCCGGGGACGGCTTCCTGGTGGGCGGTGCGGGTGGGGCGGGCGGCCCGGGGGGTGGCCGTACGCCGGACGTGTCCGTCGAGGTGATCAGCGACGGTCCGCCCCCGCGTCCGGCCCGGCCCGGGCAACCGGCTCCCGGCCGGCTCTCGGTCGAGGCGCGGTCGTCGGGCGGCACGACGACGCTCACGCTCCGGGCCTACGGGGGCGCCGCGGTGACGTGGTCGGCCGGTACGAGTGCGCGGTGGATCCGGCTCAGCGAGAGTTCGGGAACGCTGGTGCCTGGCGGCGTGGTGACGGTGCGGGTGTGGGTCGACCGGCGGTACGAGCCGGGTGGGGTCTGGACGGCTCGGATTCTGCTGCATCCCTCGGGCGCGGTCGTGAGGCTGGACGGTTACGGTCGTACGGCGCCGCCCCCCACGCGGCCGAGCCGACCGACGGCCCCCGGTCCCGGTCCCGGATCCGGACCCGGACCCTCGGATCCGGACCCCACCGTCTCGTCCGATCCCGGCCCAGGCCCCTCCGTCCCGACGGATCCACCGTCCCCGACCCCGACGCCCCCACCACCGAGTCCGTCCCCCACGGATGAGCCACCGTCCCCTTCCGCGCCAAGCTGACCGCGTTGCGGTTCGTGTTGTCCTCAATCGCCGGACGGGCTTGGTTGTGCCCGCTGCGGGCCGGGGCTTTGTCCGCGGGTTGTTGCCGGGGGCCGGGCAGGGGTCGTGTCCTGCACTGCATGTTTTACGTCGCGTTCGGGGACTTCGGACATTCACGGTAGTCACGCGACACAAAACACGCTTTACGTTCCGGACACGACCCCTGCCCGTCCCCCTTTCACGCCCGCGTCAAGACAAACCCCGGCCCGCCCCGGCGTTGGAGGGCACGGGGGCACCATCCAGCCTGTCCGGCGTTTGAGGACATCGGTAAGCCGCGCTCGCCCACCGGGCGCCAGGTGCTCCCCGCAGCGGGGGGTCGTTGAGCTCACCCTCGGCGTGAGGGGGGTGGGGTCGGAGGAGGTGCGTGTGTCCGGACGTAAAGCGTGTTTTGTGGCGCATGACTACCGGTGAACCAAACAAGTCCCTGAGGCGCCGTAAAACATGCAGTCCGGACATACGTACCTCCGCAGGCCCCGCCCCCCGTCACCACGACAAACCCAGCCCGTCCGGCGATTGAGGACAATCAGTAAGCGCAACGGACACCGGGCCGAGGCTACGACCCCGGATCCGCCGGATGCGGAGCCAAAAGCGGCAACTCGCTCGCCAGACGACGCTCGCACAGCGCGACCAGCGCCTCATACCCCCCCACCCCCATCAGCTCCGTCAGCTCCGGCGCGTACGTACGAAAGACCGGCTCCCCCGCCCCATGCGCAGACGTCGCCGACGTACACCACCAGTGCAGGTCGTGGCCCCCAGAACCCCACCCCCGCCGGTCGTACTCCCCGATCGACACCTGGAGCACCTTCGTGTCGTCGGGCCGCTCGATCCAGTCGTACGTACGCCTCACCGGCAACTGCCAGCACACGTCCGGCTTCGTCTCCAGGGGCTCGCGGCCCTCGGACAGCGCCAGGATGTGGAGCGAGCAGCCCGCGCCGCCCGCGAAACCGGGGCGGTTCTGGAAGATGCAGGAGCCGTTCCAGCGGCGCGTCTGGCGTTCGCCGTCCTCGTCGGTCTGGGTCCAGCCGCCGCCCGCCGTGCCCTCCTCGTGGAACTGCCACTGCTCCGGCGTCAGCCGCGCCACATGCCCCGCGACCCGCTTCTCGTCGTCCTTGTCGGAGAAGTGCGCGCCCAGCGTGCAGCACCCGTCGTCCGCGCGGCCCGCCTGGATGCCCTGGCAGCCGCTGCCGAAGATGCACGACCACCGCGAGGTGAGCCAGGTCAGGTCGCAGCGGAAGACCTGGTCCTCGTCCGCCGGGTCCGGGAACTCCACCCACGCGCGGGCGAAGTCGATGCCCTTCTCGTCGGGGACACCCCGCGCGCCCGCCAGGTCCTTGTGCGCCTCCAGTTGCTGATACTTCGTGTCGGGGTGCGTCCGCGCGCTCTCAGCGGAAACGGTGTCCTGGACCTTGACCGCGGCTTTGCCCGGCTTCGCCTTTTTCGTCTTTGGCACGGGTCCAGCGTATGCCGCGGCGGCAGTAGCGTTCGGTCCATGAGACTCGGAGTCCTCGACGTCGGTTCGAACACCGTTCATCTGCTGGCGGTCGACGCCCACCGCGGCGCCCGGCCCCTGCCCGCGTATTCGCACAAGGCCGAGCTGCGGCTCGCCGAACTGCTCGACGCCGACGGCGCCATCGGGCCTGTCGGCCTCGACCGCCTCGTGACGACGATCGCCGGAGCGCTCCAGGCCGCCGAGGACAAGGGCTGCGAGGACGTGCTGGCGTTCGCGACCTCCGCCGTACGGGAGGCCAGCAACGCCGATCTGGTCCTCGGCCGCGTCAAGGCCGAGACCGGGGTGGATCTTGAGGTGCTCACCGGCCGCCAGGAGGCCCGGCTGACCTTCCTCGCCGCCCGCCGCTGGTTCGGCTGGTCCGCCGGGAAACTGCTGGTCCTGGACATCGGCGGCGGCTCCCTGGAGATCGCGTTCGGCCTGGACGAGGAACCGGACGCCACGGTCTCGCTCCCGCTGGGCGCGGGCCGCCTCACGGCGGGCTGGCTGCCCGGCGATCCCCCCGACCCCCAGGACGTACGGGCGCTGCGCCGCCACGTACGCGCCGAGATCGCCCGTACCGTGGGAGAGTTCGCGCGGTTCGGCAAGCCGGACCACGTCGTGGCGACCTCCAAGACCTTCCGCCAGCTCGCCAGGATCGCCGGCGCGGCGCGCTCCGCCGAGGGGCTGTACGTCCAGCGCGAACTGAGTCGTTCGTCACTGGAGGAGTGGGTTCCGAAGCTCGCCGGGATGACCACGCTCCGGCGCGCCGCCCTGCCCGGTGTCTCCGACGGCAGATCCGCGCAACTGCTGGCGGGAGCGCTCGTCGCGGAGGGCGCGATGGATCTCCTGGGGGTCGAGGTGCTGGAGATCTGCCCCTGGGCGCTGCGCGAGGGCGTGATCCTGAACCGGCTGGATCATCTCCCGACCACCCGGTAGCGGCCCGTAGGCTGTCTCCGTGGCAGAACCAGTGGTGCGCATCCCGGATGCGAAGGTCGCCCTGTCGACGGCCTCGGTCTATCCCGAGTCCACGGCAACGGCTTTCGAGACCGCCGCGCGCCTGGGCTACGACGGCGTCGAGGTCATGGTCTGGACCGATCCCGTCAGCCAGGACATCGAGGCGCTGCGCCGCCTCTCCGACCACCACGGGATCCCGATACTCGCGGTGCACGCCCCCTGCCTGCTCATCACCCAGCGGGTCTGGTCGACCGACCCGTGGGTGAAGCTCCGGCGGGCCAGGGCGGCGGCCGAGAAGCTCGGCGCGTCGACGGTGGTGGTCCATCCGCCGTTCCGCTGGCAGCGCCAGTACGCGCGCGACTTCGTCGAGGGCATCTGGCGGATGGCGGACGAGACGGACGTACGGTTCGCGGTCGAGAACATGTACCCGTGGCGCTACCGGGACCGCGAGATGCTCGCGTACGCCCCCGACTGGGACGTCACCAAGGACGACTACCGGCACTTCACCATCGACCTCTCGCACACCGCGACCGCCCGCAACGACGCCCTGGAGATGGCCGCGCGGATGGGCGACCGGCTGGGGCACGTCCACCTCGCGGACGGCAACGGCTCGGCGAAGGACGAGCACCTGGTGCCGGGGCGCGGCACGCAGCCCTGCGCCGAGCTGCTGGAGAACCTGGCGGGCAGCGCCTTCGACGGACACGTGGTGATCGAGGTCAACACCCGGCGCGCGATGTCGTCGGCCGAGCGCGAGTCCGACCTGGCGGAGGCGCTGGCCTTCACGCGGCTGCACCTGGCGTCGTCGTCGGCCGGGCCCGTGACACCCCCGGTGACCCCGGCCTCTTCCTCTTCGTCTTCCTCCTCGGCGGGGGCGCGTCCTTCATGACCGACACGGCTCCGCGCCGCCGCGGACGCCCCGCGCGCGACCGGTCCGCGACCGGGCCCGGCACCCGGGAGAAGATCCTGGACGCCGCCCGTACGGAATTCGCCGAGAGCGGCTACGACAAGACCTCCGTACGGGGCATCGCGAAGGCCGCCGGCGTCGACCCGGCCCTCGTACACCACTACTTCGGTACGAAGGACGAGGTCTTCGGCGCCGCCGTCGAGGTCTCCTTCGAGCCCGCCCTGCTGGTGCCGAAGCTGCTGGCCGGCGGCACGGAAGGGATCGGCGAGCGGCTGGCCCGTTTTTTCCTGGGTGTGTGGGAGAACCCGGTGAGCCGGGCGCCGCTCCTCGCGATCATCCGGTCCGCGCTGACGCACGAGGCGGCGGCGAAGATCCTGCGCACGTTCGTGCTGCAACGGATCCTGGAGCGGATCGCGGAGGAGCTGGACGTACCGAACCCGACGTTCCGCGCGGAGCTGGCAGCCTCGCAGATGGTCGGGATCATGTTCCTGCGCTATGTGATCCAGGCGGAGCCGCTCGCGTCGGTGCCTCCCGAGGAGATCGTGGCGATGGTGGCGCCGACGCTCCAGCGGTACTTGACGGACGCGGGCGCCTGAGCAGGGAGACCCGCGCGGGGTCTGCGCGACGGCATGACCGGAAAGTGGGCAGTCGTTCCGTATTGCGGACAACCTGTCCAGATCCTGGAGCCGGGGCGTACGCTCGTAGACAGTCATTTTCGACCCCGGATCCGAGGATTCACCGAAGGAGCGAGCGACGATGCCCGAGCTGAGGTCCCGCACTGTCACCCACGGCCGGAACATGGCAGGCGCACGTGCCCTGATGCGGGCGTCCGGGGTGGCGAGCGCGGACATCGGCAAGCCGATCATCGCCGTGGCCAACTCCTTCACCGAATTTGTCCCCGGGCACACCCACCTCGCCCCGGTCGGCCGGATCGTCTCCGAGGCGATCAAAGCCGCGGGCGCCGTGCCGCGCGAGTTCAACACGATCGCCGTGGACGACGGCATCGCGATGGGCCACGGCGGCATGCTCTACAGCCTGCCGTCCCGCGACCTGATCGCCGACTCCGTCGAGTACATGGTCGAGGCGCACTGCGCGGACGCGCTGATCTGCATCTCCAACTGCGACAAGATCACCCCGGGCATGCTGAACGCCGCGCTGCGCCTCAACATCCCCACCGTCTTCGTCTCCGGCGGTCCGATGGAGGCCGGCCGGGCGACCCTGGTCGACGGTACGGTCCGCAAGCTCGACCTGATCAACGCGATCTCGGACGCCGTCAACGAGTCGGTCTCGGACGAGGACATCCTCCGTATCGAGGAGAACGCCTGCCCGACCTGCGGCTCCTGTTCCGGCATGTTCACCGCCAACTCGATGAACTGCCTGACCGAGGCCATGGGCCTGTCGCTGCCCGGCAACGGCTCGGTGCTCGCCACCCACACCGCCCGCAAGGCGCTGTACGAGAACGCGGGCCGTACGGTCGTCGAGATCACCAAGCGCTACTACGAGCAGGACGACGCGTCCGTCCTGCCCCGCGCCATCGCCACCCGCGCGGCCTTCGACAACGCCATGGCCCTCGACATCGCCATGGGCGGCTCGACCAACACGATCCTGCACCTGCTGGCCGCCGCGCAGGAGGCCGAGCTGGACTACGACCTCGCCGACATCGACGCCGTCTCGCGCCGCGTCCCGTGCCTGGCCAAGGTCGCGCCGAACGTCGCCCCCGGCGGCACGTACTACATGGAGGACATCCACCGCGCCGGTGGCATCCCCGCCATCCTCGGCGAGCTGTACCGCGGCGGACTGCTCCACGAGGACGTGCACACCGTCCACTCGCCCGGCATCAAGCCGTGGCTGGAGACCTGGGACGTGCGCGGCGGCTCGCCGTCCGAGGAGGCCGTCGAGCTGTGGCACGCGGCGCCGGGCTGTGTCCGCTCCGCCGAGGCCTTCTCGCAGTCCGAGCGCTGGGACACCCTCGACACGGACGCGGCGGGCGGCTGCATCCGTGACGTGGCTCACGCGTACAGCAAGGACGGCGGACTCGCGGTCCTCAAGGGCAACCTCGCCGTCGACGGCTGTGTGGTGAAGACGGCCGGCGTGGACGAGTCGATCTGGACCTTCGAGGGTCCCGCCGTGGTCTGCGAGTCGCAGGACGAGGCCGTGGAGAAGATCCTCCGCAAGGAGATCGCGGAGGGCGATGTGATCGTCATCCGGTACGAGGGTCCGCGCGGCGGCCCCGGTATGCAGGAGATGCTCTACCCCACCTCGTACTTGAAGGGCCGCGGCCTCGGCAAGGCGTGCGCGCTCGTCACCGACGGCCGCTTCTCCGGTGGTACGTCGGGGCTGTCGATCGGGCACGCGTCGCCGGAGGCGGCCTCGGGCGGCACGATCGCGCTGGTGCACGACGGCGACCGGATCCGGATCGACATCCCGAACCGCTCGATCGAACTGCTCGTCCCGGAGGGGGAGTTGGCGACGCGGCGGGCGGCTCTCGGCGGGGTGTACGCGCCGGTCGGCCGCGAGCGCAAGGTCTCGGCGGCGCTGCGGGCGTACGCGGCGATGGCGACGAGCGCGGACAAGGGCGCGGTGCGGGACGTCTCGCGGCTGGGCTGACCGCTCTTCTGACAGCTGTGGGCCCCGCCCCCCGTGGTTTCCGGGGGGCGGGGCCCACAGCCGTGGTGCCGGCAGGTGCCTTCGCGCGGTCAGGTGCCGCGCGTCACCGGCGAGGGTGTCACCAGCGCGAGGGGTCGCGGCTGTCGACGGCGAAGACGGAACCGTCGGGGGCGCTGGCGTACACCCGGCCCGGTACGGCGACCGGCGCGGCCAGCGTCGCGGTGAACGTGTGCCGCCCGTCGTCCATACGGGGCTTGGTCTCGCCCTCCAGCACACCGCGCCGCGCGTCCACCGCGAGCAGCCGCCCGTCTCCCGCGCTGAGGTAGAGCCGCCCGTCCCGGACCACGGGGGCCGACGTCCACGCGACGGAGGTCTCCAGCCGCCACCGTTCGGAGGCCTCCTTTTTCGGGCTTCCTTCGGTCTCGACGGCCACCAGCGACCCCGCGTAGCCGATGAGGTAGACGGTGTCACCGGCGACCGTGGCCTGGGCCTGGTCGAGCGGTGAGGTGAGCGGGACGCGCCGTACGTCCCGGGTCGCCGTGTCCAGCCGTACGACTCCGACCGTCATGCTGTCGAGATTGCCGGCGAGCAGGAACAGCGCGCCGTCCGACGCCGACACCGGGGTCAGCGTGCCGGTGATCCGTTTCTCCCAGCGAAGGGCGCCGGTCGCGGGATCGACCGCGCTGACCTGGGTGGACGTACCGTCGGAGGACGCCGTCACGGCGAACAGGCCGCCGCCTCCGCTGTCCGTGCTGTCCGTCGCCACCCAGAGCGAGCCCGGTCCGCCCCTCGGCTCCGTCCAGCGTTCCTCGCCCGTCGCGCCGTCGAGGGAGCGGACCATGCCGTCGTCGGCCACGAGCAGGACCGCGTCACCGGCGTGGCGGACGACGGGGTACGAGGACAGGTCGACGTCCCAGCGCTTCGCGCCCGAGGCGGGGTCGAGCGCCTCCAGGTGGCCGCCGTTCCCGGTGATGACGTGCAGGAGGCCGCCCGACAGGACGGGCGCCGCGCCGCCCACGCTGTCCGGCGTCGTACCGGCGCTCTTCTTCGACCAGTCGAGGTGGCCGTCCATGGGATCGAGCCGGGCCGCCTTGATGCCCGGAGCCGCGCAGTAGACACCCGTACCGTCCGCCGCGCAGGCGGGTATGCGGTTCTCGCCCGTACCGCCGCGCAGTTGGAGGTCCCAGGGGCGGAACTCCTTTGTCGCGGAGTCCGCTCGGCCGGGGCGTGTCTTGGCGGGCGACGGGCCGGGCCCGTCGCCCGCCGCGTGCATCCCGACCAGGCCCGCTCCCGCCGTCACGGCCAGGACGGCGGCTATCGCGGCCCAACGTACTCGCGGGCGGCGGCGGTTGAGCGACAGGACGGTCCACGGCCGGCCGCCGCGGGACCGGCCGGCCTTGGGATGGGTCGTGGGGGTCGGGTCGCCGCCGTCGGTCCTGGGCTTCCGGCTCGGCGGCACGAGCGCGGTCGCCGTGCCCTTCCGGTCCGTACGCAGCGCGGCCATCAGCTCGTCGGGCGTCGGCCGGTCGGCCGGCTCCTTCGCCAGGCAGCGGGCGACCAGCGGCTGGACGCTCTCGGGCACACCCGACAGGTCCGGTTCGTCGTGGACGACCTGGTACGCGACGATGTACGGGCTGTCCGAGTCGAAGGGCCCCTTGCCGGTCGCCGCGTGGACGAGCACCGCGCCCATCGCGAACACGTCGGCGGCCGGGCCGACTTCACGCGGTCGCTGGAACTGCTCCGGCGCCATGAACGGCGGGGTGCCGATCAACCGGCCCGTCTCCGTGTGCAGATCACTGTCCGTAGGACGCGAGATGCCGAAGTCGATGACCTTGGGACCGTCCGCCGCGAGCAGGACGTTGCTGGGCTTGAGGTCGCGGTGCACCACACCGGCCCGGTGGATGTCCCGCAATCCCTCCGCCAGGCCCGCACCGAGCTGGATCAGCTCGTCCGTACTCAGCGGCCCGCTCCGCTTCACCCGCTCGGACAGGGTGGGGCCGTCGATGAACAGCGTGGCCATCCACGGCCGTTCGGCTTCCGGATCGGCGTCCACGACGGGCGCGGTGAACGCGCCGCTGACCCGGCGGGCGGCCGTGATCTCCTGCCGGAAACGGGCTCTGAACTCGGGATCCGAGGCGTGGTGAGAGTGAATGATCTTGACGGCCAGGCGCAACCCCGAAGCGGATGTGGCCAGATGGACCGCACCCATTCCACCCGAACCCAGGTCGGATTCGAGCAGGTAGCGACCGGCGTATTCCGGACGCTCCGCTTCCGGGGCCTGCCCGGTGTTGCGCAGTGGTGGCATCGCCCACCCCCGTGTGTTCGTGCGCAAGCGCGACGCACGGAGCCTAGTCGATGATGCGTGCGATCCAGCCACGGGTTGCTAGCCTCGCGGCGCAGGGTGCGCACCTTCAATGGGGGAGGACAAATGTCGATCGAAGAGGCGGAGAACGCTCCGGTGGTCGTGGAAGCGACGGACGGGGGGACCGCTGAGCCGGCTGCCGGGCCGGCTGTGGCGCTGGTGGGGGAACCGACCGTGGCGGCGATGGCGACGACGGCCACGCGGTATCCGGTCGCGCCGGGTTACCGGGTGAACGTCCGCAGCGGGCCGGGGACGAACTACCAGATCGTGCGGGTGCTGGCGTACGGCGCGAGTGTGCCGATCAACTGCCAGAAGCCGGGGGAGTGGATCTCGGGGCCGTACGGGACGACCAACCTCTGGGACTGCATCGCCAACGGACAGTTCGTCTCGGACTCGTACGTCCACACGGGGTCCGACGGGTACGTGGCGCCGCACTGCTCCTGACGCCACTGCTCCTGACGCCGCCGCTCCGTGCGCACGGTGACACGACCGTCACCGTGCGTACGGCGGTATCCGGCCAGGGAGACCAGGGATACTCGGTCCCGTGAGCGAGCACACCGAACAACCCGAGCGCCCCACCGACACGAAGGCCACGGCTCCGGCGGTCACGGCAGCCATGTCGACCGCCGGCACCGGCCCCACCGGCCGTCCCACCGATGGTCCCACCGGCGGTCCCGAACCTGAGACGCTGCCCTTCTTCGGCACGACCTGGCTCGGCCACGACGGCGGCTACGGTCTCCGCCGCGTCGGCGCGGCCCTCGGCTCGCTGGCCGCCGCCGTGGCCGCGTGCTTCGTGCTCGACTTCGCGTACGAGGGGCTGGCGATCGCGGGCGTCGGCGGCTTCGTGGACGTCCTGCTGGTGGTGATGTTCGCGGTGTGTAGCGTGCTCGCGTTCCGCCAGACCTGGGCGGGCTTCTCCCGCCGCCCGGCCGACCCGGACCGGGACGCGTCCCTGCGCAGTCTCAAGATGATCGGCTTTGTCGGCTCGCTGCTCGCGTACTTCCTACGCTCGTTCACCGAGGCCCCGGGCGAGGGCCTGCGGCGCCGCGAGTACGAGACGGCGGTCACCGAGTACGAACGCCGCAGGTCCGCCCGTACCGGCAACCCGGCGGCCCGCGGCACCACCAAGGGCCGCCGCCCCAAACGCCGCTAGAACGCCGTCCGGGAAACGCGGTCCGGGAAACGCCGTCCAGAAAACGTGGCCCGGGAAACGTGGCTCAGGACAGGATGTGCCGTATGAACGAGCGCGCTCTGTCCTTCGACGCCGTCGCCGAGCAGTACGACACCGCCCGCCCCGGCTATCCGCCCGCCCTCTTCGACACGATCGAGGCCGCGACCGGCCGCCCGCTGCGCGGCTCGCGCGTCGTGGACGTCGGCGCGGGCACCGGAATCGCCACCCGGCTGCTGCGCGAGCGCAGCGCGCTCGTCGTGGCCGTCGAACCCGGCCCCGGGATGGCGGCCCGGCTGCGGCTCTCCCTCCCCGACGTACCGCTCGTACGCGGCTTCGGCGACGCGCTGCCCCTCGCCGGCGCCTCCGCCGACCTCATCACGTACGCCCAGGCCTGGCACTGGACCGACCCGGCCCGCTCCCTCCCCGAGGCGATGCGGGTCCTGCGCCCCGGCGGCGCGCTCGCCCTGTGGTGGAACGTCTCGGACCGCGCCGTGCCCTGGATCGCCGAGCAGGACGCCCGGCTGCGGGAGGAGGCGGGCGACGCGGCGCACGGGGCCCACGGCACGGGAGCGCGCGACCGGCATGTGCCGACGGGGCCGGAGACCGTACGGCGGCGGGTGCCGTGGTCCCGCCGCGTCCCGCTGGCCACCCACCTGGACAACCTGGGCAGCCACTCCGTCTTCCGCGTGCTGGGGGACGAGGCCACGACCGCTTTCCTCGACCGGGAGCGCGACGAACTGCTGAGGCTTTTCCCCGACGGGACGGTGGAGGAGTCGTACGTGGTCGAGTTGACCCTCACGTTTCGGCCGCCCGCGTCGTCTTCCCGGTAGACGCGAAAGCCGGGCAGGACATCCGACCGGCAGGACACCTGGCAGGACATCTGGGGAGAGGAGCCGACCCAATGGCGGACCCGGCCGAATTCGAGCAACAGCGCAGCCGCCTGTGGGCGATCGCGTACCGCGTCACGGGCTCCGTCGCGGACGCGGACGACGCGGTGCAGGAAAGCTGGCTGCGCTGGCAGGGGCTGCCGGACGGACAGGTCCACGACCCCCGGGCGTATCTGACGACCGTGGTCAGCCGGATCTGTTACGACCAGCTCGGCTCGGCGCGCGCCCGGCGCGAGGTGTACGTCGGACCCTGGCTCCCCGAGCCCGTGGTCACCGAGTCCGGGCCCGAGGACCGGGCGACGCTCGACGAGTCCGTCGGGGTCGCTCTGCTCACCGTGCTGGAGCGGCTGACTCCGGCGGAGCGGACGGCCCTGATCCTGCACGACGTGTTCGCGGTGCCGTTCCCGGAGATCGCCGAGGTCGTCGGCCGTACGCCCGATTCCGTACGGCAGCTGGCCTCCCGCGCCCGCCGCCGGGTCCGCGCCGAGGCCCCGCGCCGCTCGGTCGACCGGGACGAGCACCGCAGGGCCGTGGACGCCTTCCTCGCCGCCGTGATGGGCGGGGACTTCGACGGGCTGCTCCAGATCCTCGACCCGGACGTGGTGTGGCGCTCCGACGGCGGCGGCCTCGTCACGGCGGCCCGCCTCCCGCTCCTGGGCCACGAGAAGGCCGCCCGTTTCGCCGTTCTCATCACCCGCGGCTACGACCCGGAGACGATGTCCCTGCTCGCGCGGGACGTGAACGGCGCCCCGGGGCTGATCCTCACCGACGTCACCGACCCCACCGGCGCCCCGTCCGTGGTCTTCGCCTTCACGGTGCACGAAGGCCGGATCACGGAGGTCGACGCGATACTCAACCCGGAGAAGCTGCGACACCTCGCACGTCCCGCCCACTGACCCGTCAGGACCGACCCCAGGACGGACCGGAACAACCTCAGGACGGAGGTGTCACACCCGAAGGGGCTGCGTCGTCCCCCTTGCATGACACAGCCACGAACACAGGACAAGAAGCTCCCCTCCGCCCACCACGTCGTTGTCGTCGGCGCGGGATACGGCGGTCTGATGACCGCGCTGCGCCTCGCGCCGCACACCCGGGTCACGCTGGTCGACCCGGCCGGAGACTTCACCGAGCGCGTCCGGCTCCACGAACGGGCCTCCGGGCGCCCCGACGTCACCCACCCACTCGACGGATTCCTTCGCGGCACGGGCATCACGCACGTCGCCGCACGGGCGACCCGGCTGGACCTGGCCGCCCGGGAGGTCCACACCGACGACGGCCGGGTCCTCCACTACGACCGCCTGGTCCACGCCCTCGGCAGCCGCACCACCCCCGTCGAGGGGACACCGGCGGACAAGGAGCGCGCCTACACCACCGAGTCCGCCGCCGAACTGCACAAGCGCCTCCTCGAAGGCCCCGGCTCCCTGGCCGTCGTCGGCGGCGGCCTCACCGGCGTCGAACTGGCCACCGAACTCGCCGAGACCCACCCCGGATGGGAGATCGGCCTGCACACCCGGGGGGCTGTCGGCGCGAGCCTGTCGGAGCGCGGCCGGGCGCACGTCCGTACGGTGCTGACGGAGAGGGGCGTACGGGTCGAGGAGGGCCGCCGCGTCGCGGGCCCGGACGCGGTCGACGCGGACGTGGTGCTCTGGGCCGCCTCGATGGTCCCCGTCACCGGCCTGGCCACCGCCGCCGGGCTCGCGGTCGACGGGTCCGGCCGGATCGCGGTCGACACCGCGCTGCGCTCCGTGTCCCACCCCGAGGTCTACGCCGTGGGCGATTCGGCCGCCGCGCACACCGCGGAGGCCGGCCCCCTGCGCATGGCGTGCGCCACCGCGCTGCCGACGGGCGCGCACGCCGCCCTCGCGATCGCCGCCGACCTGCGCGGCGAGGAGCCCGCCCCGCTGCGGTTCGGCTTTGTGCTCCAGTGCGTGAGCCTCGGCCGCCGGGACGGGGTGATCCAGCCGGTCCGGGCCGACGACTCCCCCCGCGCCCGGGTCCTCACCGGCCGCCCGGCCGCCTACGTCAAGGAACAGGTGGTCCTGTCCACGGTCCGCATGCTGCGCCTGGCCTCCCGCCGCCCCTCCGCCATCCGCTACGTCCCCGGCTTCGGCTAGGGCTCTCGCCCGGTTCCGTTTCGGGCTCTGCCCGGTGGCTGCGCGGGGTCACGGCGCAGCACCGATCGCTCCTAGACCTTGCAGGTGGTGACTGCGGCCGCTGCGGCGGTGACCGCGCCGGCGTTGGCGGCGACCGCCGCTTCGGCGGAGGTGACAGCGGCGGTCGCGGTGGCGGTGGCGGTCGTGGCGGCGGCGGTGACGGCGGCCGCGTCAGGCGGCACGGCGGCCAGGGCCGCGGTGAGGGTCTTGAGCGCCGCGGCGGCGCCGGCCGCGTCCGCCGCGGCGGCGACCGCGGCGGTACGGGCCTTGGTCACGGCGGCTTCCGTGGTGGTCGTGGCGGCGGCGCAGGTGACGGGGTCGGGGACGGCCACCCGCGGCGCGGAGGCCGGGGCGGCGCCGACGGGAGCCACGGTGAGTACGGTGCCGCCGACCGCGAGAACCACGGTGGTCAGAGACGCGAGAGCGATGCGGTGGATCGTCATACGGACTCCAAAGGCCCGGCCGGCCCGGGACCGGGCCGGCTCACATGGGGAAGAAGATCACTAAAAGTCCCCTATGTCCTCCTGGAGATCGCGTCCGCGCCGGCGAAAACACCTGGGGCAAAGGCGTTTTGACCAGACGGGGGAGCCGGTCCGCCGCCCGGCCGGGCCCGCCCGCCCTCTTCGCGGCGACCGCAACTCAGGGCCGTATGGCGGTGCCTGCGCGCCCGGAACGTCCGGCGGGCGTCCGGCGCGCGCCCGGCGACGGGCCCCCGGACCGGATATCTCCGCTCCGGGGGCCCGCCCGCTGCTACTTCAGGTGCCGGTCCAGGAACCGGCAGCCGTCCTCCAGCTCGAACGGCGGGGTGCCGGTGTGCCCGCCCGGATTGGCGTGCAGCGTCTTCTCCTTGCTGCCGAAGGCGTCGAACAGGTCCAGGGCCCGCTGCCGGGGGTTTCCCTCGTCGTCCCACTGCACCAGGAACAGCAGCGGAACGGTGACCCGCCGGGCCTCCTCGCGCAGGGCGCGGGGCACGTACCCCCCGGCGAAGAAGCCCGCGGCGGCGATGCGCGGCTCGGCCAGCGCCAGGCTGATGCCGAGGGCGGTCCATCCCCCGGAGTACCCGACCGGGCCGTCGATCCCGGGCAGTGCGAGGAGGGCGTCCAGCGTGGTCCGCCATTCCGGGACCGCGTTTTCGACGAGCGGGCCGATGAAGGACTCGAAGATCTCATCGACCGGTTCGCCGGCCCGCATGGCCCGGCGGAGTTCGGCGCGGGTCTGCTCGTCGGCGGCGGAACGGGGACGGTCACCGCACCCGGCGGCGTCGATCGTGGCCACCGTGTAGCCGCGCGCCGCGGTGTACCGGGCCCGGGCCACCAGCCGGGGTTCCGCCTTGGGCAGGCCGTTGTTGTGGGCCATCAGGACCAGCGGGGCCGGTGCGGCGGATTCGGGCGTCCACAGGGTGCCGGGAATCTCGCCGAGGGTGAACTCGCGTTCCAGAACGCCGTTGTCGAGGCGCTGTTCGGAAGTGAATCGCATGGTCGTGCCTTTCGGGAGTGCTCGTGTACGGCGCTCCCGGACGACCTATCGCCCGACCATGACCCCGGAGGGGAGCACCCATGTCGATACAGCGTTCACGGGTACCACCTCCTCGTTCTCTCGCACGGCCTCCAGGAACGTAGCAGCGGCCGCCGCGGTCCGCCAACGGATTTACGGAGGCTCCGCGGCCGGACGCCGGGAAGGCCCTCGCCCGAAGGCCCCCCCGTATCAACCCCCTTGACGGCGGCAGCCGGTGCTCGCACTATTCATCACATGATGAATTATTCGGGAGCCGCCGTCCAGGCCCGCGGCCTCACCGTCCGGCGAGGCGACAGAACCGTCCTGCGCGGTCTCGACTTCGCCGTCCCGCCCGGCCGGATCACCGGCCTCCTCGGCCCGTCCGGCTGCGGCAAGTCCACCCTGATGCGCTCCGTCGTCGGCACCCAGGCCCAGGTCACCGGCACGCTCGACGTCCTCGGCCACCCCGCGGGCCACGCCACCCTGCGCTCACGCGTCGGCTACGTGACCCAATCCCCGTCCGTCTACGCCGACCTCACGGTCCGCCAGAACCTCCACTACTTCGCCGCCGTCCTCGACCCCGGTCGCGCCCGCCGCGACGCCCGCGAGGAATCCGTCGCCCGCGCCATCGGCGACGTCGCCCTCGTCTCCCACGCCGACGCGCTCGCGGGCCGGCTCTCCGGCGGCCAGCTCAACCGCGTCTCCCTGGCCGTGGCCCTGCTCGGCTCACCCGAACTGCTCGTCCTCGACGAACCGACCGTCGGCCTCGACCCCGTCCTGCGCCGCGACCTGTGGGAGCTCTTCCACTGGATCGCCGCCCAGCGCGCCGCCACGATCCTCGTCTCCTCCCACGTCATGGACGAAGCCGAACGCTGCGACCGCCTGCTCCTCATGCGCGACGGCGAGATCCTCGCCGACGACACCCCCGACGCCCTGCGCCGCCGTACGGACTCCGAGAACGTCGAACAAGCCTTCCTCCACCTGGTCGACGAGGCCAACGCACTCCAGGAGAGCGCCCGATGAGCACCACGACCCCCCTCACCGGCACCACCGGCGACAGCGCCGGCCCCGCGAGCGCCCCCGCCCCGGGCTCCCGCCTCGGCGGCACCCTCTCCACCGCCAGGACCCTCGCCACCGCCGCCCGCGTCCTGCGCCAGCTCCGCCACGACCCGCGCTCCATCGCGCTGATGATCCTCGTCCCGTGCGTGATGCTCTTCCTGCTCCGGTACGTCTTCGACGGCAGCCCGCGCACCTTCGACTCCATCGGCGCCTCGCTGCTGGGCATCTTCCCGCTCATCACCATGTTCCTGGTGACCTCGATCGCCACCCTGCGCGAACGCACCTCCGGCACCCTGGAACGCCTGCTCGCCATGCCGCTGGGCAAGGGCGACCTGATCGCCGGCTACGCCCTCGCCTTCGGCCTGCTCGCCCTCATCCAGTCCACCCTCGCCACCGGCCTCGCCGTCTGGGCCCTCGGCCTCGACGTCGTCGGCTCCCCCTGGCTCCTGCTGCTGGTCGCGCTCCTCGACGCCCTGCTCGGCACCGCGCTCGGCCTGTTCGTCTCCGCCTTCGCCGCGTCCGAGTTCCAGGCCGTCCAGTTCATGCCCGCGGTGATCTTCCCCCAGCTGCTGCTGTGCGGACTGTTCACCCCGCGCTCCGCCATGCAGCCCGTCCTGGAGGCGATCTCCGACGTCCTGCCCATGTCGTACGCCGTCGACGGCATGAACCAGGTCCTCCGCCACACCGACATCACCGGCGACTTCGTCCGCGACGCCCTGGTCGTCGCGGGCTGCGCCCTCCTCGTCCTCGCCCTCGGCGCGGCGACCCTCCGCCGCCGTACCGCCTGACCGCCGTGCCGCCTGACCGCCGTACCGCCTGGCCGGGCACCGCCTGACCGCCGTACGGCCCGACCCCACGCCCACCCCCGACGCGGCGCCCGCCCCTCGGACACCGCCCGCTCCCCGCCGCCCCCGGTGCGAGGATGGTCACGTACGACCGCCCCACCCACCCACCGGCGAGGTGACCCCGTAATGAGCAAGACAGTCGCAGTCCTCGGCACCGGAAAAATCGGCGAGGCACTGCTCAGCGGCATGATCCGGGCCGGCTGGCGCCCCGCGCACCTCCTGGTCACCACCCGCCGCCCCGAACGGGCCACGGAACTTCACGACCGCTACGGCGTCGAACCCGCCACCAACGCCGACGCCGCCAAACGCGCCGACACCCTCATCCTCGCCGTCAAACCCCAGGACATGGGCAAGCTCCTGGACGAGCTGGGCCCCCACCTCACCCCCGACCGCCTCGTCATCAGCGCGGCCGCCGGCATCACCACCGCGTTCATCGAGGAACGCCTCGCCACCGGCACCCCCGTCGTCCGCGTCATGCCCAACACCCCTGTCCTCGTGGACGAAGGCATGTCCGTCATCTCCGCGGGCAGCCACGCCCTCGCCGCCCACCTCACGCACACCGAGGAGATCTTCGGCGGAGTCGGCAAGACGCTCCGCGTCCCCGAGTCCCAGCAGGACGCGGCCACCGCCCTCTCCGGCTCGGGCCCCGCCTACTTCTACTTCCTCGTCGAGGCGATGACCGACGCCGGCATCCTCCTCGGCCTGCCCCGCGCCCAGGCCCACGACCTCATCGTCCAGGCCGCCATCGGCGCCGCCGTGATGCTCCGGGACAGCGGCGAACACCCCGTGAAGCTCCGCGAAGCCGTGACCTCCCCGGCCGGCACCACCATCAGCGCCATCCGCGAGCTGGAGAACCACGGGGTACGCGCCGCCCTCATCGCCGCCATCGAAGCGGCCCGCGACCGCAGCCGCGCACTCGCCTCCGGCAACGGCTGACCGCTACGGCCGACAGGGCGCGGCGGGCGGACCCGATCAGGCCCGCCCCCCTCAGCCGGCCGCCGCCACCAGCTCCTCCGTCGTCACGACCTTCGCGAACCCGCCACCGTGCAACGACACCGCCGTGGCCCGCGACAGCTCGTCCGCCGTCCGCGTCCAGCCGAACGGGCCCTCCAGATCGAACGTGTGCATCGCGTCGAGCGGAAAGAACACCTCGTACCCGAGATTCCCGCCCATCCGCGCGGTCGTCTCGTTGCACATGTTCGTCTGGATCCCCGCCACCACGATCTGCCCCACACCCGCGCCCTTGAGCCACGCGTCCAGATCCGGCTCGCCGTAGAACGCCGAGTTCACGCTCTTCGTCACCAACAGCTCAGGCCCGCTCCCCTTCCCCCGCCGCTGCTCCACGAAGTCCTTGAAGCCGTTCCCCGCGTACCCCGGCCGCAACGGTGACGCCGACCCCTCCACCTGCGTCGAGTCGTGCCGTACGAACACCACCGGCCGCCCGCTCGACTGCCACACGTCGATCAGCGCGGCGATGTTCCCCTCCGCGCCCGGATTGTTCCGCCGCCCCCAGACCTCCTCCTCGAACCCCTTCTGCACGTCCACGATCACCAGCGCCGCGTTCTCCCGCATCTCCATGCCTCCGATCCTGGGCCGTCCCTCCTCCCGCCGACAGTGGCGGCAATGCCGCTCACCGATGGCTTCCTGCCAGCCCCCTGTCAGACTGGCCCCATGACCTCCCCCTACCGCGTGGCGCTGGTCGCCTTCCCGGGCATCCGCGCGTTCGACGTCTCCGTCATCACCGAGGTCTGGGGCACCGACCGCACGCCCGGCGCCGTCCCGCCCTTCGCCCTGCACCGCGCCGCCGCGACGCCCGATCCCCTCGCCATGCCAGGCGGCCTGAGCCTCACCCCCGACCGCCCCCTGACCTGGCTCGCCGACGCCGACCTCGTCGTCGTACCCGGCCTGGAGACTCCGGACCTCCCCGCCCCCGAACCGGTCCTCGAAGCCCTCCGCACCGCCCACACCGCGGGCACCCCGGTCGCCGCCCTCTGCGCCGGAGCGTTTGTCCTCGCCCAGGCCGGCCTCCTCGACGGCCGCCGCGCCGTCACCCACTGGGCTCTCGCCGACGCCCTGCGTACGAGGCACCCCGCCGTCACCGTCGAGGCCGACGCCCTCTTCGTGGAGGACACCACCGGGCCAGGCCCCCTGTGGACCTCGGCCGGCACCGCCGCCGGGATCGACCTCTGCCTCCACCTCGTCCGTACCGCCCACGGCGCGGAAGCCGCGGCCACCGTCGCCCGCTCCATGGTCACGGCCCCCTTCCGCACCGGCACCCAGGCCCAGTTCATCGAACGGCCCACACCCCGGGCGGACCGCGACGCCGACGCCCTCGCCTCCGTACGCGAACGCGCCCTGCGCCACCTCCCCGACCCGCTCACCGTCGCCGACCTCGCCACCTGGGCCGGCATGTCACCCCGCTCCTTCGCCCGCCACTTCCACGCGACAACCGGCACCACCCCCCTCCAGTGGCTGATCACCCAACGCCTCGCCGCCGCCCAGAAACTGCTCGAACGGACCGACCTCCCCATGACCGAGATCGCCCGCCGCACGGGCTTCGGCAGCGAGATCACGATGCGCCAGCACTTCGCACGGAACCTCGCCACCAGCCCCAGCACCTACCGCGCCGCCTTCCGGGCCACGCGCCCCCCTCGGCCCGCCGGCAGCAGACCCACCGCCCGATAGGCCGCGTCGACCACCGGACGCGCCATCCCCCTGGCCCGCTCCGCCCCCTCCTTCAACACCGCGTCCACCTGGCCGGGATCAGCCGCCAGGGCCGCGTGCCGCTCGCGCAACGGCCGGAGAACCTCGGCCACGGCGTCCGCGGTGTCCTTCTTCAGCGCGCCGTACGACTCGTATACACCGGCCAGGTCGTTCGGGTCCCCGTCCGTACACGCCGCGAGAATCTCCAGCAGATTCGCCACGCCCGGGCTGGTCTCCCGGTCGTACGCGACCACGGAGCCGCTGTCGGTCACGGCCCGCATGATCTTCTTCCGCACCACGTCGGGCTCGTCGAGCAGATAGACGATCCCGGCACCGGAGTCCTGGGACTTGCCCATCTTCGACGTCGGCTCCTGGAGGTTCATGACCCGCGCGGCCACCGGGGGACGCGTGGCCCTCGGGATCGCGAACGTGTGCCCGTACCGCTGGTTGAACCGCACGGCCAGATCCCGCGTCAGCTCCACATGCTGCGTCTGGTCCTCACCCACCGGCACCTCGTCGGTCCGGTAGGCGAGGATGTCCGCCGCCATCAGCACCGGATACGACAGGAGGGAGAACCGCACACTCTCCCCGGACGTCCGTGCCTCCGCGCTCTTCTCCTTGTACTGGATCATGCGCCGCAGCTCGCCGTCCGTGGCCGTGCACTCCAGCAGGTACGACAGCCGGGTGTGCTCGTCCACATGACTCTGTACGAATACGGTGCACAGGCCAGGGTCCAGCCCGGCCGCCAGCAACAGCGTGGCGGCCTGCCGGGTGAGTCTGCGCACGCGGGCCGGATCGTGCTCGACGGTGAGCGCGTGGAGATCCACCACACTGAAGACGGCGTCCGACTGGTGCTGGTCGACCTCGACCCACCGCCGTACGGCCCCGAGGTAGTTGCCCAGCGTCAGATGGCCCGTGGGCTTGATCCCGCTGAAGATCCGCGTCATCCCGTATCACCCTCCTGATCGGAGCCACCGCCCGTGCGGCCGGCCCCCGAGGGGAGAAACGCGAACGGCCGCCGAAAGCGGCGGCCGTTGCGTACATGCGTGGGGGCGGCCGCCGTCAGGCGGTCCACCACTGAAGGATGCACGCATGCGTTGTCATGGCCCCAAGACTAGCCGTCGGCCTTCGATTTGACACGCGGTACACACCTCCGTAATGTGCTGCGAGCTGTCCGACGTGAGCACCGGCTAGGTCCGGTCCCCGGGCAGTCATTCCGCAGGACACACGACAAACGAGCGACAACAGGTCGCCTTGTTTTGCGTGCGCCTTTGTGAAATGAGGAATCCGCGTTCGAAGGGACGCGGCCCGATTAGCGTCGGGACCAGTGATTCCGCTAAAGTCTCACTCGTCGGAACGGCCGAAGGGCCGGGAGGACAAGCCCCCTCTGACTGGGAATCAGGCCCGAAAGGTTCTGGTAGAGTCGGAATCGCCGGAAAGGGAAACGCGAAAGCGGAAACCTGGAAGGCAGCCCCGCCGGCCGGGGAAATCGGATACGAAAGCATCTGATAGAGTCGGAAACACGAAATACCGAAGGGAAGCGCCCGGAGGGCCCCGGAGACGGGACCGAAGGAAGCGTCCGTTCCTTGAGAACTCAACAGCGTGCCAAAAGTCAACGCCAGATATGTTGATACCCCGGCCTACTCAACCTTTGTGGTTGGTGGGTTGGTGGTTCCTTTGAATGAAACACAGCGAGGACGCTGTGGATCACGGGTCTTATTCCGACCGGTGATCCCGGCTCTTACGTGGTGTCTACCGGATTACCGGTGAACATTTACGGAGAGTTTGATCCTGGCTCAGGACGAACGCTGGCGGCGTGCTTAACACATGCAAGTCGAACGATGAAGCCTTTCGGGGTGGATTAGTGGCGAACGGGTGAGTAACACGTGGGCAATCTGCCCTGCACTCTGGGACAAGCCCTGGAAACGGGGTCTAATACCGGATAATACTTTCTCCTGCATGGGGGAGGGTTAAAAGCTCCGGCGGTGCAGGATGAGCCCGCGGCCTATCAGCTTGTTGGTGGGGTGATGGCCTACCAAGGCGACGACGGGTAGCCGGCCTGAGAGGGCGACCGGCCACACTGGGACTGAGACACGGCCCAGACTCCTACGGGAGGCAGCAGTGGGGAATATTGCACAATGGGCGAAAGCCTGATGCAGCGACGCCGCGTGAGGGATGACGGCCTTCGGGTTGTAAACCTCTTTCAGCAGGGAAGAAGCGAAAGTGACGGTACCTGCAGAAGAAGCGCCGGCTAACTACGTGCCAGCAGCCGCGGTAATACGTAGGGCGCAAGCGTTGTCCGGAATTATTGGGCGTAAAGAGCTCGTAGGCGGTTTGTCACGTCGGATGTGAAAGCCCGGGGCTTAACCCCGGGTCTGCATTCGATACGGGCAGACTAGAGTGTGGTAGGGGAGATCGGAATTCCTGGTGTAGCGGTGAAATGCGCAGATATCAGGAGGAACACCGGTGGCGAAGGCGGATCTCTGGGCCATTACTGACGCTGAGGAGCGAAAGCGTGGGGAGCGAACAGGATTAGATACCCTGGTAGTCCACGCCGTAAACGTTGGGAACTAGGTGTTGGCGACATTCCACGTCGTCGGTGCCGCAGCTAACGCATTAAGTTCCCCGCCTGGGGAGTACGGCCGCAAGGCTAAAACTCAAAGGAATTGACGGGGGCCCGCACAAGCAGCGGAGCATGTGGCTTAATTCGACGCAACGCGAAGAACCTTACCAAGGCTTGACATACACCGGAAAACCCTGGAGACAGGGTCCCCCTTGTGGTCGGTGTACAGGTGGTGCATGGCTGTCGTCAGCTCGTGTCGTGAGATGTTGGGTTAAGTCCCGCAACGAGCGCAACCCCTGTTCTGTGTTGCCAGCATGCCTTTCGGGGTGATGGGGACTCACAGGAGACTGCCGGGGTCAACTCGGAGGAAGGTGGGGACGACGTCAAGTCATCATGCCCCTTATGTCTTGGGCTGCACACGTGCTACAATGGTCGGTACAATGAGCTGCGAAACCGTGAGGTGGAGCGAATCTCAAAAAGCCGGTCTCAGTTCGGATTGGGGTCTGCAACTCGACCCCATGAAGTCGGAGTTGCTAGTAATCGCAGATCAGCATTGCTGCGGTGAATACGTTCCCGGGCCTTGTACACACCGCCCGTCACGTCACGAAAGTCGGTAACACCCGAAGCCGGTGGCCCAACCCCTTGTGGGAGGGAGCTGTCGAAGGTGGGACTGGCGATTGGGACGAAGTCGTAACAAGGTAGCCGTACCGGAAGGTGCGGCTGGATCACCTCCTTTCTAAGGAGCATCTAGATTCCGTGAGGAGTCCAGAGCCACAACGTCGGCAAATGTTCGACGGTGGTTAGCTCATGGGTGGAACGTTGACTATTCGGCACGGCTGGTTGGTCTTACAAGTACTGCTTCGGCGTGGAACGTGAGATGGATTAGTCGGGTCGGGCACGCTGTTGGGTATCTGAGGGTACGGACCGTGAGGTCTGGGCCTTCGTGATGCCGGCCCCGGTGAAGCATCCTTTGTGGTGTGTGACGGGTGGCTGGTCGTTGCTTGAGAACTGCACAGTGGACGCGAGCATCTGTGGCCAAGTTTTTAAGGGCGCACGGTGGATGCCTTGGTACCAGGAACCGATGAAGGACGTGGGAGGCCGCGATAGGCCCCGGGGAGCTGTCAACCGAGCTTTGATCCGGGGGTGTCCGAATGGGGAAACCCGGCAGTCGTCATGGGCTGTCACCCGCTGCTGAACACATAGGCAGTGTGGAGGGAACGAGGGGAAGTGAAACATCTCAGTACCCTCAGGAAGAGAAAACAACCGTGATTCCGGGAGTAGTGGCGAGCGAAACCGGATGAGGCCAAACCTGTAGCGTGTGATACCCGGCAGGGGTTGCGTTGCAGGGGTTGTGGGAGTTCTTTTGATCGGTCTGCCGGCCGGTCGGCGAGTCAGAAACCGTATGGGTAGGCGAAGGACATGCGAAAGGTCCGGCGTAGAGGGTAAGACCCCCGTAGCTGAAATTCATGCGGCTCGTTTAAGAACCACCCAAGTAGCACGGGGCCCGAGAAATCCCGTGTGAATCTGGCGGGACCACCCGCTAAGCCTAAATATTCCCTGGTGACCGATAGCGGATAGTACCGTGAGGGAATGGTGAAAAGTACCGCGGGAGCGGAGTGAAATAGTACCTGAAACCGTGTGCCTACAAGCCGTGGGAGCGTCGCTGGCAGCACTTGTGCTGTCAGTCGTGACTGCGTGCCTTTTGAAGAATGAGCCTGCGAGTTTGCGGTGTGTTGCGAGGTTAACCCGTGTGGGGAAGCCGTAGCGAAAGCGAGTCCGAATAGGGCGGTATAGTAGCGCGCTCAAGACCCGAAGCGGAGTGATCTAGCCATGGGCAGGTTGAAGCGGCTGTAAGAGGTCGTGGAGGACCGAACCCACCAGGGTTGAAAACCTGGGGGATGACCTGTGGTTAGGGGTGAAAGGCCAATCAAACTCCGTGATAGCTGGTTCTCCCCGAAATGCATTTAGGTGCAGCGTCGTGTGTTTCTTGCCGGAGGTAGAGCACTGGATAGGCGATGGGCCCTACCGGGTTACTGACCTTAGCCAAACTCCGAATGCCGGTAAGTGAGAGCGCGGCAGTGAGACTGTGGGGGATAAGCTCCATGGTCGAGAGGGAAACAGCCCAGAGCATCGACTAAGGCCCCTAAGCGTACGCTAAGTGGGAAAGGATGTGGAGTCGCAGAGACAACCAGGAGGTTGGCTTAGAAGCAGCCACCCTTTAAAGAGTGCGTAATAGCTCACTGGTCAAGTGATTCCGCGCCGACAATGTAGCGGGGCTCAAGCGTACCGCCGAAGTCGTGTCATTCACATATATAGCCCCAACGGGTGTGTGGATGGGTAGGGGAGCGTCGTGTGCCGGGTGAAGCCGCAGCGGAAGCTAGTGGTGGACGGTTCACGAGTGAGAATGCAGGCATGAGTAGCGATACACACGTGAGAAACGTGTGCGCCGATTGACTAAGGGTTCCTGGGTCAAGCTGATCTGCCCAGGGTAAGTCGGGACCTAAGGCGAGGCCGACAGGCGTAGTCGATGGACAACCGGTTGATATTCCGGTACCCGCTTTGAAACGCCCAGTATCGAATCCATTAATGCTAAGGCCGTGAAGCCGTCCTGGAGCCTTCGGGCAAAGGGGAGTGGTGGAGCCGTTGAACCAAGGTGGTAGTAGGTAAGCGATGGGGTGACGCAGGAAGGTAGTCCAGCCCGGGCGGTGGTTGTCCCGGGGTAAGGGTGTAGGGCGTGTGATAGGCAAATCCGTCACACATGAGTCTGAGACCTGATGCCGAGCCGATTGTGGTGAAGTGGATGATCCTATGCTGTCGAGAAAAGCCTCTAGCGAGTTTCATGGCGGCCCGTACCCTAAACCGACTCAGGTGGTCTGGTAGAGAATACCGAGGCGTTCGGGTGAACTATGGTTAAGGAACTCGGCAAAATGCCCCCGTAACTTCGGGAGAAGGGGGGCCATCTTGGGTGACGGAATTTTCTTCCTGAGCTTGGGGTGGCCGCAGAGACCAGCGAGAAGCGACTGTTTACTAAAAACACAGGTCCGTGCGAAGCCGTAAGGCGATGTATACGGACTGACGCCTGCCCGGTGCTGGAACGTTAAGGGGACCGGTTAGTCACATTTCGGTGTGGCGAGGCTGAGAACTTAAGCGCCAGTAAACGGCGGTGGTAACTATAACCATCCTAAGGTAGCGAAATTCCTTGTCGGGTAAGTTCCGACCTGCACGAATGGCGTAACGACTTCTCGACTGTCTCAACCATAGGCCCGGTGAAATTGCACTACGAGTAAAGATGCTCGTTTCGCGCAGCAGGACGGAAAGACCCCGGGACCTTTACTATAGTTTGATATTGGTGTTCGGTTCGGCTTGTGTAGGATAGGTGGGAGACTGTGAAGCTTGGACGCCAGTTCAGGTGGAGTCGTCGTTGAAATACCACTCTGGTCGTGCTGGATGTCTAACCTGGGTCCGTGATCCGGATCAGGGACAGTGTCTGATGGGTAGTTTAACTGGGGCGGTTGCCTCCTAAAGAGTAACGGAGGCGCCCAAAGGTTCCCTCAGCCTGGTTGGTAATCAGGTGTTGAGTGTAAGTGCACAAGGGAGCTTGACTGTGAGACCGACGGGTCGAGCAGGGACGAAAGTCGGGACTAGTGATCCGGCGGTGGCTTGTGGAAGCGCCGTCGCTCAACGGATAAAAGGTACCCCGGGGATAACAGGCTGATCTTCCCCAAGAGTCCATATCGACGGGATGGTTTGGCACCTCGATGTCGGCTCGTCGCATCCTGGGGCTGGAGTCGGTCCCAAGGGTTGGGCTGTTCGCCCATTAAAGCGGTACGCGAGCTGGGTTTAGAACGTCGTGAGACAGTTCGGTCCCTATCCGCTGTGCGCGTAGGAGTTTTGAGAAGGGCTGTCCCTAGTACGAGAGGACCGGGACGGACGAACCTCTGGTGTGCCAGTTGTTCTGCCAAGGGCATGGCTGGTTGGCTACGTTCGGGAGGGATAACCGCTGAAAGCATCTAAGCGGGAAGCCTGCTTCGAGATGAGAACTCCCACCCCCTTGAGGGGTTAAGGCTCCCAGTAGACGACTGGGTTGATAGGCCAGATGTGGAAGACCGGTAACGGTCGAAGCTGACTGGTACTAATAGGCCGAGGGCTTGTCCTCAGTTGCTCGCGTCCACTGTGTTAGTTCTGAAGTAACGAAGAGCCGTGTTGTCATCCAGCTTTTCGATGTCTTCATAGTGTTTCGGTGGTCATTGCGTGAGGGAAACGCCCGGTTACATTCCGAACCCGGAAGCTAAGCCTCGTAGCGCCGATGGTACTGCAGGGGGGACCCTGTGGGAGAGTAGGACGCCGCCGAACAATCTTTGATCGTGGGAATGCCCTGTACCTTCTGGTACAGGGCATTCTTGCGTTTAGGGTCAGGGGCATGCGCTACGAATTGGTCATCTTCGACAACGACGGTGTGCTCGTCGACAGCGAGCCCCTTTCCAACACCATCCTGGCCGGCTATCTCACCGAGTTGGGCCACCCCACCTCCTACGAGGACTCCCTGCGCGACTACATGGGAGCCGCCGTGCACCGCGTCCACGACCTGGTGAAGGAGCGCACCGGGCAGCTGCTGCCCGCCGACTTCGACGACGTCCTGCACGCACGCGTCTTCGCCGCCTTCGAACGGGAGTTGAGGCCGGTCGACGGGGTGGTGGAGCTGCTGGGGAAGCTGGCCGCCGACGGGGTGCCGTACTGCGTCGCCTCCTCCGGGAGCCACGAGCGGATCCGGGTCGGGCACCGGAAGACCGGGCTGGACCGGTGGTTCGACGACGCCGTCATCTTCAGCGCGCAGGACGTCGGACGGGGGAAACCCGCCCCTGACCTCTTCCTCCACGCCGCCGCCCGCATGGGGGTGGCCCCCGACCGCTGTGTGGTGGTCGAGGACAGCCCGCTGGGCGTCGCGGCCGCGCGCGCCGCCGGCATGGAGGTGTACGCCTTCACCGCGATGACGCCCGCCGCGCGACTCTCCGGGGCCGACGGCCATTTCTCCACCATGGACGAACTGCCCGGATTGCTCGCCTGATCCATCTACCCATGGGTAGGGCGGCGCCCTACGCTGTCCGGCCATGACAGATGTGCGGTTGCGGCACGGACGGGCCTCCCTGGCGCTGGGCTTCTTCGTCCAGGGGGTGGCCTTCGCCCTGCTCGTCACCCGTATCCCCGGCATCCAGGACCGGTACGGGATATCCGACGGCGTGCTGCCGGTCTTCCTCGCCGCCGTGCCGATCCTCGCGGGCGTCGGCAGCGTGGTCACCGAGAAGTTGGTCCTCCGCGTCCGGCCCGGTGCGCTGCTGCGGGGGACCCAGCCCGTCCTGCTCCTCGCCCTCCTCGGCGTCGGCGCCGGCCGTGAGGTGTGGCAGCTCGCCCTCGCCCTGGCGGCGTTCGGGCTGGCGATGGGGGCGCTGGACGCCTCGATGAACATGCTCGGCGTACGGCTCCAACGGGCGTACGGCCGGAGCATCATGATCGGCTTTCACGCGGCGTACAGCCTCGGCGGGATCGCCGGTGCCTCGCTCGCCTGGGTGGGCGTGCACATCGACCTGTCCCTGCTGGTCTCGTATCTGCCGGTGGTGGCCGTGCTGGTGCCGGCCGCGCTGGTCGGCGGGCACTGGTACAAGGCCGCCGAGACCGTCCCGCCCGGTCCTCAGGACAGCGGCGGCGAGCCTGTGGTCGCCAAGCCCCTGGTTTTCAAGCTGCTGTTGCCGCTCTGCCTCGTCATGGCGTTCGCCTACATCGGTGACTCCACCGTGTCGAACTGGAGCGCCAAGTACCTCCACGACGTCCTCGGCAGCTCGGAGGAGCTGGCGACCGTCCCGTACAACGCCTACATGGTCACCACGCTCCTCGGCCGCTCCGTGGGGGATCTGGGGGTACGGCGTTTCGGGGCCGTGGCCGTCGTGCGGTGCGGGACGCTCCTCGCGGGCCTCGGGTTCGGTGTCGTCGCGGTGGCGCCGGGGGCCTGGGCCGGGATCGCCGGGTTCACCCTGCTGGGGCTGGGGCTCTGTGTGATCGTGCCGCAGACCTTCGCGGCGGCCGGGCGGCTGTTCCCGGACGCGAGTGACGCGGCGGTGGCCCGGCTCAACATCTTCAACTACGTGGGATTCCTGGTCGGATCGCCCCTGGTGGGGGCCCTCGGCGACGCCTGGAGCTACCGGGGCGCGATGCTCGTACCGATGGTCATGGTCCTGGTGACTTTTGTATACACCCGCTCGTTCGAGGCGGACCCGGCCCGATACGGTGGCGGGCATGAGCGCTCGCGCACTGCTGATGTGGGATGACGGGGTAACGGGTTACAACTTTGGACCCAGCCACCCCATGGATCCCGTACGGCTCGCGCTGACCATGGGGTTGGTGCGGGCGTACGGCTTGGACAAGGTGGCGGAGGTGGTGTCCGCGCCGGCCGCGGGGGACTCGACCCTGCGGCTCGTTCACGAACAGGCCTACGTGGACGCCGTACGGCGCTTCTCGGAGCGTCCGGGGGACGCCGACGGGGCGTACGGCGTCGGTACGCCCGACGATCCGGCGTTCGCCGGGATGCACGAGGCGTCGGCGCTGATCGCCGGGCAGTCCGTGGGGGCCGCCGAGGCGGTGTGGCGCGGACAGGCCGCACACGCGGTGAACTTCGCGGGCGGTCTGCACCACGCGATGCCGGGGGCGGCGTCCGGGTTCTGCATCTACAACGATGCCTCGCTGGCGATCGCGCGGATGCTGGAGCTGGGTGCGGAGCGGGTCGCGTACATCGACGTGGATGTGCACCACGGGGACGGCGTGCAGGAGACGTTCTGGGACGATCCCCGGGTCCTGACGATCTCGATGCACGAGCACCCGCACACGCTGTTCCCCGGCACCGGCTGGCCGGAGGACACCGGTGGCGAGGCGGCCGAGGGCAGCGCGGTGAACATCGCCCTGCCGGCCGGGACGGGCGACGAGGGGTGGCTGCGGGCCTTCCACGCCGTCGTACCCGAACTGCTCGCCGATTTCCGCCCGCAGGCCCTCGTGACGCAGCACGGCGCCGACACCCACTTCGAGGACCCGCTGGCGCACATCGCGGTGTCCCTGGACGCCCAGCGGGCCGTCCAGGCCGCCTGCCACGACCTGGCGCACGAATACGTCGAGGAGGGGCGCTGGGTGGCCCTGGGAGGGGGCGGGTACGCGGTGGTGGACGTCGTGCCGCGGTCCTGGACCCATCTGGTGGCGATCGCGGCGCACGCGCCGATCGATCCGGAGTCGGTGGTGCCGGCGGCGTGGCGGGACGAGGTGTACGCGCGTACGCGGCAGTTGGGGCCGGGGCGGATGACGGACGGGCGGACGCCGGAGTGGCGGGCGTGGGACTCCGGGTACGATCCGGCGGACCGGCTGGACCAGTTGATCCTGGCGACGCGCAAGGCGGTGTTCCCTCTGCGGGGGTTGCTGCCCTAGCGGTTGCCGGGGTCGGCCTCAGGACCCCGGGGGCCTCGGGGCCGTTACGCCAACGGTGGGATTCTCCGCCTGTTCCGGTCCCTCGCGGGCGCCGGAACAGGCAGCATCGGCGGGGTGTTGAGCACCGGAGCCCTGCGGGCGCATCTGCTGGCGGCCAGGCTGGCCGGTCCCGTGGCCACGTCACGGGAGAGGAGTCTGCGCAGTTATCGGCTCTTCGCGGCCAGGGATCCCCGGGTGATGCTCGGACTGGATCCCGAACGCTCCTGGAGCGAACGCGACGTGCTGGGACTGATGGCGGACAAATGTGGTGTCTCGTCCGATCCCGGTCGGGTGTCGGGCACCGACGTGATCGATCCCGAGCGGACGCTGTCCGCGCTGGACGCCTTCGCGGAGCGCTTGCGGGAGGCGGCGGCGGACCGGGTTCCGGTGCTGTTCGGTACGGGGCATCCGGAGCGGCTGCTCGGTTTCTACGCGGCCCTGGCAGACGCTTTGTCGGCGGCGGGATGTCTCGTCCTCACCCCGGCGCAGGGGAGATGTATCGACATAACGACCCGGTTCGGGGTACGCACGTACCACCTCGACTACGTACGGGGAGTTGCGTTGATGCGTGAACCACACCTGCCGTACGCCGGGAGTGAGACCGGCGCACACACCCATTCGCCGCTGCCTGTCCGGGTCGCCCTGGACGGTCTGGTGGCGTCCCGCGGGCCCCTGCCGGGGCTCGTGGTGGGGGACCACGGATGGGTCTGCGGGGCAGGTCAGCTGGGTTTCGAGGCCATCGGTCTCGCCGACACGGACGATCCCGCGCTGTTCGTCGGTGAGGCGGAGGGGCGGGTGTCCGTCGCCGTACCCCTCGACGACGCCGTGCGGTCCGCTTACTACCTGCCGCTTACTCGCTATGTACTCAATCGAGCGTGTCTGTCACAGTAGGCCGCCGTAGGCTGCTCCTCTTCCCCACTCGCACCACCCGCCCCTAGTCTGGGGCGTGAGCGCACAGCGACGAAGAGTCACCGGAGGGGAAGCCGGTGGCCGCCGCGTGCGGAAGGTACAGGTGGGTCATGGCTGCTGGCAGCGAGAGGCCTCTCAACGAGGTCAAGTTCCTTACCGTGGCGGAGGTCGCCTCGGTGATGCGAGTGTCGAAGATGACGGTGTACCGGTTGGTGCACAGCGGTCATCTGCCGGCGATCCGGGTGGGCAGGTCCTTCCGGGTTCCGGAGCAAGCGGTTCACGAGTACCTCCGCGAGTCATTTGTGGGGGTCCAGCCCGCCTAGGGCGTGCACTCGGATTACGTCTCTCACTCGGTGACGGGTAGGCTAGGCCGACGTAGGTCGTGTGGGCCCAGACGCCCCGCACCGAGTGAAGAGAAGTGAGCGAGGGTAGTCGTGGGCTCTGTTATCAAAAAGCGGCGTAAGCGGATGGCCAAGAAGAAGCACCGCAAGCTGCTCAAGCGCACCCGCGTTCAGCGTCGTAACAAGAAGTAGTCCGTTCCCGCTCCGGCGGGGGCGTTCCGCGACAGCTGTTCGTGCATTCACGGCTCTTCCGCCAGAACATGGCGGGAGGGCCGTTGGTGTTTTCAGGGTCGTCGGCGTTCCAGGCTTCTTGGTGTTCCGGGCTCGTTGGTGTTTCTTCGGCCAAAAGAGCTGTCCGGCGGGTCGTGCGGTCACGCCCGGGCAATAGCGACCCGCTACGGTGACGTCGGAAGACCACCCGGTGCTAGGGAAGGCGCTGATCTTGGGCAAGGTCGTGCTCGTGACCGGAGCGGCCAGGCAACTCGGAGGCCGCTTCGTACGGCGCGTTCAACGCGACTCCGGCGTCGACCGGGTGATCGCCGTCGACGCGGTTCCGCCCGAGCATCACCTGGGTGGCGCGGAATTCGTCCGCGCCGATATCCGGCAGCCCGCCATAGCGCGCGTTCTCGCCGAACACCGTGTGGACACCGTGGTGCACATGGATGTGACCGGTACGCCGCTGGGCACCGGCGGCCGCGCGTCGGTCAAGGAGACCAACGTCATCGGCACGATGCAGCTGCTCGGCGCCTGCCAGAAATCACCGACCGTCAAACGGCTGGTCGTGAAGTCCAGTACGAGTGTGTACGGCTCCGCGCCCCGCGACCCGGCGGTCTTCACCGAGACCACCCCGCCCAAGTCGCTGCCGAGCGGCGGCTTCGCGAAGGACGCCGTGGAGGTCGAGGGGTACGTCCGGGGCTTCGCGCGGCGGCGGCCCGATGTGGCCGTCTGTGTGCTGCGGTTCGCGAACATCCTCGGTCCTGCAGCGGATTCGCCGCTGGCGGAGTATTTCGCGCTGCCCGTCCTGCCGACCGTCTTCGGATACGACCCCCGGTTGCAGTTCGTCCACGAGGACGACGTGATCGACGTCCTGCTGATCGCGGCCGACGAGCCGCGGCGCGGGACGCTCAACAGCGGGACCTTCAACGTGGCGGGGGAGGGTGTGCTGCTGCTCTCGCAGTGCTCGCGACGGCTGGGGCGGCCCACCGTGCCGGTGCTGCTGCCCGCCGTCACCTGGGTCGGTTCGGCGCTCCGTACCGTCGGCATGACGGACTTCTCGCCCGAGCAGATCAGGCTGCTGACCCACGGCCGGGTCGTCAGTACGGACCAGATGCGCGAGACACTGGGGTTTGAACCGACGTACTCCACGGCGCAGGCCTTCGCGGACTTCGCCCGCAGCCGGGGTGCGGGGCTGCTGCCGCCCCAGGCGGTGGCCGACGCGGTCGACCGGCTCTCCACCGCCGTTCGTACTCTCGCGAGCAAGGAGCGCAGCTGACATGGCCGATGCCAAGGTGATCCCCTTCGGCGACGAGCCGAGGCGGCGGGGGGCGGCCGGCCGTCCCAAGCAGGCCAAGGACGGGGCCGGGAAGCGCGGGCACGGGGCCGGGGGGAGCGGCTCCGGGCCGGGTGCGGGTACGGGGGCGGGCCAGGGGCGCAAGCAGGGTCCGCTGACGCCCGTACCGGAGCCCGAGCCGGACACACCTGAGGACGGCGGCCTGCCGGACGGCGAGGAGCCGTTGGGCGGGCTGTCGGAGGCGGCGGCCGCGGCGGCCGGGGCGGAGGCGGACGCCGCGGTCCGGGCGGCGGGCGGTGGCCCCGCGACGGCGGCCGGCGGCGGTGCGGACGGTGGTACGGGCCGTGGTGCCGGCGGTGCGGCGGGTGGTGACGACGGGGACGCCGACGGCGGTACGGGCGGGGAGCCGGGCGGCTGGGAGCGGCGGATCGCGGGCGGTCTCGCGTTTCTGCGCCGGCGGGTCACCGGGGACTACGAGGTCGACGAGTTCGGGTACGACAAGGAGCTGACCGACCAGGTCCTGATGTCGTTGATCCGGCCGGTCTACGAGAACTACTTCCGGGTCGAGGTGAAGGGCATCGAGAACATCCCGTCGGAGGGCGGGGCGCTCGTCGTGGCCAACCACTCGGGGACCCTGCCGCTGGACGGGTTGATGATGCAGGTCGCCGTGCACGACAACCACCCCGGGGACCGTCATCTGCGGCTCCTGGCGGCCGATCTGGTGTTCATGCTGCCGGTGGTCAACGAGCTGGCGCGCAAGGCCGGGCACACGCTGGCGTGCGCGGAGGACGCGGAGCGGCTGCTGGAGCGCGGCGAGGTCGTCGGGGTGATGCCGGAGGGCTTCAAGGGCATCGGCAAGCCGTTCGGCGACCGGTACAAGCTCCAGCGGTTCGGCCGGGGCGGGTTCGTCTCGACGGCGCTGCGGGCCGGGGTGCCGATCGTGCCCTGTTCGATCGTCGGGGCCGAGGAGATCTACCCGATGGTCGGCAACTCGAAGACGCTGGCGCGGCTGCTGGGCATTCCGTACTTCCCGCTCACGCCCACGTTTCCGTGGCTGGGGCCGCTGGGGGCGCTGCCGCTGCCGACGAAGTGGACGATCCAGTTCGGGGAACCGATCCCGACGGACGGGTATCCGCCGGAGGCGGCGGAGGATCCGATGCTGATGTTCAACCTCACCGATCAGGTACGGGAGCAGATCCAGCACACGCTGTACAAGCTGCTGGTGCAGCGGCGGTCGGTGTTCTTCTGAGGTGGGTTCTTCTGAGGTGGCTCACCGCTGAGGCGGGGCTCCTGGTGGGAGCCCCGCCTCAGCCATGTCCGTGCGCTAGTCCGCGTCCTCCGCGTGGATGCCCAGCCCTGGGAGCAGGTCGGGCAGCAGGGGCGGGATCGTGACGTCAGGACCCGGGCGGTCGGTGCTGTCCTTGGGTGCGGACGGCATCGGCAGGACGCTGTTCGGCGGGGGGTCGAGCAGGCCGCCGGTCTTGCCGCCGAGCAGGCCCTCCTCCGAGGCGTGGTCCGGACCGGAGCCCGAGGGGCGCGGCGTGTCGCTGGTCTGCGAGCCGCTCTCGCTGGTGCCGGGTGTGGCGGGTGCGCTGGTGGGGTCGGTACGTGGGCTCCCCGTGGAGTCCTGCGTGGCGCCGGGCCGGGTTTCGGTCCTGCGCCTCTCCGGGGCCCGCGGCAGCATCGACTGGAGTGGGGCGACCTCTTCGTCCATCGCGTCGAAGACCGAACTGACCTCGTCGCCCACGTCCGTCAACTGGACGGGCAGACGTTCGCGGAGTCCGTTCCATGCCTGGCGGTGCGAGGCGGAGAACGAGGAGAGGGTGGCGATCGGGCCGAGGGAGCCGTCCCGTTCGTATGCCTGGTGCAGCAGACGGTGACCTTCGGTCGCGTCGTGCTTCATCCCGCTCAGGGCGCGTCTGATCTCGCCCAGGGATTCGTGGTCCAGGTGCCCGGCGCGGTCGCGCTCCATCAGCCTGCGTGCTTCGTTCAGCCGGGTCGAGGCGTGGTCGAGGTAGAGCTCGCCCCGGCTGGAGTCGTCGTCCGCCAGGTTGAGCTTGAGGTCCTCCATGCCGCGCTTGAGCCCGTAGAGCGAGTCGCCGGGCAGGGCGTCGGAGCTGGCCGCGGCCACCCCGCCGAACGCGCCGGCCGCCACCCCGACCGTGAGGCCGCCGGCTGCGAGGCCTTTGGACCAGCGGGATCTGGGCCGCAGTTTCCGGAGCGGGGAGGCCCGGTGGGCACCCCGGCCGGACGTCCGCTGCTCGGGCACCGTGGTGCCCGAGGACATACCTCCGCCGGCTGTGCCTTCGAGCAGCATGGCCTCCATGGCGGCCACGAGCTGTGCTCGTTGCACCACTTTGACCTCGGGGTCCAGCGTGGGTCTCGGTAGGTCACCGAGACCACTCGCCAGGGCCAACAGCCGCCCCTGTTCGGCCGGTTCGGCCGACTCGGCGGGCTGTTCGGCCGCCTCGCCCTGAACCGTCCGGTCGTCCAGGGCCTGGGCGAAGGCGTTCGCCCGCCGGTGTGCCGAAACGTTCGCGATCACTGGCGGCACCTCCTCTCGTCATGACGATCGACTCCCCTGGGGGTCCGGAAGGTCGCACACCTTGAGCGCATCCACATCATCGAGTGAATGGCCGCGAGCGTGACGTGACCGCAGGGAGCCTGCATCCCGCACAACGAGCGGCTCGGCACTTGGGTTACGCGCGGAGGATGATCGGACCAGTGAGTCATCAGGGCGTCACCGAAAGTGAGTTGAGTCGTCGGCGGTCAGCGGGCGTCTTCCGGGAGCAGGCGGGCCAGGGTGCGTACGGCTCGGTATTGCAAGGTCTTGATCGCTCCTTCGTTCTTGCCCATGACACGGGCCGTCTCGGCGACCGAGAGGCCTTGCAGGAAGCGCAGTGTGACGCACTCCTGCTGCTGGGGATTGAGTTTCCGTACGGCTTCCAAGAGCGCCGCGTTGGAGAGGGACTCCAGGACGGAGTCCTCGGGACTGCGCTCGACCTCGTTGGCGTCGAGCATTTCGCCTGTGGTCACTTCGAGCCGGAACCGGCTCGACTTGAAGTGGTCCGCGACCAGGTTCCGGGCGATCGTGACCAGCCAGGCGCCGAAGTCTCGCCCCTGCCAGGTGAAGGTGGAGATCCGGCGCAGGGCGCGCAGGAACGTCTCGCTGGTGAGGTCCTCCGCGGTCGCCTTTCCGCCCACGCGGTAGTAGATGTAGCGGTAGACGGTGTCGCTGTACTGGTCGTACAGCCGGCCGAAGGCCTCGGCCTCACCGGCCTGGGCGCGCTCGACGAGTTCCATCATGCGGGCGCTGTCGCTGTCGGCGGTGGGCCGGCGGGCGGTGGTCGAGGCGGCGGCGCCGCTTCGGCTTCCCCGTCTGCCGACCGCCGCACCGCCGCTCGCCAGGGCATAACAAGGTCCGATAGGGCCGCTCACGGCAGGGGCCGCTGCGGCGAAGGCGGGGACGGCGTACGCGGTGGGGACGAAGCCGCGCAAATGGTCGAGGACCGTTGCGCGCAGCGTAGCCAGGCCCGAGGCGTCAACCCCGACGTGTGGGTACACGGGACTCCCAGAGGCAGAGCTTCCATCACGTGCAGTGCGGGACCGTTCACTCGCCGTGGTGACGGGTGGGGTCCGGTATGCGTCTGAGGAGAATAACGCTTCGTACAGGCAGCGCTACACCCAGTTGCTCAAATCATCGATTACGTCGCTTCTGTGACGGCTAAGCGGCGGATCAAGTAGCACATCGTGACCATTTGCTGATCAGATTTGGTCAAGATCTGTGTGATGCGGTGATGGGTTGTGGCGGAGTGTCGTCACGGTGACTACGGGGAGAGACGCGCGGGTAGAACGCCGGGATCGCGAAACACCCCGGGCGGGCCGCCCGGGGTGTGGTCGGAGTCATGCCGCGGTCGCGGTCGCGCGGGGAGTGTCAGCGGCGGCGGCGGTGCAGGGCGACGGCGGCGGCCGTGCCGCCCGCCAGGGCGCCCACTCCGGCTGCCGCCGGGATGCCGACCTTGGCCGCCTTGCGGCCGGTCCGGTAGTCGCGCAGCCGCCATTCCAGCCGGCGCGCGTGCTTGCGGAGCTTGGCGTCGGGGTTGATCGCGTACGGATGCCCGACCAGCGAGAGCATCGGGATGTCGTTGTGCGAGTCGCTGTACGCGGCGCAGCGGTCCAGGTCGAAGCCCTCGGCGGTGGCCAGGGCGCGGACGGCCTCGGCTTTCGCGGGGCCGTGGAGGGGTTCCCCGACGAGCTTGCCGGTGTAGACGCCGTCCACGGACTCGGCGACGGTTCCGAGGGCGCCGGTCAGGCCGAGCCGGCGGGCGATGATCGTGGCCGTCTCGACGGGCGCGGCGGTCACCAGCCAGACCTGCTGGCCCGCGTCGAGGTGGGCCTGGGCGAGCGCGCGGGTGCCGGGCCAGATGCGGTCGGCCATGTACTCGTCGTAGATCTCCTCGCCGATGGACATCAGCTCGGAGACGCGGTGGCCCTTGACGATGGACAGCGCGCTGTCGCGGGCGTCCTGCATGTGCTCCGGGTCCTCGACGCCGGCCAGCCGGAACCACGCCTGCTGCCAGGCGAACCGGGCGAGTTCGCGGCGCTGGAAGAACTTGCGCTTGTACAGGCCGCGGCCGAAGTGGAAGATCGCGGCGCCCTGCATGACGGTGTTGTCGAGATCGAAGAAGGCGGCGGCGCGGGCGTCCCCGAAGACGGGGAAGTCGGGCACGCGTGTGTCACCGCCGGCGGGCGCGGCGCCCGCGGCGAGCGCGTCCTGCGATTCCTGCGTGGACTTCAGTCCTGCCTCGGCTGCGGCCTCGCCCGCCAGCACACTCCGGGCTGTCGCGGAGCGCCTACGGGGGGTGAGCCATCCCAGTGCGGCCATGTCGTGAGCATAGCCAGTCTGTTCGGTGCTTCCCGACGGGCCGGGATGCCGTGAAGTGAACTCTCCACGACCGGTCTGTTAATCAGGCAACCAGAGGGCGCCTGTGGACGTCCGGCGCCGGAAGGCGCGGCGCGGGCGGAGAATGGCCGCATGAGTCCATTGATACGGAATCCGTTGTCGCGGCGCGGGAAGAAGAAGGCGGAGGAGCGGATGGTCACGCTCGTGTCGAAGCCGGGATGTCATCTGTGCGACGACGCCCGCGCGGTGATCGAGACGGTGTGCGCGGAGACGGGGGCGTCGTGGGAGGAGAAGGACATCACCCAGGACGAGGCGCTGCACCGCGCGTACTGGGAGCAGATTCCGGTGGTCCTGGTGGACGGGGAGCAGCACACGTTCTGGCGGGTGGACGAGGCCCGGCTCCGTCGCGAACTGGGGAGCTGACCGGAAAGCCGGTTAACATCAGGGCGCTTCGCCGGGCATTTCATCGGTGGAAGCGGTCTCGGGGGCGTATTTCGTGAGGAGTGTGTGCGGTTTTGCCCCCTTCCTGTGTGCATCAGGCTGAAGTGGTCGGCGGTCCCGGGATCACGGGATCAGGGTGCGTGACCCCGGTCACTTTGCTCGGACAAAACGGACACCATCTTTGTGCACGCGTTCACAAAGACATAGCCTGCATTCGACGGGGCGGTCCTGGGACATACGGCCGCCTACAGCCTCGCTCATCCCGCAGGAGCACCGTGGCAACTGGCCGAACTCACCGACCGGCGACCCGTAGCCGAGGAATCCCCGAGGCCACCGTCGCCCGGCTTCCCTTGTATCTGCGGGCACTGACCGCTCTGTCCGAGCGGTCCGTACCCACTGTCTCGTCCGAGGAACTGGCGACGGCGGCCGGGGTCAACTCCGCGAAGCTGCGCAAGGACTTCTCCTACCTCGGTTCGTACGGGACACGGGGGGTGGGCTACGACGTCGAGTACCTCGTCTACCAGATCTCCCGTGAGCTGGGCCTGACGCAGGACTGGCCGGTCGTGATCGTCGGAATCGGTAACCTCGGCGCCGCGCTCGCCAACTACGGCGGGTTCGCGTCCCGCGGGTTCCGGGTCGCCGCGCTGATAGACGCGGACCCGGAGATGGCCGGCAAGCCGGTCGCCGGGATGCCCGTCCAGCACACGGACGAGCTGGAGAAGATCATCAGCGACAACGGTGTCTCGATCGGGGTCATCGCGACCCCCGCCGGCGCCGCCCAGCAGGTCTGCGAGCGGCTCGTCGCCGCCGGGGTGACCTCGATCCTCAACTTCGCGCCGACGGTGCTGTCCGTGCCCGACGGGGTGGACGTCCGCAAGGTCGACCTCTCCATCGAGCTCCAGATCCTCGCCTTCCACGAGCAGCGCAAGGCCGGCGAGGAGGCCGCGGCCGAGGCCGCCCTGCCGCCCGGCGAGCGCGCGCATCCCGCAGACGCCGCAGCCGCCGCGGACGCCCCGCGCGACAGCGCCCCGCCGCGCACCGCGAGCCGGAAGGGGCCCGAAGGGGACGTACCGGCGGTGATGCCGGCATGAGCCTTCTGGTCGTCGGACTGAGCCATCGCAGCGCCCCGGTGAGCGTGCTGGAACACGCGTCGCTCTCCACCGACTCGCAGATCAAGCTGTTGCAGGACTCGCTGGCCGCCGAGCCCGCCACCGAGGCGGCCGTCCTCGCCACCTGCAACCGTATCGAGCTGTACGCCGACGTCGACAAGTTCCACGCCGGGGTCGCCGAGCTGTCCACGCTCCTCGCCCAGCACAGCGGTGTCGGCCTCGACGAGCTGACCCCTTATCTCTATGTGCACTACGAGGACCGGGCCGTCCACCACCTCTTCTCGGTGGCCTGCGGCCTGGACTCGATGGTCGTCGGCGAGGGACAGATCCTCGGGCAGATCAAGGACGCGCTGGCGCTGGGGCAGGAGCTCCACACCGCGGGCCGGCTGCTCAACGACCTGTTCCAGCAGGCCCTGCGGGTCGGCAAGCGCGCCCACAGCGAGACCGGGATCGACCGGGCGGGACAGTCCCTGGTCACCTTCGGGCTCGAACAGCTCGCCGCGGGCAGGGCCGTCGAGGCCTGGGCCAAGGACAAGCGGGCGCTGGTGATCGGCGCCGGCTCGATGTCCTCGCTCGCGGCCGCCACCCTCGCGCGGGCCGGCGTCGAGGAGATCGTCATCGCCAACCGCACGGCGCCGCGCGCCGAGCGGCTCGCCGAGATCCTCACCGAGCCCGGCTCCACGGGCGTGCGGGCGCGGGCCGTGACGATGGGCGCCGTCCCCGGCGAACTGACACGTGCCGACATCGTCGTGTCCTGTACGGGGGCGACGGGCCTGGTCCTCGCCGCCGACACCGTCGAGGCCGCCCTGACCGGCCGTACCGCACCGCTGGCCCTGCTCGACCTCGCCATGCCCCGGGACATCGACGCCGGCGCGCACCGCCTCGGCGGCATCCGGTTCGTGGACATCGAGTCGCTCGCCGAGGCCTCCGCCGACGCCCCCATGGCGGCGGACGTCGAACTGGTGCGCACGATCGTCTCCGACGAGGTGGCCGCCTTCGGCGCCGCCCAGCGTGCCGCGCACATCACTCCGACCGTGGTCGCCCTGCGCGCCATGGCCGCCGACGTGGTCAGCACCGAAGTCGCCCGCCTCGAAGGCAGGCTCCCCGATCTGGACGAGAAGCAGCGCGCCGAAATCACGCGTACGGTGCGCCGTGTCGTCGACAAACTCCTGCACGCGCCCACCGTGCGGGTCAAGCAGCTGGCGAGCGAGCCCGGCGGCGCCGGATACGCGGACGCGCTGCGTGAACTCTTCGACCTCGACCCGCAGACGGTCGCCGCCGTCAGCCGGGCCGACCTGAATGACACCGACGGTGTAGGCAGAGGGCGAGTATGACCGAGAAGGCACTGAGGCCCGAGAGGCCTCCGCGGCCCGACAGGCCCCCCGGGCCCGGACGGCCGCTGAGGCTGGGTACCAGACGCAGCAGGCTCGCCCTGGCCCAGTCCGGGCAAGTGGCCGAAGCCGTGCGCGCGCTGACCGGGCGACCGGTGGAGCTCGTGGAGATCACCACGTACGGCGACACCTCGCGGGAGCAGCTCGCGCAGATCGGCGGCACGGGCGTCTTCGCCACCGCGCTGCGGGACGCGCTGCTGCGCGGCGAGGTCGACTTCGCCGTGCACTCCCTCAAGGACCTGCCGACCGCGCAGCCCGACGACCTCACGCTGGCCGCCGTGCCGGTCCGGGAGGATCCGAGGGACGTGCTGGTGGCGCGGGACGGGCTGCGGCTCGGCCAACTGCCCCCGGGCGCCAGGGTCGGTACGGGGTCGCCGCGCCGGGCGGCGCAGCTCAACGCGTACGCGCGCGGCCACGGTCTGTCCATAAGGACCGTGCCGATCCGCGGGAACATCGACACCCGCCTCGAACACGTCCGCAGCGGGGAGTTCGACGCCGTCGTGCTCGCCGCCGCGGGGCTCCACCGGATCGGCAGGATCGGTGAGGTGACCGAGTTCCTGTCGGTCGACACCGTTCTGCCCGCCCCCGGCCAGGGGGCCCTGGCAGTAGAGTGCGCCGCGGTCAACGTGGACCTCGCCGCCGTGCTCGCCGAGCTCGACGACCCGCACACGCGGATCGCCGTGACCGCCGAGCGATCCCTGCTCGCCGCCCTGGAGGCCGGTTGCAGCGCACCTGTGGGTGCCCTGGCCGACCTGCTGGCCGAGGAGCAGGTTGTCAACGAAATGCGCCTGCGCGGCGTCGTCGGCACGACCGACGGCTCGACGCTGGTGCAGCTGTCCACCACCGGTCCCGTACCCACATCGCACGGGGATGCCATCGCGCTCGGTCGCGAACTCGCGTCCGACATGCTTGCCAAGGGTGCGGCCGGTCTTATGGGGGAGCGACTTTGAGCCCCACCACCTATGACCTAACGGCCTACTCCGCATCGGGGCACGTCACCTTCCTCGGTGCCGGACCCGGAGATCCGGGTCTGCTGACACTTCGCGCCGTCGAGGCGCTCGCGGGGGCGGATGTTCTGATCGCCGAGCCTGATGTGCTCGAAGTCGTACGCGGCCATGCCAGGGCGGGGGTGAGCACACCGGCACTGACGGTCGTCGACGAGGCGTCAACAGCCGCCGGGATCCCCGCTATCCGGGACGCTGCCAATCTTGTCATGGAGGCAGCGCGCGGCGGCAAGCGGGTCGTCCGTGCGGTGACCGGTGACCCGGGCCTGGACGGAGGCGCGGGCACGGAGATGCTCGCGTGCGCCGCCGCGGGCATCTCCTTCGAGGTCGTGCCCGGTATCGCGGCCGCGGTCGGCGTGCCGGCCTACGCCGGGGTGCCGTTGCGGGACACGCAGGGCACGGACGTGCGCCTGGTCGACGCCAGGACCGCGAGCGAGCGGTGCTGGACGGAGATCGGCGCGAGCGACGGCACGGTCGTCGTGTCCACCACCCTGGAGTCGGTGGGCGCCGCCGCCGGCGAGATGGTCGCGGCCGGCCGCAAGCCGGACACCCCGATGACCGTCACCGTCGCCGGCACGACCACCCGGCAGCGGACGTGGACGGCCACGCTCGGCACCATCGCGCAGACCCTCAAGCAGGCGAAGGTGCTGCCGTCCCCGGACGGGCACCAGTCCGTCATAGCCGTCGTCGGCGAGCGCAGTTCGGCCGCCCAGCGCGACCAGCTCGCGTGGTTCGAGTCCAAGGCGCTGTTCGGCTGGAAGGTCCTCGTCCCGAGGACCAAGGAGCAGTCGGCCTCGCTCTCCGACCAGCTCAGGTCGTACGGCGCGGTCCCGCACGAGGTCCCGACCATCGCGGTCGAACCGCCGCGTACGCCCCAGCAGATGGAGCGCGCGGTCAAGGGCCTGGTCACCGGGCGCTACGAGTGGATCGCCTTCACGTCGGTCAACGCGGTGAAGGCGGTGCGGGAGAAGTTCGAGGAGTACGGGCTCGACGCCCGTGCCTTCGCCGGGATCAAGGTCGCCGCGGTGGGCGACCAGACGGCGGCCTCCCTCATCGAGTTCGGGGTGAAGCCCGACCTCGTGCCGTCCGGCGAGCAGTCCGCCGCCGGGCTGCTGGAGGACTGGCCGCCGTACGACCCGGTGTTCGACCCGATCGACCGGGTCTTCCTGCCGCGCGCCGACATCGCCACCGAGACGCTGGTGGCGGGGCTGATCGAGCTGGGCTGGGAGGTCGACGACGTCACGGCGTACCGCACCGTGCGCGCCTCGCCGCCGCCCGCCGAGACCCGTGAGGCCATCAAGGGCGGCGGTTTCGACGCCGTGCTGTTCACGTCCTCGTCGACGGTGCGGAACCTGGTCGGGATCGCGGGCAAGCCGCACAACGTGACGGTGATCGCGTGCATCGGCCCCGCCACGGCGAAGACCGCCGAGGAGCACGGCCTGCGGGTCGACGTCCTGTCGCCCGAGCCGTCCGTGCACAAGCTGGCCGAGGCGCTCGCCGCGTTCGGCACGCAGCGCCGCGAGGCGGCGAAGGAGGCCGGCGACCCGGTCACCCGGCCGAGCGAACGGCGTCCCGGCAGCCGCAGGCGGCGTACGACATAGGTGCCGACACGGCGGTCCCGGCTGCCCGGCTTTTCGCGGGTGGCCGAGACCGTTCTCGTACCGGACGACATCAGAACTGAACAAGCAAGCAAGAGGCGACTGACGATGACTGTGTACGGATCTTTCCCCGGCGCGCGCCCCCGGCGGCTGCGGGTCAACCCGGCGATGCGGCGGATGGTCGCCGAGACCCGGCTGCATCCGGCGGACCTGATCCTCCCCGCCTTCGTACGGGAGGGGATCAGCGAGCCGGTGGCGCTGTCCTCGATGCCGGGGGTCGTGCAGCACACGCTCGACACCCTGCGGAAGGCGGCGGTGGACGCGGTGTCGGCCGGGGTCTCCGGGTTCATGCTCTACGGCGTCCCCGACGACTCGAAGAAGGACGCGGTGGGGACGGCGGGCACGGACCCGGCCGGGATCCTCCAGATCGCGCTGCGCGCGGTGCGGGCGGAGGTCGGGGACGAGCTGGTCGTCATGTCGGACCTGTGCCTGGACGAGTACACGGACCACGGCCACTGCGGGGTGCTGGACGCGGAGGGCCGGGTCGACAACGACGCGACGCTGGAGCGGTACGCGGAGATGGCCCAGGTCCAGGCCGACGCGGGGGCCCATGTGCTGGGGACCAGCGGGATGATGGACGGCCAGGTCGGGGTCGTCCGGGACGCGCTGGACACCATCGGCAAGGAGGACGTGTCGATTCTCGCCTACACGGCGAAGTATTCGTCGGCGTTCTACGGCCCGTTCCGGGAAGCGGTCGGCTCCTCGCTGAAGGGCGACCGCAAGACCTACCAGCAGGACCCGGCCAACGCCCGCGAGGCGCTGCGGGAGCTGGCCCTGGACCTGGAGGAGGGCGCCGACATGGTCATGGTCAAGCCGGCCCTGCCCTACCTGGACATCCTGGCGGCGATCGCCGCCGAGGTGGCCGTACCGGTCGCGGCGTACCAGATCTCCGGCGAGTACGCGATGGTCGAGGCGGCGGCCGAGAAGGGCTGGATCAACCGCGACGCGGCGATCCTGGAAACCCTGACGGGCATCAAGCGGGCGGGCGCGTCCATGATCCTGACGTACTGGGCGACGGAGGTCGCGGAGAAGCTCCGGTCCTCCCGCTGAGCGGCTGTCGGCCCCCCCTGGTCCGGGTGTCCGCGCGGTGCTGCCGGATGCTGCTGGGTTCGGCAAGGCGATGCCCTCGTCGGTACTGTGCAGACTGTGACCTGCGGCCCTCTTCAGCCCACGGGCTGACCGCGCCGCCCGAGGCCAGGGGGTGCCGTTGTGTGGGAAGAGACCGAAGAGATCGGTCGTCGTGTGCGGAGGGCGAGGCTACGACTCGGCATGCCGCAGGCGGACCTCGCGGCAGCCCTGGGGAAGACTCAGGGCTGGGTGTCGAAGATGGAGCGGGGCCTGATCGAGCTGGACCGGGTCGGGTTGCTGAACCTTGTCGCCGCCGAGTTGCACGTACATCCCCATGACCTGATCGGCCGGCCGTACGCGAGGAGCCCGGCCGAGAATCAATGGCAGGTCTCCGCCGCATCCATCCTGCGCGAGTTGCGCCGCTACGACCTCGCGCCGATCTTCGACGGCGCTCCCCGACCGTCCCGCGAGTTGTGGCGGGACATGACTCGTCTGCACCGCCTGCGGGACGCCGCCGCCAACACGGCGATCCTCGCCACTCTCCCCGACCTGCTGCGCGAGGCACGCGCCTTGGCCGAGGCGGCTACCGGGCACGAGCGCGAGGAAGCGTTCGCGATTTACGCCGTGGCGTGCAAGTTCGCCCACACCGCCGCGCATGCCCTCGGGCATCCCGAACTCGTCGCCATGGCCGCCGAACGCGCGGCTTGGGCCGCTCGCCTGTCGGCCGACCCCGTCATGCCCGCCCTTGCCGACTGGATGCGGGTCTGGGACATGTGGGCGACCGCTGACTGGGACGACTCCCTCACCCTGTCCGACAAAGCCATCGCCGGCGTACAGCGTGAATACGAGCTCGGCGAGCCGCTCGCCCTACGGATGTGGGGGACCCTCCACTTGCGCCGCCGTCGCCGCAGCCCGCGCCGGCCGACCCGCCGAGGCGGACGAGCGGATCAACCACGCCCGTGATGCCGCCCGCCGGATGGCGGACCACCGCAACCAACCCCTCTACGACCGCCACTCGGTCACCTTCTCCCCCGGAAACGTGCAGATCCACGCGATCAGCGTCGCCCTGGAGACCGGCGAGCAGACCAAGGCCCTCGCCATAAACCGCCGCACCGCGCCCGAGCTTGTGGCCGCCCTTCCCCACTCCCGCCGAGGCCACCACCACATGGACCTCGCCCGGGCCTGGCTGTGGGATGGCAACCGCGAACGCGCGCTCGCCGAGTTGGAGACCGCGGAGCGGATCGCCCCCCAGCTCGTACGGAACCATCCGATCGCGCGGTCGACCCTCCGAAGCATCGTCCATGCCGAGCGGATCGCCACCCGCGAGAAGCTGCGTCGCATGTCGGACCGCTTCCACCTCGACGGTTGAAGGCGGTATTCCTCCGATTCATATTGGCCCCCTGACACTCCCCTAACTTTTGGGGCATGACAGGACGACCAACACCTCATGTTCCTTCACAGGGCGGCGAGTTAGGGACGGCCGGACCCTTCTGCCCGCGACTGGGCGACCTCGCCCGCGATACCGCCAAGGAGGGAAGAATCGGCGTCGTCGTGACGCTGCCCGGAGTGGGCGCCGGCACGCACCACTTGCGCCCGCCGGGCGGCGGCGACGAGTGGTCGGCGCCCGCCGACGGAACAACCCTCCGCCCCGTCCCGGCACTGGCCACGGACGTGAGCCCGATTCAGCGCGATGCCGTCCACGACCGCCGGGCCGAGCAGGGCGCGCTGATCTCCCCGTTGGGACCCCCCGACGAACCCGGGCGGGCGGGCCATGCTTCGGCCGACGCCGTCCCCAGTCGCGCCGCCGGGGCGCCAAGCAGCAGGTTCAAGGGCCAGTGACCCAGGAGGGAACGATCGTGACCGTAACCGAGGAACGTCCCGTGACCGACGCAAGGAACTTGATCAGCGCCGAGCTGCGCGCGACGCTCGTGTCCAACATGCGGGCCAAGTTCCCCGAACTGGCCGACGGCACGGCTGACCGGGGCATCGGCCAGATGCTCGCCTTCCTCGCGGCCGGTGCGCACAGCGACGCCCCGCTCAGCCCGTCCCCACTCGTTGACGACTTCTGGCACGCCTTCCTGCTGCACACGCGGGCATACCAGGATTTCTGCACGGGGACGATCGGCACGTTCGTCCACCACCAACCCGGTTTCCTCGACAAGGAGAAGCACGGCGGCGGCAAGGCTCTGCGCGCCCGGACGGTCGAAGCGATCGTCGCGGCCGGGTTTCTGATCGACATGGAGTTCTGGCCCGAGCTGGATCTCGCGGACTGCTCGCAGTGCCACGCCAACTGCCACAACAGCCCGAAGCACGCGTGACGTATCGCCTGCGGCCGGTCCTCGGTGTGTGCCACTCTGTGGCCGAGCCGGGGACCGGCTCCCGTTATGCACGAGGAGTGAGCGGGTGGACCGCACCGCATGGCTTGAACTCCCGGCCGAAGCCCGTAGCGCCGTCGAGACCCACACCGGCTCCGTCGAGCACGCCAGGACCGCGGAGACCGGTGTCATGTCCCGCCTCGCCTGCACTCTCCACACAGCTGCTGGGCCCGTGTTTGTCAAAGGCACCCGCAGCGACGAGCCGGCCTCGTGGATGTACGACTACGAGACACGGGTGACCCGAGTGGCTCCGCTCGCGCCCCGCGTGCTCTGGCAGGTGGACGCCGGCGGCTGGCTGCTCACGGGGTACGAACACCTCATCGGCGCGCACCCGAACCTCGCCCCGGATTCGCCCGACCTCGGACCGTTCCTCGACGCGCTCACCACCATGTCCGAGTCGCGCTGGCCCGAGCAGGTCCGCAAGAAACCCCTGTGTGTTCGCTGGGCAGGTTTCTACCCCGCCGACCGTTCCCCCGACCTCGAAGGCCGGACGCTCGTCCACTCGGACGTGTCACCGCTCAACATGCTGACCGGAGAGGATGGCATCCGCGTACTCGACTGGGCCCTTGCCTGCCCCGGTCCTGCATGGGCCGACACGGGATTCGCCGTTCCAAGGTTCATTCATGCCGGCCACACGGTCGAGGAAGCCGAAGTCCTGGCCCGATCGGTGTCCGCCTACCGGACCGCCGATCCCTCGGCCGTCACCACGTTCGCGCACGCCTTGTGCGCTGTGTGGGAGAGCCGCGATCGATCGGACCCCGCTCCGCACCGCGCACCCTTGATCGCCGCAGCTCGGGCGTGGGCCGGGCAGCGGGTGATCGCCACGACGTGAGACGGCCCCGCCGGGGACGGCGGGCGCGGCAGTATGGCCGAGGGTACGACGGCGGGGCGGCGCACGCCGACGGGGGTCGGGGTGCGCCGCCCCTTCGGGCGTGGGGCGGGGGGTGTCGTTACTTCGGGTCGCGGTTGAAGAGGGACGTGGACCAGAAGTAGCCGAGGGCGGCCAGGGCCAGGCACCAGGTCACCGCCAGCCAGCCGTTGTGGCCGATCTCGGTGCCCAGGAGCAGGCCGCGCAGGGTCTCGATGGCCGGGGTGAAGGGCTGGTACTCGGCGATCGGGCGGAACCAGCCCGGCATCGCGTCGAGCGGTACGAAGGCGCTGGAGAGCAGCGGCAGGACCATCAGCGGCATGGCGTTGTTGCTGGCCGCCTCCGCGGTGGGGCTGGACAGGCCCATCCCGACCGCGATCCAGGTCAGCGCCAGGGAGACGAGGGCCAGCAGTCCCACCGCCAGGAGCCACTCCACGGCGGTGGCGTCCGTGGACCGGAAGCCGATCGCCACCGCGACGGCCCCGACGCAGACCACACTCAGCACGCACTGGATCACACTGCCGACGACGTGCCCGACGAGGACCGAAGCGCGGTGGATCGCCATCGTACGGAAGCGGGCGATGATGCCCTCCGTCATGTCCATGGAGACGGACACCGCGCTGCCGATCGTGGTGCCGCCGATGGTCAGCAGCAGGATGCCCGGGACGAGATAGGCGAGGTACGCGGACCGGTCCCCGCCGCCCCCGATGCCGGCGCTCATCACGTCACCGAAGATGTAGACGAAGAGCAGCAGGAGCACGACCGGGGTGAGCAGCAGGTTCAGCGTCATGGACGGGTAGCGGCGCACGTGCAGGAGGTTGCGGCGCAGCATCGTGTTCGAGTCGCGGACGGCGAGGGTGAGGGTGTGGGCACTCATCGGGCACTCTCCTGGGTGTGGCTCGGCCGGGTGGGGGCGGTCAGGGCGAAGAACACGTCGTCCAGGTCGGGTGTCTGTACGGTCAGCTCGTCCGCCTCGATGCCGGCCCCGTCCAGCCGGTCGAGGACGGAGCGCAGCGCGCGCTGGCTGCCGTCGCTGGGGATCTGCAACGCCAGCGCCTCGTCGTCCTGGGTGACGCCGCCGCCCAGCGCGGCGGCGGCGCCGCGGTAGGCGGCCGGGTCGGAGAAGCGGAGTCGTACGTGTCCGCCGGGGACGAGTCGCTTCAGCTCGTCGGCGCTTCCCTCTGCGGCGATCCTGCCGTCGTTCAGCACGGCGATACGGTCGGCGAGTTCGTCGGCCTCTTCCAGGTACTGGGTGGTGAGGAAGACGGTGACGCCGCCCGTGACCAGCTCGCGGATGATGCCCCACATGGTGTGGCGGCTGCGCGGGTCGAGGCCGGTGGTCGGTTCGTCCAGGAAGATGATCCGCGGATCGCCGACGAGCGTCATGGCGATGTCGAGGCGGCGCTTCATGCCGCCGGAGTAGGCCGAGGCGGGCTTCTTCGCCGCCTCGGTGAGGTCGAACCGGTCGAGGAGTTCGGCGGTGACCCGCCGCCCCTCGCGCTTGGACAGGTGGTGCAGGTCCGCCATGAGGAGCATGTTCTCCTCGCCGGTGATCAGCCCGTCGACGGCGGAGAACTGCCCGGTGACGCCGATCGCGGCGCGCACCTGGTGCGGTGAGGTGGCGATGTCGTGGCCCGCGACCTGGGCCTGGCCGTCGTCGGCGGCGATGAGCGTGGACAGGATCTTCACGGCGGTGGTCTTGCCGGCGCCGTTCGGCCCGAGCAGGGCGAAGACGGACCCGGCAGGGATGCGGAGATCGATGCCGTCGAGGACGGTCTTGTCGCCGTACGACTTGCGCAGGCCGATCGTGGAGATGGCGGTCGGGGACGGGTGGCCGTCACTGTCGCTCATTCTGGGCGTGGGCATGACAGAAGAAGGCATGGGACCCTCCGTGAGAAGGCTTGAGTGGCTGGGGTGGGGTGGGGCGAGCGGGCCGGGCGGGGTCGTGATTCCCGTGTCGGGGGTCAGGCCCTGGCGCGGCGGATGTCGACGTTGCCGTACCGGGTGCGGGCGCGGACCTTGACGGTGTCCTCGCTCTCCTCCGGGGTCTCGGACGGGGTGAGCGTGTTGCGTACCTGGCCCGAGCTGGAGCTGACGTCGAGCCAGGCCGCCGTACCCTCGCGGACGCCGACCTCGATGGCGCCGTAGGAGGTCTCCAACTGGACCGTCCCGCGCACCACTTCGGCGACGCGCAGGGTGCCGTGGGCGGTGGTGGCGGTGACCGAGTCCTCGGCGCGCTCGACGATGATGTCGCCGTTGGAACCGTTCACGCGCAGCTCCCCGGTGGCGGTGCCGACGGTGGTGGTGCCGTGCGAGTTCTTCAGGACGGCGGGGCCGTCGACCGTACCCACGCGCAGGCTGCCGGAGCTGGTCGTGATCTCCGCCAGGCCCTCGACCCGCTCGACGGTGATCGAGCCGTGGGAGGCGGTCAGGTGGAGCGGGCCGGTGGTCTCCAGGCGGACGTCACCGGACGAGGTCTTCACCCGTACGTCACCGAGCCGGCCCTCGCCGAGCACCTGGGCCCAGGCGCCGGTCATGTCGACGTTGGAGTCCGTGGGGAGTTCGACCGTCACGTCGACGGTGCCGGTGCGTCCGAGGGGGTAGCGCTGTTTGGGCGTACGGACGGTCAGCACACCGCTCGTGTACGAGACTTCGGTCTGCTCGGCGGCCCGTACGTCCTGGTCCTTCTTCGGGTCGCGGGGAGCGACGGCCACCACGGTGTCGGCGCGGTCGGCCGCGGCGAACTGGATGGATCCGGCGTCGACGCGGGCGTTGACGGAGATGGGCAGGGGAGTGTCGAAAGAAGGCATGGCTGTCTCGTCCTCTTGGGTCGTGGGTGCGTCCCCGCTGGTGGGACGTGGTGTGGGTGAAGTGAGGTGAAGTGGTGACGTGCCGGTTGGGGTGCGGTCAGCGCACCCAGCCCGTGATGCTCTGTCCGATGGACTGGGTCTTCTGGGTCGTACGGGGCCGGCTGCCGCCGTCGACCGCGGCCGACACGGCCCGTACCAGCCACGCGTTGACCGACAGGCCCTCGCGGTTCGCGGCCTCCTCGGCGCGGGCCTTGAGGGGCGCGGGCAGACGGAGGTTGACGCGGGCGGTGCCGCCCTCGTCGCCGTCGGCGGGCGCGTGCGCCTTGAGCGGCTCGGCGGACGCGGCCGGCTCGGCGGGGGTGCCCCCGTCGGTGAGCGGCCGCGTCACCACGAAGTCGGGGTCGATCCCGCGCAGCCGTACGTCGACCGAGCCGGGGGCGAGTTCGCGGGTGATCTCGTCCGTCGCGGCGGAGAGCACGTTGAGCATGGTCAGCCGGGCCGCCGACTCCAGCGGAGCGGTGAGCCGGTCGGCCAGCTCGCGGGCTTCGTCGCCACCGGCTTCGGCGGCCACCGCGAGTTCGCGGCGGAGGGAGTCGACATACGGGGTGAGGTCCATGACGCCATCATGGCATCAGAATGGCACCATGCGCAAGCCTCGGGGTGGCATTGTGGGGGCAATGGCTTGCGTGACCGGTCTGACCTGCGAAAATGTGATGGCGCCACCTTGGCGAAAGGTGGCGCCATCCGGTGCCAGGTGGCGCCATGCGGTGCCATGCCTGGTGTCAGCCGTGGGTCAGGGGCCGCCCACCGCGCTGAAGTCGAGGTTGCTGACGCTGTGGTGCCAGGCCAGGGCCACAAGGACGAGGAGCACGCCGTACACCGTGGCGGGCGCGGCTGTCCAGACGGAGAGGTGCGGGGCGGCCTTGATCAGCATCAGCACGACGTAGAGCACGTCGATGAGACCGACACCCAGGTATGCGATGAGGGTCGCGGAGCGCTGCCAGCGGGCGGCAGTGTGCGGGTTGGAGGCCCGTTCGCTGGCGGTGACGCCGAGGACGGCACGGTCCAGGCGGGGACCGTTCGGGGGTTCCACCGCGTCCAGGAGCGCCTTCTCCAGGGTGAGGATGGAGCGGGCCCGGACGCCGGCCAGGTTGACCATCTGGGCCTGGAAGGCCAGGACGCAGATCAGGGGGAACGGCAGCAGACTGATGGCCCAGCCCAGCAGGTCGAGTTTGTCGTAGAAGGCGATCGTGCCCACGAGGTACGTGACGGCGGCACCCATGGTGGCGAGGCTGACGGTGAGGGTGCTGGACCGGTCGGCACGGTCGGACTGGTAGATGGCGGTGAGCACGTCCAGGCGGTCGGACAACTACGCCCCCTCGGCGATCGGTGGTTCCTCGTTGCTCGGTGATTCGCTCGGTGATTCGTCGGCCCGCGCTCTTCACGGCGCGGGTGATTCGCCCTTGAGCCGCCGCAGGGCCGACAGCATCGCGGACTCGGCTTCATCGAGGGCGCCCCGGCGTCCCAGGAGCTTCTCGATCTCGTCGAAGCGCCGGGTCGCGTCGCGGTAGCCGAGGACGCGCAGGGCGGCCATACGGTCGGGCGAGAAGTTCATCAAGCCGGTCATCGGCCCGAGCGGGCCCGGGGGTACGACCGGAAGGCTCGGCCGGATGTCGACGCGGACGAGACCGGTGGCGGCGCCCGGCGCCACCCGGGCATCGGGGTGCAGGTGCAGGACGACGAGGACGTCGCAGTGCTCCGCCGAGGCGAACGCGCGTACCGGCGTACGGTCACCGCGGCCCAGCCCGCCGTCCAGGTACGCGCATCCGTCGATCACCCGGGTCGGGAAGACGAACGGGAGCGCGGCGCTGGCCAGGACGGCGTCGCGGACCTGCGGCGCCTCCAGGTCGTTGAGCCGGATGATGGTGGCCCGCGCACCGCCCATCCAGCGGCCGACCTCCCTCAGGTACCGCACCCGTTCCGGCACGGCACGGTGGGTCGTCAGCGGATAGGCGGTGACCCACACGGGCAGCCCGGCACGGATGCGGTCGGCGTCCACCGCCTCGTCGATCAGTTCTTCCAGCAGGCCGGTCCGCTGCTTGAGAGCCCGCAGGCGCGGCCCCAGCCGCCGTATCTGCTGTGACGTGCTCTCCATGGCGACACCGGCCTCGTCCAGCGGCAGCCCCCGGGCCTCGGACGGCGGGACTCCCATACGGACGGAGAAGCGTTCCCAGAAAGCGGCCAGTTGCTGGACGCCGTGGAAGAAGGTCTCTCCGCTGGCCAGTACGGCGCCGTTGAGGGCGCCGATGCTGGTGCCGGCGATCGCGGACACGCGGAAGCCCCGCTCGGCCATGTAGTCCAGGACTCCGAGCTCGTAGGCGCCCTTGGCCCCGCCGCCCGCCAGCACCAGCCCGATGCGTACGGAGGAGTGCGGGGGGCGGGGCGCCCGGGACCGGCCGGCCGGGGCGGGGGACGGCTCCTGGCGCGCGGGCCCCGGACGCAGGGCCACCTCCAGGGCCTTTCGGCGAAGGTCGACGAAGTCCGCCGAGCCGGTCATGAGGCCCTCCCCGTGCCCGTCCCTGCCCCTGCTGTCCCTGCCCCTGCTGTCCCCGTCCCTGTCCCCTTCTCCTGGAGCCGGGAGCGGCGCGCGGCCGCCTCCGCGAACTGCTCCCCGACCAGTTGCCGCAGCAACTCCTCGGCGGTCAGGCTCGCGGCGACGTAACGGGTGCCGTTGCGGACCGCGCCGCGCAGCGCCTTGGTCGCCGCGGCGTCGGGGTCCGTGCCCCGGACCGTGGTCGCCGCCGCCGTGCTGAGCGCGGTGCTCAACGGACCGCGCGCACGGGTCAGTTCCTCCCGAAGCCCCGCCCCCAGCAGTTCCGCGAGCATGGTCCTGTGATCGTCGCCCGGGAGATGGCGGGTGGCTTCGGCGAGCAGGCCGGCCACGGATCTGACGCCGTCGTACCACGGTGTCGGCGGGTCCTGGAGCATGCGCTCGACCAGCTCCTGCTCGACGTGGGCGTCGCGTGCGGTGTCCGAGAACTCCCCGGCGGGGCCGGCCGCGACCTCCCGGGCCAGCAGTACGGCCCCGAAGAGGCGGCCCAGCCCCGGATCGGGGCGGGGGTGGCGCCAGCGGCGTACCGCGTCGTCGATGGCGAGCCTGCTCTCGACCTTGCGCAGCCGCTCGTCGTGCCCGGCCAGGCCGCGCCCGGTCTGTTCGGCGAGTTCCGCCAGGACGAGGGCGAGTTCGCGGATGCTGCCCTCGGCCCACCGCACGCGGCCGTCGAGCCCCTTCACGTCCTCGCGCACCCGGGCCACCTCGTCGGAGACCTCGGCGACGACCAGGTCGGTGACGGCGAGCCGGGTGGTGAGGCCGGACAGCCAGGCCAGGGTGTCGCGTTGAGCGCCGACCAGGGCGCCGGTGACGGCGAGGTCCTGTCTGCGCCGGCGCCCGGTGACCTGGCCCAGCAGTCTGGCGAAGAACCCCTCGCGCACCGTGGCCCGTACGAGGTCGTCCGCGGTGTGCAGGTCGTTGAGCAGTTCGAGGAGGAGCCGGTCGTCCACCAGGGGGACGCCCAGGGCGACTTCGCGCGGGTTCAGCGGCCGGTTCACCGGTGGACCGCCGGGGTGAGGAACACGACGGGCCGGCTCAGGCTCCGCGGCCGGTCGCCTCCCACGACGTACGCGGGAGCGATCAGGAACTCCGGGCGCGCGTCGTCGGCCTGCTGTTCCCACGGCTGGTAGCCGTCCGCCGGCAGGGCCGTCACGTCGGTGCCGAAGTCGAGTGCGGCAGGGAGAGCGAGGCCCGCCACGCCCTCGCGCAGTTCCCACGCCCGCTGGAACACGGCGGGGAACTGGCCCCGGAAACCCGGCACTTCGGTGGCCAGACCGAGTTCGCGCAGTTGGGCGGCGATCTCCTCCTGGGTGCTGGACATCGGCCGGTCGAGCGGGTGGAAGAGGAGCACGACAAGGTACGCGACGGCCCGGGCGCGGCGCCGCGCCAGCTCCGTGCGCCCTTCGTCTCCTTCCTTGGGGCACAGCAGCCGCCCCAGGTCCCGGAGGGACTGCGTCACCAGCGTCCGGTACGTCTCGGCGAGCGGGAGGTGATCACGATGGAGGTCGGAGGTGGCGCGGCCTGTGTCGATCGCGTCGCGTACCCCTTGGTCGCGCAGGGCGTTCAACAGCAACTCGACGTTGCGGGCCATGGTGTCGACCCGCTCGCCGAGACCTTCCAGGGCGCTGAGTACGGCGTTCGTTGCCCGGTCCGTCCGGGCGGTGAGGATCTCGGTCTGCCGGTTGATGTCCAGGGTGAACTGCTCGCGTAACTGCGTGTACAAGGCGGCGGTGTCGCCTTCGTGCTGGTTCGTCTTGTCCCCTCCGCGCTTGGACGACATGGAGGCCGGTTGCCGCACGGGCTCGTAGTGCTCATCGAATTCACCGCCGTAGCCGTAAGTGGCCTGGTCCATGAATCAATTACCCGCCTTTCCGTGTCGTCCGTACAACTCCGTGAAAGTGATCGTGGCGTTGCGGCGCGCGCCACTGACCCGGTCTCGGGTCTCCACGGCGATCTCCGAGCCGCCGAAGGCGAAGTAGATGTCGAGCCTGTGCTCGGACGACCGCAGGTTCTCGGAGCCGGACACGTCTGCGGAGACTGTCCCCACCAATTCGACGCCCGCTTCGTCGTCGTACTGCGGATCGTCGCTGAAGGTCGCGAACAAAGGGATGCCCACCGTGCCGGCGCCGGCGACGACTCCCGGAATCCCGATGCTCCTGGCGACGACCCGGTCGACGGGGACCGGTGCGCCGCGCCGCACCATGATGCTGAATCGGTTGTTGCACATCACGTCCCCTTCGCTGTCGGTGAAGCTCCTGACCTCCGGGTCCACCCCCTCACGGAAGGGCATGGAGCAGCCGTATCCGTACGTGTACTTGGAGCGGCGTTCCCAGATGACGGAGGGGTCGTAGGCGAAGTGCACGGCCCCGCCGAGGACGGCGACCGCGGGATCCTGCGGGATCAGGACCTCGACCTCGCCGCCGAACCGCTGGGCGATCCGGTCCCGCAGATAGGTGGAGCGGGCGAATCCGCCGACGACGAGGATCTGGTCCACCCCGTTGCCGGTGCCGTGGTCGATCACGCTCCGGCGCTGCCGCTCGATCGTCTCCAGGACGCGGCCGACCACCGACTCGTGAAGGTCGGTGACCTCCTCCGGGGTCAGGACGAGGTGGTACGGATCGTCGAACGCCTCCTCGGTCAGCCGCTCCCTGGTCGACTCGGCGAGCGCCTCCCAGAGACGGCCGGGCACTTCGATGTCACAGGAGCCGGTGAAGACCGGCGTACCGTCGGGGGTCGTCTCGGAGTGCAGGCCGGTCTTCTGTTCCTCCCAGCGGTCCTCCAGCAGGGCGATCTCCCGGGAATGGGAGACCGTCAGTGCCTTCAACTGCTCGACGCCGAAACGGTCGGCGAGCACCCGCTCGACAAAGTGCTGGTTGATGTAGGCCGATCCGAGCGGGCCGCCGTCGGGGATGCCGACCTCGGCCAGCCGGTTGGTTTCGAGGCCGTCCGTGCGGATCTGGTAGCTGGTGATGTCGACGGTGCCGCCGCCGCAGTCGACCACCATGAAGCGGCTGCCGGCTGTCTCGACGTCGAGCCGGCCTTCCGGCCGCGTCGGCCCGAGCAGGGTGCCGGGGGTGAGCGCGCAGTAAATGGCCGCCGCCTCCGGCTCGCTGACGAGCAGCAGCCTTTCCTCCGAGGAGGGCATGCTGGCCTCGGCAGCGGCGTCGCGCATCGCCTGTTTCTCGGCGTCCCTCCAGATCGCGGGTACGGTGACGCACCAGCGGATGTCGTCCTCCGTGAATCCGATACCGCGGAAGCTCGTCGCGTCGATCTCTTCGAGGGCTGTCCGGTAGAGCTTCCCGAGACAGTCCGAGATCAACTTCTTCACCGTCCGCCGGTCGGGACGGGAGAGGCTGCCGTGGAAGCGCGTCACGTCGGTCTGCGGGGCGTCGGACCGTAACGCCATCTTGAACCTGGTGGCGTATCCGAGACGGTCCGGATTTCCCCGGGCGTCTGCGGCTTGCCAGCGTTTGCGGGCCTTGAAACCGAACTCCACTGCGGTTCCGTCCCGATCCACCAGGACGGCCGTCAGGTCCTTCGGATAGGAGCTGCTGCCGCCCCGGGTCACGAAGTCCTGGTAGACGATCAAGCGATTGTTGGTCATGTTCTGTAAATTCGACACGGTTGCCCAGGCAAATCCGGAGCCGTGTGTTCCGAAATCGATGGCCACGACTATCTTGGGCACGAAAACGCCGTCGGACGGTGAACGGTTCATCCCAGCCCCCCTCTTGGACCGGACGAGGGCAGGGCAAAAAGAGATTCGCGCTCTCAGGCCCCACCCTCATACGCGCGAACCAGCCTACCGAGCGGCTGATTCAATGCGTTGTTCTTTCCCACAGGTCCGTTGTGAAAACACGTAAAAATGTTGGTCAGGGAGAGAGGTTCCGAAGATCGTATCGGGGGGAATTCTGCGCCGGTTGTGGGCGTGGCGCGCGCTATTCGGTGAGTGCCGCCGCCGAGACCGCCGCCGGGGCGTCCCGCTGGATGGAGTGGCCGGCGCCCTCTACGACGGACCAGTGGAAGTCCGCCTTCGTCTCCTCGATGCGGCGTCCTTCCTCCGCTGTGAAGGACGGGTCGTGGTGGGGGTCCGCGGCGAGTACGGTCACCGGGCAGGTGGAGCGCGCGAGGGCCGTTTCGTATGACCAGGGGATGTTCTGCCGGAGGACGCTCTCGACGACGTACGGGCTGGTGCGCGCCGCGGCCTGCACCTTGAGGGAGACATCCTCGGGGTGCCAGAGCGGGTGGTCGCGGAGCAGTGTGTCCGGCTCGGCACGGAGTTCGTCGGTCAGCGCGTGTACGAGGTCGTCCGCGCCGCCCGCGATGGTGATCACGGGGTCGATCAGCAGGAGGCGCGCCGCCCACCCGGGGGCGGTGTCGACGGCGGCGGTGGCGATCAGGCCGCCGAGGGAGTGGCCGACGACGAGGTCCCAGGGGCGGGGGACGGTGGTGTGCTCCGGGCTGCCGGTGTGCTCCGGAGTCAGGGCCAGGACGTCGGCGGCGAACCCGGCTATGTCGTAGCGGCGGGTGCGGGGCGCCAGGCCGTGGCCGCGCAGGTCGGGGGCGGTGACGGCCCAGCCCGCCGCCGCCAGGTCGTCCGCCAGTTGCCACCAGCACGCCCCCGCCGAGGTCAGGCCGTGGAGCAGCAGGGCGTGGCGGGAGGCGTCGGGCGGGCCCCAGCGCAGAAGGGGCAGGGTCACGGCGACCGGCGAGGCGGCAAGGCTGTCCATCTCGTCATACAACCACGCCCCCGATCCGGTCTGATCAACGCCTGGTGGACTCTGTGGGTCGCCACCTTCCTCTACGGGACTGGCGTCGCGGATGTACGGCAGGGCGGAGGAAGGACCGACATCCGTCCGGCGCCGCCTGGGCGCTCGCGACGGGGACCGTCAAGGCGAGGAGAGTGACCGCTCCGGCGGCGTACATGCTCAGCTTGTTCATTGGTCCTTCTGTACCTTTCGTGAGGGCCGACATCACGGAGTGACGCGTGACATCAGCCGTTTCGTGTGAGGGTCCGGGCGCGGCTCAGCGCCCCGTACTCCAGCGCTTTCCTGTCCCTGACCTCGGTGGGGTACCGGGCGTCGGTGTCCTCGCGACGGGCGCTCTCCAGCGCCCGCGCCGTTTCCGCCAGGCGCGAGGAGAGGGCACAACGGGCCTCCGCCGTCGCGGTTTCGGTCTCGGTACGGCCGTTGCCGTCCGGCCCGCGCAGGAAGGTCCGCCGTGCCTCGGCGGGGGAGGAGTAACGGTGTCCCTCCGCCCGCATGCACACCGACCAGCGGTCGACGGCCTTGGTGTAGACCGGGTCCGCCTCCACCGCCGTGTGTACGGCGATGACCAGCGCCTCCGTCACCTTGCGTGCGCGGTACCAGGCGCGCAGGTCGGTGTAGAGGGACTTCTGCGCCTCGGACTCGCATCCCTCGTCGCTGTGCCGGACCGTTGCCATGCCCGGCACGTCCGCTTCGAGGCCTTCCGGCTTCGCCCCGTTCGACGTCCGGACCGCCGCGGACTTCCGTTCCGCCGAAAGGCCTCTGAAATAGCGCTGGTTGGGGTTCTCCGCGGCCAGCGCCGTTCTGCGCTCCTGGAGGTCCCGTCCGTATCCGTGCGCCGCCGCCCAGGCCGGGTCGTCGATCACGTGCGGGAACAACCGCTCGACGGGGTCGGGGAGTTCGGCGGTGACCCAGAAGGAGAATCCCCGCTTCTTCATGCAGTCCCGCGTCAGGATCTTCTCCGCCCGCCGCGGCAACTCCTTCTCGGCGGGGGTGGTTTCACGGGGTGCGGTGGTGGCGCGCCGGGCGCCGGTGGCCGGCGGGGCGGTGGCCGTACCGCCCGGGGGCGTACACGCGGCCAGGAGCGGAGAGGCCAGACCCAGCAGACCCAGCAGGGCGAGGGTCACCGCACCCCTGCCCCGCCCGGTGTGTCCGCTCATGTGCGTCCCCCGCCCATGTCCGTCCCCCGTCCCGAAGCGCCGTGGTGGTGCTTCGAACGGTAGGAGGACAGGGCCGCGTGCGGTCCTGACAGATGTCAGGGTCGGGGGAGCAGGGGGGTCACCTGGTGTACTCCCGCAGGTGGCGCAGGACTTGGTCCACATGAGGCTGGACACGCGGGGGTACGCCGCCGGCGTCCACGATCGCCTTGTCGCTCGTCCGGTAGCCGGCCGCGACGAGGGCGGGCATGTTCTCCGTCAGGCCCTCCGCCGTGAAGCGCTGGCCCAGCCAGCACACGTAGACGGCCATGCTGGGGATCGCGCTCGTACGGCTGAAGTTGGACAGCCGCCAGTAGTCCTCGGCCGCCGTGATCCGCCCGGCCCTGCGGGACACCGGGATCCCGCAGCGGTACGGCGACCGGGTCGCGCGGCGTCCCGCGCCCGAAGTCCGCGCTCTCCCCGGGCCCCAGGTGCAGCAGCCTCGGCCGGGGCGCGGGGTCGTCGGGGCGCGGAGCCGCCAGGTCGGGTAACCCCACGGTCACCGTGGTCACTTCGGCCCCCCAGCCGCTCGGGCGTGCTCCGTCAGAGGCGTTCCGGCGACCGGATCCCCAGCAGCGCCAGACCCTGCTGGAGCGTGCGCGCCGTGAGCTCGCAGAGGAAGAGGCGGTTCTCCACCTGCTCCGGCGTAGGCGCCTTGAGGACCGGGCACTGTTCGAAGAACGTCGCGTAGTGCGAGGCCAGTTGGTAGAGGTACGCGGTCAGCTTGTGCGGCTCGTACGCGGCCGCGACCTCCGCCAGCGTCTCGCCGAACTGGTCGAGGTGCAGCCCCAAGGACCGCTCCGCCGGGGCCAGTTCGAGCTCCGGGTGCGCGACGGGCCGGGCGCCCTCCGCCTTGCGCAGGATGGAGCGGTTCCGGGCGTACGCGTACTGGAGGTAGACGGACGTGTCACCGTTGAGCGACACCATCTGGTCCAGGTCGAACTTGTAGTCCCGTACGGCAGAGGTCGACAGGTCCGCGTACTTCACGGCGCCGATGCCCACGTACCGGCCGTTCCTGAGGATGTCCTCCTCGCTGAGGCCGGCCTTGTCGGCCTTTTCCCGTACGACCGCGGTCGCCCGCTCGACGGCTTCGTCCAGCAGGTCCTCCAGCCGTACGGTCTCGCCCTCACGGGTCTTGAACGGCTTGCCGTCCTTGCCGAGCACCGTGCCGAACGCGAGCTGGACGGCCTTCGTCCCGTCGCCCAGCCAGCCGGCCCGCCGTGCCGTCTCGAAGACCATCTTGAAGTGCAGCGACTGCCGGGCGTCGACCACGTACAGCAGCGTCGTCGCGTCCAGCCGCGTCACCCGGTCGCGGATCGCGGAGAGGTCCGTGGCCGCGTAGCCGTACCCGCCGTTCGACTTCTTCACGATCAGCGGGACCTGATTGCCGTCCGGGCCCAGCACGTCGTCGAAGAACACGCACAGCGCGCCCTCGGAGCGGACCGCGACCCCGGTCTCCTCCAGGATCCGGCAGGTGTCCTCCAGCATGTCGTTGTAGCCCGACTCGCCCACGACGTCGGGGTCGTGGATCTCCATGTCGAGCTTGTCGAAGACCGAGTAGAAGTAGATCTTCGACTCGTCCACGAACTTCTGCCAGAGGGCGAGCGTCTCCTTGTCACCGGCCTGGAGCGCCACCACCCGGTCCCGCGACCGGGCCTTGAACTCCTCGTCGGAGTCGAAGAGCGCGCGCGAGGCCTTGTAGAGCCGGTTCAGGTTCGACATCGCCGTCTCGCCGTCGATGTCACCGCGCTGGTGGTCCAGTTCGTGCGGGTGCTCGGTCAAGTACTGGATGAGCATGCCGAACTGGGTGCCCCAGTCGCCGATGTGGTGGCGCCTGACCACCTTCTCGCCGGTGAACTCCAGGATCTCCACCATGGCCGCGCCGATCACGGCCGACCGGAGGTGGCCGACGTGCATCTCCTTGGCCACGTTCGGCTGCGCGTAGTCGATCACCGTCGTGCCCGGGTGGGCCGCGAAGGGCACCCCGAGCCGGTCGTCGGCGGCCCGTGCGGCCAGCGTCTCGGTGATCGCCCGGTCGGTGAGCGTGATGTTCAGGAAGCCGGGCCCGGAGACCTCGATCTCCTTGATCACGTCATTGGCCGCCAGCGCGGCGACGACCTGGCCCGCCAGCTCCCGCGGATTGCCCTTGAGCTTCTTCGCGAGCGCCAGGATGCCGTTGGCCTGGAAGTCCGCCCGGTCGCTTCGACGCAGCAGCGGATCGGCGGAGCCGGCCTCCGGCAGAGCTGCCGAGAGGGCGTCCGCGATGCGCTGATCGACGGTCGAGGCGAGGGAAGTGACCGGGGCCATGGCGGGGAGCCGTTCCTGTCGGGTACGGGGAGTCGTCCCAAGTATCCCATGGGCCATCAATCGATTTTCGCTCTGTCACCGGGACCTGGGACAATGACGGTCGCCGGTTTTTCTGGGGCGTAGCTGAAAGAAGGACGTGCCGATCGTGGCTCAGAGCACCGAGGCCGACTGGGTCTCCCGTTTCGCGGACGACGTCATCGCCGAGTCGGAGCGGCGTGCGCCTGGGAAACCCGTCGTCGTCGCGTCCGGAATCTCCCCCTCGGGCCCGGTCCACCTGGGCAATCTGCGGGAGGTCATGACCCCGCACCTGGTCGCGGACGAGATCCGCCGCCGGGGGTACGAGGTCAGGCACCTGATCTCCTGGGACGACTACGACCGCTACCGCAAGGTGCCGAACGGCGTCCCGGGCGTCGACGCGTCCTGGGCCGAGCACATCGGCAAGCCCCTGACCTCGGTGCCCGCCCCGGCCGGGTCGGCGTACCCGAACTGGGCCGAGCACTTCAAGGCCGCGCTGATCGGGTCCCTGGGCGAGCTGGGCATCGAGTACGACGGGATCAGCCAGACCGGGCAGTACACGGCCGGGACGTACCGCGAGCAGATCCTGCACGCGATGCGGCACCGCGGTGACATCGACGCGATCCTCGGGCGCTACCGGACGAAGGACAAGGCAGCGGGGGACGCGGCCTCGAAAACCCCCGCCAAGCAGCAGCAGAAGAAGCCCGAGGAGGCCGAGCTGGAGGCCGCCGAGGGCTCCGGCGCGGCGGAGGAGGACGACGGCAGCGGCGGGTCCGCCGGCTACTTCCCGTACAAGCCCTACTGCGGCGGCTGCGGCAAGGACCTGACCACCGTCACCGCCTACGACGACGACACGACCGAGCTGACGTACACCTGCACCGCGTGCGGCTTCTCCGAGACGGTCCTGCTGAGCGAGTTCAACCGCGGCAAGCTCGTCTGGAAGGTCGACTGGCCGATGCGCTGGGCGTACGAAGGTGTGATCTTCGAGCCCTCCGGCGTCGACCACTCCTCGCCCGGCTCGTCCTTCGTCGTCGGCGGCCAGATCGTGCGCGAGATCTTCGACGGCGTCCAGCCGATCGGCCCGATGTACGCCTTCGTGGGCATCTCGGGGATGGCGAAGATGTCGTCCAGCAAGGGCGGGGTGCCGACGCCGGCCGACGCCTTGAAGATCATGGAGGCGCCGCTGCTGCGCTGGCTGTACGCGCGCCGCAGGCCGAACCAGTCCTTCAAGATCGCCTTCGACCAGGAGATCCAGCGGCTGTACGACGAGTGGGACGCGCTGGAGCGGAAGGTCGCCGACGGCTCCGTGCTGCCGGCGGACGCCGCCGCCTACGGACGCGCCACGGGCACGGCGGCCGGTGAGCTGCCGAAGACGCCGAGGCCGCTGCCGTACCGCACCCTCGCCTCCGTCGTGGACATCACGGCGGGCGCCGAGGAGCAGACCGTACGGATCCTCAGCGAGCTGGACCCGGACCGGCCGCTGACCTCGCTGGACGAGGTACGGCCCCGGCTGGACCGGGCGGAGAACTGGATCACCACGCAGGTGCCGGCCGAGGCGCGCACGGTCGTGCGCGACGAGCCGGACAAGGAGCTGCTGGGCGCGCTGGACGAGCAGGCGGCGGAATCGCTGCGGCTGCTGTTGGCCGGCCTGGACAGCCACTGGTCGCTGGACGGGCTGACGACCCTCGTGTACGGCGTGCCGAAGGTCCTCGCGGGGCTGGAGGCGGACGCCAAGCCGACGGCGGAGCTGAAGGTCGCGCAGCGGACGTTCTTCGCGCTGCTGTACCGGCTGCTGGTCGGGCGGGACACCGGGCCCCGGCTGCCCACGCTGCTGCTCGCGGTGGGGGCGGACCGGGTGCGGAGGCTGCTGGGGGCGTGAGGGGGAGTGTGTGAAGGGGGCCCTGTCCGGCTGATTCGCCGGGCAGGGCCCCCTTCACACGTCAACTGGTCAGGCGATGTGCTCCGCGTCCAGCTCTTTCTGGAAGCGGTACGGGAACTCGTTGAGGTACTTCTTCAGCGAACCCTCGTTCAGCGGGCCGCCGTTGCGTCCCTGGATTCCGTACAGGTCCATCAGGTAGACCGCGAACTGCCGGGCGTTGGGCATTTCGTTGTTCTCCCTGACGTACTTCCGGAAGGCGGCGAAGTACGCCTCCTCGCGGTTCATGCCCTCGGGGAGGCTGGGAGCGGGCTGCTGCTCCTCGCGCTGGTCCTGGACCATGGCGTCGGGGAGGTCGTCCGTCGCCGTGTCCTGGACGAACGGGGCGCCGGGGCCCACCGGTTGGCCGGGGACGCCGCCGAGCGGGCGGCTGCGGCCGGGACCTGACGGGATCATCACCTGCGGGGACTCGGGCACGTCCGCGTAGGTCGGGTTGTACGAGCCCTCGTACGCGCCGTCCGGGACCAGCGGGGCGGCGAACCACGGGCTGACCGGGGCGGCCATCTGCTCGGCCTGGTCGATCTGCTCGACCTGACCGACCTGACCGACCTGCTCGACCTGCTCGACCTGGCCGACCTGGGCGGCCACGGTCTCGGGGTGCTCCTGCGGGCCCTGGGGATCGCCCTGCGGGGCTTGCTGCGGCTGCTGGACCGGTCCCTGGGGCTGCTGTGGGGCCTGGGCCCGCGCGTGGGGAAGCTGCGCTTGAGGCTGCTGCTGGAGCTGGTCCTGTAGCTGCGCCGGTGCCTGCGGCTGGACTTGGGGCTGGACCTGAGGCGGAAGCTGCGCCTGGGGCGGCAGTTGGGCCTGCGGTCCGGCCTGCACCACACCCGCCGCCATCTCGCCCTGCCCCTGCGGGAGTTCCGCCGGCCGGGGCGCGGGCGGCAGCAGCATCGGCTCGATGCCGGCCGCCGCCAGCCCCGCCGGGGCGGTGTCCGCGAGCGGCACCCCGTACTTCGCCAGCCGCAGCGGCATCAGCGACTCGATCGGCGCCTTGCGCTTCCAGCCGCGCCCGAAGCGCGCCTGGAGACGTGACTGGTAGATGAGCCGGTCCTGTTCGAGCTTGATGACCTGCTCGTACGAACGCAGCTCCCACAGCTTCATCCGGCGCCACAGCATGAACGTCGGTACGGGGGACAGCAGCCAGCGCGTGAGCCGCACGCCCTCCATGTGCTTGTCGGCCGTGATGTCGGCGATCCGGCCGACGGCGTGCCGCGCGGCCTCGACGGCCACGATGAACAGCAGCGGGATCACCGCGTGCATCCCGACACCCAGCGGGTCGGGCCAGGCCGCCGCGCCGTTGAAGGCGATGGTGGCCGTCGTCAGGATCCAGGCCGCCTGGCGGAGCAGCGGGAAGGGGATACGGATCCACGTCAGGAGCAGGTCGAGCGCGAGCAGGACGCAGATGCCCGCGTCGATGCCGATCGGGAAGACCAGTGAGAACTTCCCGAAGCCCTTCTCCTCGGCGAGTTCGCGCACGGCGGCGTACGACCCCGCGAAACCGATCGCGGCGATGACCACCGCTCCGGCGACCACCACCCCGATGAGTATCCGGTGCGTGCGTGTCAGCTGCATCGCGGCCACCCGCGATCCCCTCCCGAATTCGGCCCCGTGGTTCGACACCCCCGGCGCGTCGATCACACGGACCGCACGGGGACTTCGACCTCTGGCGGGGCACAGCCTGGCACATGTGTGCGGACGGCGTGGCGTGTGGCGTGGAGCCCGGCCGTCCGGTAACGGCAGGGCTCCGTGGAAATGGGGAGATAACGACGCGGAGCGACCGCGAAACGATGTCAAACCGTTTTAGGGCGACGGGATCGGAGGGACAACATCCGTAGGGGGTGGTGTCGTCCTAGGACTTGGCGCTCGCCGACGGGGAGGCCTTCTTCGACGCCGAGCCGCCCGCCGGGGCGTCCGGCGTGTCACCCGACCCGGTGGCGACCTCCGTCACCACACCCTGGGCCGCCGACACGGCGTCCTTCGTCAGATCCGCGCTGCTCGGGGACTTGGCGCCCGCGTAGCCCGCGCCGTTGTACGTGAGGGTGACGACGACGTTCTCCGTACGCGCCACGACCGTCACGTACGCGAAGTCCTCGCCGGTCTTCTTGAGCGTGTACGTGACGACGCTCGCCTGGTCGCCGATGTCGGTCGACGGGGTCGCCTTGACGGACTTGGCGCCTTCCGTGGACGTCGCCGCCGCGACCTCCTTGGTGAACTGCGCGCCCGCGCGCTTCGCGCCTGCGCCGAGCGTCACGTCGGAGTCGTACCGCATGAGGGACACGTCGAGCCAGCGGTACTGCGACCCCTTGACCCCGTTGTCGTCCAGGCCGTTCCAGGAGCAGCTGCTCCGGGTGGAGATGTCGCTCGACTTCCCCGCCGAACCGCCCTTGATCTTCGCCTTCGGCACCAGCGAGTTGACCGTCGCGCGGCTGATCGTGTCGCACGAGTCCGGCAGGCCGGTGTACTTCGCGGGCTCGACCGTGGCGGACGCCTTGGGAGCGGGGGCGCTGGAGGTGTCCGCTTCGCTCTTGTCGTCGGAGCCGGACGAGCAGCCGGCGACGACGAGCATCACCGGGACGGCGGCGCAGGCGAGGAGGCGGGTGAGTCGCGAGGCTGATCGGCGCATGGTTCCTTCAGTGTTCCTTGGGTCGGTCAGGGGCGGTCGGCGGCGGCCGGTGGTGGTCGGTGGCGGTCAGGTGGTCGTACGGTCCGATCGGCCACGGTAACCGCCGCGCCGCGTCCATGGCCCCCGCAACGGGAGGACATCCGTCACCCGCGCGGCCCGCGGACCGGTCGCGGGACCCGCTACTCGTTCATCTGGTCGGCGAGCTTCCGGGCCAGGCCACGTGCCCTTTCCTGGAGTTCCGCGCTGTCGGGGACGTCGGTGGGGTGGGCCGGCTGCTCGGTGTACTGGAGGGTCACGATCACGTTCGATGTGCGGAACACCACGCTCACGGTCCGGTTCTGCGCGGCCGAACCGGACCGGGCGACGGCGTCGTCCAGGAAGGCCGCGTCACCGAGACCGTCCAGGACGCGCGGCTGCAATCCCTCAACAGGCGCGCCAGGCGTGCCGGGTGCGCCGGAAGCCCCCGACGCGCCGGCGGAGGGCGATGTGGTGGCCGAGGGGGACACGGTCTGGGTGGTGGCGCCGGAGGCGGTGGAGGTGTCGTCCGGCGATGTGCCGTCCGTCGAGGTGTCGTCGGGGGACGGGGAGCCGGCGGGGTCGCCGTTGCTGTCGCCGTTGCCGGGGGCGGGCAGCTCCGCCGCCGTCTCCTTGCGCGCGTAGACCTCCTGCGCCCGGTCGTCGTCGCTCACGGCGGGGTCGTACGACACCACACGCTCGACGTCGATGACGAGCTGGTGGGAGGCGTCCGGGGAGTCGGCCTTCCAGCTGCACCCCACGCGGCGGTCCGTGTCGTACGTCACGGCGGCCGTGCCCCGGTAGATCTTCTCCTGCTGCTCCTCGGCCAGGCCGGGCGCGGTGGGCAGCAGCTGCTGGAGCGTGGCGAGCGGGACGGATCCGCAGGGCTCGCGGAGCGTGCGGTACTTGCCCGGCGAGGCGACGGGGGTGGGGCCGCCCGGCTTGGGGTCGGTCGGGGAACCGCCGCCGTCTCCGGCGCCGGTACAGCCGGCGGCCACCGCCACGAGGAGCGCCACCAGGCCGGGTACGTACGCCTTTCGCGCTTTTCGCTGCACGGTCCCGGGCTCCGTTCTGTACGAGGTGCTGCACGAGCTGCCGCACGAGGTGCTGTGAAGGGGGTGCTTGTGGTGGAGCGGGTGCTGGACGGGCGGCCCGTACGGGTCCCCGCCCGGGTCCCCGCACGTGGTCGCGCGCGGGAGGCCGGCGGGAGGCCGTACGAAAACAGTTTGCCGCCGCCTGACGGTCGATGGACACAATGTGTATCGCACGCGCCGCCGTCGATGCTGGTCGGGTGGGTCTTTTGACTGCCGCGGTTCCGGTTTTTGCGCTTTCTGACTTTTCGGGGGATCGAGGAATTATGTCGTACGTAGAGGTACCGGGTGAGAACGTCCCGATCCGCATGTGGACGGACCCGGCGTCGGTCGAGGACATCGCGATGCAGCAGCTGCGCAATGTCGCCACACTGCCGTGGGTGCGGGGCCTGGCCGTGATGCCGGACGTGCACTACGGCAAGGGCGCGACGGTCGGCTCGGTGATCGCGATGCAGGGCGCGGTGTGCCCGGCGGCGGTGGGGGTGGACATCGGCTGCGGCATGTCGGCGGTGAAGACGTCCCTCACGGCGAACGACCTCCCGGGCGACCTCTCCCGCCTGCGCTCCAGGATCGAGCAGGCGATTCCGGTCGGCCGGGGGATGCACGACGAGGCGGTGGACCCGGTCGGGATGGACGGGTTCCCGGCGGCGCGGTGGGACGACTTCTGGGGGCGGTTCGACGGAATCGCGGAAGCGGTCAAGTTCCGTCAGGAACGGGCGACGAAGCAGATGGGGACACTTGGAGGGGGCAACCACTTTTGGGAACTTTGCCTCAATACGGACAACTCGGTCTGGATCATGCTGCACTCGGGTTCCCGCAACATCGGCAATGAACTGGCGGACTATCACATCCAGCAGGCCCACAAGCTGCCGCACAACCAGGGGCTGGTCGATCGAGACCTGGCGGTCTTTGTTGCGGACACACCGCAGATGGCCGCATACCGGAACGACCTCTTCTGGGCGCAGGAGTACGCGAAGTACAACCGGGCGATCATGATGGCGCTCTCGCAGGACGTGATTCGTCGCGAATTCAGGAAGGCGAACGTGGCCTTCGGAGAGGTCATTTCCTGCCACCACAACTATGTGTCCGAAGAGCGCTACGACGGAATGGACCTTTTGGTGACACGGAAGGGTGCGATCCGTGCCGGGAGCGGCGACTTCGGCATCATTCCCGGGTCGATGGGGACCGGCTCGTACATCGTCAAGGGACTCGGAAACAAGGCGTCGTTCAACTCCGCGTCGCACGGGGCGGGCCGGCGAATGAGCCGCAACGCGGCGAAGCGCCGGTTCACGGCACAGGATCTGGAGGACCAGACGCGGGGCGTGGAATGCCGTAAGGATTCGGGCGTCGTGGACGAGATTCCGTCTGCGTACAAGCCGATCGAGCAGGTGATCGAGCAGCAGCGGGACCTGGTCGAGGTCATCGCGAAGTTGAAGCAGGTCATCTGCGTGAAGGGTTGAACGGGTGGGTCGGCTCGGGGTCACGTGGCCGGAGCCGACCCACCGGTGGATCCCCGCGCGGCGCTGATCGGTCGCCGTTGCCGGCGTCCGGGGCGTACGGCGGGACGGTCCAGCGCGGGACCGTCCGGTCGTCGCGACCGCGTTCGAGCGTGATCGGGTGGACCTGTGCCGTGCGGAGGGACCAGCTCTCCGCCGAACCGCGTGTGCGCGGCCTTGGCGTGGCCGCCCCAGCACAGGAGGTCGGCGAGCCCGTTGGTCGACGCGTGGTCGGCCCCCGTCCGGTGGTCGAGGGCGACCGCGTCGCCGAGCACCGTGCCGCGACGGTCGACCGGACGGTCGCCGAGGAGGACAGGCCGGTCGCCGTGCGCGGGGGCGTCCCACGGCAGTCCGAGATCGACCTCAAGGACCGCGATGGCCGGTCGTCCGTCGAAGAGAGGGAGCCGGCCCAGTCGCCCGCCCTTCCCCCGTGCCCTCACAGCTCCCGGTGGACCTTCGTGTTCGACGCCTGGGCGCGGGGGCGGACCACCAGGAGGTCGATGTTGACGTGGCTGGGGCGCGTGACGGCCCACGTGATCGTGTCCGCCACGTCGTCCGCCGTGAGGGGCTCCGCGACGCCCGCGTACACCTTCGCCGCCCTCTCCTCGTCGCCGTGGAAGCGTGTCGTGGCGAAGCCCTCCGTCTTGACCATGCCGGGCGCGATCTCGATGACCCGGACCGGTGTGCCGACGATCTCCAGACGGAGGGTCTCGGCGAGGACGTGCGCGCCGTGCTTCGCGGCCACGTAGCCCGCGCCGCCCTCGTACGTGCCGTGGCCGGCGGTGGAGGAGAGGACGACCACCGTGCCGTCGCCGGTCGCGGTGAGCGCGGGCAGGAGGGCCTGGGTCACGTGGAGCGTGCCGATGACGTTCGTCTCGAACATCTGGCGCCACTCGGCGGGGTCCCCGGTGGCCACGGGGTCGGCGCCGAGCGCGCCTCCGGCGTTGTTGACGAGTACGTCCACCGAGCCCCGGCCTTCGAGGCCGGCGGCGAAGGCGTCGACGGCCGCGCGGTCGGTGACGTCGAGGGTGTGGGCCGTGGCGCGGTGCCCGGCGGCGGTGATCTCCTCGGCGAGGGCCTCGACGCGGTCCTTGCGGCGTGCCGTGACGACGACGTGGTACCCGGCGGCGGCGAGCTGCCGTGCGGTCGCGGCGCCGATGCCGCTGCTCGCTCCGGTGATGACGGCGGTGCGGGTGGTCTCCGGGGCGGTCATGGCGTAACCCTTCGTGCGTGTGAGCGACAGAGCCCCAGGATAGGCGGGCCGCGAACGCCTCGCGGGGGTGGTGGGCCGCCCCCACGGGGGCGGGCGCGGGCTGCCACGCGGGTGACCGGGGGCGCGCCGGGCTGACGGTTGGTCAGGATCGCGGTGTGATGATGATTATGTTCGCCGCATGAGTGTCATGCGTAGGTCGCTCCTGGTCGTGGTGTCCGCCGTCACGGCGGTGGTGATGGGCGCGGGTTCCGGTACGGCGGTCGCTCCCGCTCCCACTCCGGCTTCCGCTCCCGCGCCGGGCACGGCGGAGGCGGCCGGTGCTCCCGCGCCGATCGCGCCCGAGGCCGATCTGGCCCACCACGGGCAGGTGTCGTTGTGGGACGGGCAGCTGCACGTCTGGATCGGGTCCGACAACCACGGCCCGTCCGGGCTGCCCGGCGCGACCGTACGGCTGGAGTTCTCGGTCCCCCTGGCACCCGGGCAGTCGTTGCCTCCGGCCTGCCTGTGGGGCGGGGACAGGACGGTGCTGTGCCGTACGGGCGAACTGCGCGCGGGCGGACGGGCCCACGGAACCGCGCTCGACCTCCTGGCGCCCGGTTCCCCGGCCGAGGTGGTCGTGGACGTCGACACCGCGTGGAACGGCGGCGCGAGCGACCGTAACCCCGAGAACAACCACCACCGCGTGCTGGCACCGGCGACCGGGGACCCGTACATCTTCTGAGTCCGAGGTGGGTCCGGCCCGTCACGCCGCCGCGTGGTGTCCGAACTCGCGGACCGCCTCCTCGACGATCGCCGCCAGCCGCGTGTGGTGCGCACCCCGCCAGTACACGCGCTCGCACGACTCGCACTGGGCGAAGACGTCGTACGTACGCTCCGTGCCGCGCTCCAGCTGTTCCCGTACGGCCTCCTTGTCGGCCGGGCCGAGCACGCCGTTGCAGGCGGTGCAGCGCGTCCACGGGGTGAGCGTGGGCGCGAAGCGCTCCAGCACGTCGCGGAGTTGGTCGTGGGGGCGGTCGCTGTAGACGTACGCCCCGGCCCAGATCTCGCGCCGCCGCAGGAGTCCGCGGTCCCGCGAGAGCATCACCCGGCGCTCGGTGGCCGACAGCGTGGCCAGGGCCGGGTCCCCGAGGTCCTCGCTCTCGTAGGCCGCGTCGATGCCCAGAAGCCGCAGGCGGCGGGCGAGGGTCCCGAGATGGACGTCCAGCAGGAAGCGCAGGGGCGCTCCCGGCACCTGTTGCGGCCGGGCCACGCCCCGTACCTCCACGGTCTCGCCCTCGGCGGGGATGTGGGAGAAGGGCACGGGCCGGCCGTCCACCAGCGCCGGGCCCGCCTCGGTGAGCGGGATGCCGAGCGACTCCACGACGTGGCCCAGGGTGGACGAGCCGTCGGTGACGAGGGTCGTGGGGCCCTGGCGTCGGGCGGACGCGACAAAAAGGTGCAGGTCAGGGGCGACGCTGAGCTGGATCTCGGGTCCGTTCACGCCGTCAGGATGTCACCGGGGGAGGGAACGGGCCAGGCAATTGCGGGCGTACGGGTGCCGTACGCGCGACTTTTTGCCGCTTTACGTCCGCACGTCTGTTTACGTCCGCGCGTCTGTCGCCTCCAGGTCCAGCCGCCAGTTGTTGCACCGCATGGGGTGTCCCACCGGGTACTCGAAGTCGCACTCCCCCTGGAGGACGAAGCCCGCCTTGCGGCACACCCCGTTCGACGGCGGATTCCCCACGGAGGGGAAGGCGTGCAGGTAGCGGTGTTTCCTCGCGGCCCGCGCCGCCTCCACCACGGCCCTGGTCGCGGCGACGGCCAGGCCCCGCCCCTGGAACGCGGGCAGCACCGCCCACCCCGACTCGTACACCTGCTCCCCCTGCCAGGTCTGCTCCCAGAACCCGATCGTGCCGACGGCCTCCCCCGACGACGGCAGCACGACGCGGAACATCCGGCCCTTGTCCGTACGGTCCGCGCTCAGGGCCACGTAGCGCGCGTGCCGCTTGACGAGCGCCTCCTCGGTCTCCGGGCCGCCGAGGTGGTGCATCAACTCCGGCGCGTTCGCGGCGCGGAGCAGGCCCAGGTCGTCCTCCGACCAGGGCTCGATCCGTACCGGCGGTGCTTCGATGTCCATGTCTCGCACTGTAGGACCTGGGTCTGACAATCCGGCGTCGGTGGTGTCGGGGGCCGATTCCTTCGCGGCCTGGTCTTTACGAGCCGGTGTGCAGTGGGCGGCCGGCGAGCAGGTTCCAGCGTCCGCCGCGTCCGCTCAGTTCGACGGCGGACAGGGGGCGTACGTCGATCCGCCAGAACGCCTCCGGGGGTGCGCCGAGGGCGTGCGCGGTGGCGGCGCGGACGACGTCGGGCTCGGCCACGGCGAGGACGCGCCCGCGGTGGTCCTCCTGGCCCGCCGCGCTGCCTGCCGGCGCGTCCGGCAGCGCGTCGAGCCACTCGCCCACGCGGGTCAGCAGGACCCTCAGGGACTCCCCGCCGTGCGGGGCGGCGCCGGGATCCGCCAGCCAGGCCGCCACCGCTTCCGGCTCCGCCGCGGCCACGTCGTCCAGGGTGCGGCCCTGCCAGCGGCCCATCGCGCAGGGGGCGGGGCCGGTGAGGGGCGCGGTGCCGGCGTCCAGGCCGAGGGCGCGGGCGGTCGTACGGCAGCGGCGGGTGGGGGAGACGTAGAGCCGGGACGTCCGGGGGAAGCTCTCCCGTACGGCTTCGGCCTGCCGCAGCCCGGCGGGGTCGAGCCCGCCGTCAGTACCCGAGCCAGCGTCACCCGCCCCCTCCGCCTCACCGAAGCGCGCCTCGCGCAGCGCCGTGCTCAGGGCCGGTGCGATCAGCAGCACCCGGGTGGTGGTCATGCGGCTCCCCTCGTCCGCCCCGCGCGTGCCAGTCGCCGAGACCGACCGCGTGTGTGCGATCGTCTCCGACTGTCTCCGGAGCCGACACGTAGTCCAGCACGGCCCGCGCGGTACGGGCGACGGCGCCGGGCCTGAGATCAAGCCCGTCCGGCGATTGAGGACAACGGGTGGCCGTTCAGGTCGGCGCCGCGCTCTCCCAGGGTGCCCGTGGCCCCCAAGGGCCACTTCGCTAGAGTGCGAGTTCGGTCTTCCCCCAGCTCAGAGGTGCCGTAGTGAGCCCCGCAGCCCCCGCCTCCCCGCCGCCGGAGCCCCCCGCGCCCCCCGTGTGCGTGGTCGGGATCGGCGCCGACGGGTGGCCTGGGCTGTCCGTCGCGTCCAAGGACGCGCTGCGCGACGCCGACGTACTCATCGGCGGGCCACGGCAGTTGGACCTCCTCCCCGAGGAGTGCGGCGGCGAGCGGGTCGCCTGGCCCTCGCCCCTGCGGCCCGCCGTGCCCCGGTTGCTCGCCGCACACGCGGGGCGCAGGATCTCCGTGCTGGCCAGTGGTGACCCGATGTTCTACGGCATCGGCCGCGCCCTCTCCGAGGAGGCGGGAGCGGCGGCCCTGCGGATCCTGCCCCACCCCTCGTCGGTGTCGTACGCGTGCGCCCGGCTCGGCTGGCCGGTGGAGGACACCGAGGTCGTCACCCTCGTCGGCCGCCCCGCCGCGCGACTGGCCGCCGCGCTGTACGACGGCCGCCGTGTCCTGGTGCTCAGCGCCGGCGCCTCGACCCCGGCCGAGATCGCCGCGCTGCTCCGCGACCGCGGGTACGGGCCCAGCCGTCTGCACGTCCTGGAACAGCTCGGCGCCGACCGGGAACGCCGCACCGTGGGCACCGCGCACGACTGGGCGGAACCGGCCGGCGACCCGCTCAACGTCGTCGCGGTGGAGTGCCGGCGCGACGCGGACGCGCCGCGTATCGGAGCCGTACCAGGCCTTCCTGATCATTCATACGAACACGACGGCCAGCTGACCAAACGGCATGTACGCGCGGCCACCCTCGGCGCGCTGGCACCCGCGCCCGGCGAGCTGCTGTGGGACATCGGCGGCGGGTCCGGGTCGATCGCCGTCGAGTGGATGCGGACGCACCGCTCCTGCCGCGCCGTGTCCGTGGAGCGCGACCCCGTCCGGGCCGCGCGCATCGGCCGCAACGCGCACACCCTCGGAGTGCCGGCTCTGACGGTCGTGACCGGCGCCGCACCCGCCGCGCTGGCGGGACTGCCGGTGCCCGACGCGGTGTTCGTCGGCGGCGGCCTCACCGCCCCCGGACTGCTCGACGCCTGCTGGGCCGCCCTCCCGGTCGGTGGGCGGCTGGTCGCGAACACCGTGACGCTGGAGTCCGAGGCGCTGCTGGCGCGGTGGTACGGGCGCTTCGGCGGCGAGCTGGTACGGCTGGCGGTGGCGCACGCCGTGCCGGTGGGCGGGTTCACGGGGTGGCGCCAGGCGATGCCGGTCACGCAGTGGGCCGTCACCAAGGACGGGCGCGGGGAGTCCGCCGGGTCCGCCGCTCCCGCCGGGTCCGTCGAGTCCGCTGAATCCGCTGAGTCTGGAGAAGAACGTTGACCGTGTACTTCATCGGCGCCGGGCCCGGCGCCGCCGACCTGATCACGGTGCGCGGCGCCCGCCGCCTCGCGGAGTGCCGCGTGTGCCTGTACGCGGGCAGTCTCGTCCCGCGTGAACTGCTCGCCTCGTGCCCGCCGGACGCGCGTCTGGTCGACACGGCCCGCATGGACCTCGACGGCATCACGGCCGAACTCGTGCGCGCACACGCGGAGGGCCACGACGTCGCCCGGCTGCACTCCGGCGACCCGTCCGTCTTCAGCGCGGTCGCCGAACAGATGCGGCGCCTGGACGCGGCGGGGGTGCCGTACGACGTGGTGCCCGGCGTCCCGGCCTTCGCGGCGGCCGCCGCCGCGCTCAAGCGCGAGCTGACCGTGCCGACGGTCGGCCAGACGGTGATCCTGACGCGCGTCGCCCAGCGGGCCACCCCGATGCCGGAGGGCGAGGACCTGGCGACCCTGGGGCGCAGCGGGGCGCTCCTGGTGCTGCACCTGGCCGCCCGGTACGTCGACCGCGTCGTGGAGGAACTGCTGCCGCACTACGGGCCGGAGTGCCCGGCGGCCGTCGTGGCGATGGCCAGCCGGCCGGACGAACTGGTCCTGCGCGGCACGCTCGCCGACATCGCCGGCCAGGTGAAGGCGGCGGGCGTGGTCAGGACCGCCGTGATCCTGGTGGGCCGGACGCTGGCGGCGGAGACGTTCCGCGACAGCCACCTGTACTCGGCCGCGCGGGACCGCGACGACGACGGACGCGACGACGGGCACGAGGGTCTGCCGATCGTGAGGAACAGCTCCTCCTAAGGATGTGGTCATGAAGCAGCCCCGCACACTTGTCGTCGGCGCCGGGATAGCCGGGCTGGCCCTCGTGCGCGCCCTGCGCGACCGGGGCCTCGACGCCGAGGTGGTCGAACGCGACCCCGACTGGCGGACGACCGGCGCCGGCCTGTACCTCCCCGCCAACGCCGTACGCGCCCTGGAGCGCCTGGGGCTCGGTGCGGAACTGGCCCGGCGCGCCCACCCGGTGACCCGCCAGCGGATGCTCGACCACCGGGGCCGCGCCCTGGCGGACTTCCCCGTCCGCGCGATCTGGGGCGGCGTCGGCGACTGCCTGGCGATCAGCCGCGCCGGCCTGCACGACCTTCTCCGCTCGGCGGTCGGCGACGCTGTGGTGCGGCTGGGCACCGGCGTCGCGTCCGTGGACGACGCCGGTACGGTCACCTTCGCCGAGGGCTCGTCGGAGACGTACGACGTGGTCGTGGGCGCCGACGGGGCCGGGTCCGCCGTCCGTCGTAGCGCGTTCCGGGGCGCCGAGCCGCGCTTCCTGGGCCAGATCTGCTGGCGGTTCCTCGCGCGCGAGGACCCCGCCGCCCCGCCGATCACCGACTGGACGGCGCGGCTGGGCAGCGGGGGCCGTACGTTCCTGACCGTCCCGCTGGGCGACGGGCGCCTGTACTGCTACGCGGACGTCAACAGCGCGGAGCCCGTGGCCCCCGCCGGGGACTGGCGCACGCTGTTCGCCGACTTCGCCGGGCCCGTTCCGTACCTGCTGGAGCAGGGCGCCGACGCGTACTTCGCGCCCCTGTCGGAGATCGACGACACGGACTGGGCGCGGCCCCACGCGGTGCTGGTCGGCGACGCGGCACACGCGTGCTCACCGAGCATGGCCCAGGGCGGCGCGATGGCGCTCGAAGACGTGCTTGTCCTGGCGGAGTTGCTGGGCGAGGCGGCGAGGGCGGGGACGGCCCCTCGGAAGGACATCGGGGACGTACTCGCCGCCTACCAGGCGCGGCGGGCCGACCGCGTGCGCTGGGTCCTCAGCCAGAACCAGCGCCGCGACAAGGCCCGCAACCTGCCCACGCCCCTGCGGAACCTCACCCTCCGGGTCGCCGGCGAGCGCCTCTTCAAGGCCAACCACGCCCCGTTGCACGCCGAGGCGTGATGGCATCCACAGAAGAGCCGTTGTCGGAAGAGCCGTTGCCGTCGTCCCACCTGCTGATCCTGGGCGGGACCACCGAGGCCCGCCGTCTCGCCGAGGCGCTCGACGCCCGGCCCCACGGCGGCCCGCGTGTCACCACATCCCTCGCGGGCCGGGTCGCGCGGCCGACGCTGCCTCCCGGCGAGGTGCGGATCGGCGGGTTCGGCGGCCCTGAGGGGCTGGCAGACTGGCTGCGCGCCCACCGGGTGACCGCGCTGATCGACGCCACCCACCCCTTCGCCGCCACGATCAGCTTCAACGCGGCCCGCGCCGCCGCCGCAGCGGACGTACCCCTGCTGGCCCTCCGCAGGCCCTCCTGGACCCCTGCCGGCGGCGACAACTGGCACGGCGTCGGCTCGCTGGAGGAGGCGGCGGACGCACTCACCGTCCTGCGCGCGCGCCGGGTCTTCCTCACCACGGGGCGGACGGGTCTGTCGGCGTTCGCGGGCCGGGGCGGCGCGATGTGGTTCCTCGTCAGGTCCGTGGACGCGCCGGAACCGCCGTACCCCGTACGCATGGAAACCCTGCTGGACCGTGGCCCGTTCACCCTCGACGGCGAGCGCGAGGTGCTCCGGCGGCACACGATCGACGTCGTCGTGACGAAGGACAGCGGCGGCGAGGCCACCGCGCCCAAGCTGACCGCCGCCCGGGAGGCCGGTCTTCCGGTGGTGGTCGTCCGGCGCCCGCCGGTCCCGGAGGGGGTGACCGAGGTGGCGACCCCGGCCGAGGCCCTGGCGTGGCTGGACGTTCACGCGTAAGGGCCCCGCAGCGGGGCCGGCGGCCCGTCCGGCGTCGGTGACCGTCCTGCGACCGTGCGGCCCGGCCCACGAACGGCGAGATCTCGGCCGGTGGCCGCCGCCGCGTGCGAGGCGTCACCTCGGCCGGTGGTCGGCCTCGCGTACCGCGACGCGTCACCTCGGCGGGCGGCCCGGCTCCGCCGACAGCGGCTCGTCACCGCACCTGGCGACACGCCACCACGCCCGGTGACCTGCCTCCGCCGCCCGGTGACCCGCCACCACGCCTGGCGCCTTGTCACCGCGAACAGCGCCGACGGGACCGCCCAGCCGCGCCCTCAGCCCTCCGGACACCGCCGAGCCCCTCAGCCCTCCGGATACCGCCTCGGCGTCCACACGATCTGCTCGCCGTCCCCCTCGCCCCGCCGTACCGTCACCGTCTGCGTCGAGCCGACCAGCAGGATCGTCCGCATGTCGACCTGCGCCGGGTCGAGTTCGGCGAGCCGTACGATCCGTACGCTCTCCTCAGGACCGCCGACATCGCGTCCTAGGACGACGGGTGTGTCCGGGGCGCGGTGTTCCAGGAGCAGTTCGCGTGCCTTGCCGACCTGCCAGGTGCGGCTGCGCGAACCGGGGTTGTAGAGCGCCAGCACCAGATCGGCCGCCGCCGCCGCGTGCAGCCGTTCGGCGATCACCTCCCACGGCTTGAGCCGGTCGGAGAGGGAGATCACGGCGTAGTCGTGGCCCAGCGGAGCGCCCGCGCGTGACGCGGCGGCGTTCGCGGCCGTCAGGCCGGGCAGCACCCGTACGGGCACCTCTCGGTACGGGTCCTTGGACGCCACTTCCAGTACGGCCGTGGCCATCGCGAAGACCCCGGGGTCGCCGGACGACACCACCGCCACGCGGCGTCCGCGCCGCGCCAGGTCGAGGGCGAACTCGGCCCGTTCGGACTCCACCTTGTTGTCGGAGGGGTGGCGGCGCTGCCCCGGCCGCACCGGAACCCGGTCCAGGTACGTGGTGTAGCCCACGAGGTCCTGGGCGGCGGCCAGTTCGCCGCGCGCCTCGGGCGTCAGCCACAGCGGCCCCGCCGGGCCTGTCCCGACCACCACGACCTCACCCCGGGCGCCGGGCACGGGAACCGCGTCGATACGGCTCGGCAGCACGGCCACCGAGAAGTACGGCACCGAGTCCGGGTCGATGTCGGCGAGCGCGCCGGTGCGTTCGCCGGCCATCGTGGCCCGCTCGACGTACCGCGCGTCCGCGAGCCGGCCCGAGCGTTCGATCGCCCGCCGCACGGTGGGGTACGTCCGGCCCAGCTTCATGACGACGGCGGAGTCGGCCGAGGCCAGCCGGGCGGTCAACTCCTCCTCCGGGAGGGTGCCCGGCAGGATCGTCAGGACTTCCTCGCCCTCGACCAGCGGGGTGCCGAGGCGGGCCGCGGCGGCGCTGACCGACGTGACGCCGGGGACGACCTCCGTGGGATACCGGTGGGCGAGCCGCTTGTGCATGTGCATGTACGAGCCGTAGAAGAGCGGGTCTCCCTCGGCGAGGACGGCGACGGTGCGTCCGGCGTCCAGGTGGACGGCGAGGCGGGCGGCGGACTCGGCGTAGAAGTCGTCCATGGCGCCCTGGTAGCCGCCGGGATGGTCGGTGGTGCCGGTGGTGACCGGGTAGACCAGCGGTTCTTCGATGTGGTCGGGACGTAGGTGCTCGGCCGCGATGGACCGTGCGATGGACCGGCCGTGGCGGGCGCTGTGATAGGCGATCACGTCGGCCTCGGCGATGATCCGCACGGCTCGTACGGTCATCAGGGACGGGTCGCCGGGGCCCAGGCCGACTCCGTAGAGGCGGCCGGTGCCGGACGTGCCGGACGTGCCGGACGTAGGGGCGGTGCTGGTGTCGGTGGGGGGCGTGCCGGGGACGCTGTTCTCGCTCACTATTCTTCCTCGCTCGCGATCGCGTTGACGGCCGCCGCCGCTATCGCGCTGCCGCCGCGCCGGCCCCGTACGACCAGGTGTTCCAGCCCGGAGGGATGGGCGGCGAGCGCGTCCTTGGACTCGGCCGCGCCGACAAAACCGACCGGCACGCCGATGACGGCGGCCGGGCGCGGCGCGCCCTCCTCGATCATCTCCAGCAGCCGGAACAGCGCGGTCGGGGCGTTGCCGACGGCCACCACCGCGCCCTCCATGCGGTCCCGCCACAGCTCCAGGGCCGCCGCGCTGCGGGTGGTCCCCAACGCGGCGGCCAGGCCGGGCACGGACGGGTCGGACAGGGTGCAGACGACCTCGTTGTCCGCGGGCAGGCGCTTCCGGGTGACGCCGCTGGCGACCATGGCGACGTCGCACAGGATCGGCGCGCCCGCGCGGAGGGCCTCGCGGGCGCGGGCCACCACACCGGGGGTGAAGGCGAGGTCGCGCACGAGGTCGACCATCCCGCAGGCGTGGATCATCCGGACCGCGACCTGGGAGACGTCGGCGGGCAGCCCGGTGAGGTCCGCCTCGGCGCGGATCATGGCGAAGGACTGCCGGTATATCGCCGGGCCGTCCTTCTCGTAGTCGAACGCTGTGGACACTGGGGTCTCGCTCATCTCGTCATGGTGGGGGTCGTCGTCCGTGCCGCCGCGACCGCGTCGGCGAGTTCCTGTCCCGCTGCCTGTCCCGCTCTTCGTCCCGCCGCGGTCGTACGGGCGTCTCCGTCGACGGAGACGTCGTAGGTGCCCTCACCCGTCGCGACGACGTCGACCCAGGAGGTGCCCTGGGGGTGGCCGCAGCGGCGGGCGCAGCCGGACCAGTGGACGGGCAGGCCGGGGGGTGGCGGTGAGGGCAGTTGCCTTCCGGGCGGGCGCAGGGCGCGGGCCGCGTCCGCCCGTACGTCGGAGAGGGCCTTGGCGCACCCCGGGCGGCCGGTGCAGGCGCTGACGCCGTGCCAGGGGGAGTCGGGGGCGGTGACCAGTCCGGCGGTACGGAGGCGGTCGAGCAGGTCGTCGGCGGTGTCCGGGGCGAGGCCGGGCACGATCACGCCGCGCCAGGGGGTCACGCGGAGGGTCCCGTACGGCGTGGTTCCGGCCCCGCCCGCGTCCGCCGTTGCCGCGGCCTTCGCCGCCGCCGTCCGGAGTATCCGCCACTGGGCCGCGCTCAGCCGGCCCAGCGGGGCCTGGACGGACAGCGCCACCGTCCCGTCGGGGGAGCGGACCGCTCCGGGTGCCGGGGGGCCGGCCGTAGGCCCGGGTTCCCGATCCGCCGCCGGTTCGCGCTCGGCCGCGATCCCCGCCTCCGCCAGCCGCGTGGTCACCGCCGCCTCCAGGCCGTGGCCGGCGGGCAGTTCCCGTACGCGCCAGGCGCCCGAGCCGCCCGCCGCCGCGACGGTGAGGAAGGTCTCCGCCGTCACGAACGCCGCCCGGGCCGCGTCGGTGGCGGACACTCGCCAGCCTGACGGATTT